>NZ_JBSGCE010000024.1:0-151756 GCF_053601695.1 Nonomuraea sp. NPDC004702
GCCACCCGCTATGACAAGCTCGCCGTCCGCTACGAAGCCGTCCTCACGATCGCTGCGATCAACGAGTGGCTGAAGGCCTTATGAAACACGGCCTAAGCGGCGCGGTGGGGCCGGGGGGCGATGGATCCGGGTGGCGGCGGGGCGCCGGGGTCGCGATGTGGGCCCGGCGGCCGTGGCGGGTGCTGGCGGTCCTCGGATACCTTCGGCGGCGCGGTGGGGCGGGGTGGCGGTGGGGGGCTGGGGCGGAGTTGACTGGGGGGATGCATGCCATCATCGTCTCCGCCCAGGGCGGTCCAGAGGTTCTCGAATACGTCGAGCGTCCCGATCCGGTGCCGGGTGACGGGGAGGTCGTGGTCGACGTCGCGGCCAGCGGGGTCAACTTCATCGACATCTACCACCGCTCCGGCGCCTACCCGCTCCCGGTGCCGACCCCGATCGGGTCCGAGGGGGCCGGCGTGGTCTCGGCCGTCGGGCCGGGGGTGGACGGGCCGGCCGTCGGCGACACCGTGGCCTGGGCCGGCGTGCTGGGCAGCTACGCGGAGAAGGCGGTGGTGCCGGCCGACCGGCTGGTGCCGGTGCCCGACGGCGTGTCCGCCGAGCTGGCCGCGGCGGCGATGCTCCAGGGCATGACGGCCCACTACCTCACCCACTCGACGTACGACGTCAAGGAGGGCGACCAGGTGCTGGTGCACGCCGGCGCCGGCGGCATGGGCCAGCTGCTGATCCAGGTCGCCAAGCTGCGCGGCGCCAAGGTCTACAGCACGGTCTCCACGCCGGAGAAGGAGAAGCTGGCCCGCGCGGCCGGTGCCGACGAGGTGCTGGGCTACGACGAGTTCGCCGACGCGTTGCGCGGCCGGATCCACGTCGTCTACGACGGCGTCGGCAGGACGACGTTCGACGGCGGCCTGGAGGCGCTGCGCCCGCGCGGGCTCATGGCCCTCTACGGCGCGGCCAGCGGCCCGGTCCCGCCGCTCGATCCGCAGGTGCTCAACCGCGCCGGCTCGCTCTTCCTGACCAGGCCCACGCTGGTCCATTACGTCGCCGAGCGCGATGAGCTGCTCTGGCGGGCCGCCGACCTGTTCGGCTGGATCGCCTCGGGGCAGCTCAGGATCAACGTGTCCGAGCGCTACCCGCTGGCCGAGGCGCGACGGGCCCACGAGGACCTGGCCGCCCGGCGTACGACCGGAAAGTTGCTATTGATTCCCTAGCGCTACGCTCGCCCCTTGTGGACATCAATGCGGCAGTCTGGTCGTTCGCTGCCGTCGTCGCGCTCCTGACGATCACCCCGGGGCTCGACACGGCTCTCACCCTGCGCACGTCGCTGCTCACCGGCAGGCGGGCGGCCTGGGGGGTGGTGCTGGGCATCCAGCTCGGCACGCTGGTCTGGGGCGTGCTCACCGCGGCGGGGCTGTCGGCGCTGCTGGCGGCCTCGCGGTTCGCCTACGACGTCCTGCGCTGGGCGGGGGCGGCGTACCTGGTGTGGATGGGGGTGCGCATGCTTCTCGCCAGGGCGCGGGCGGGCGAGGAGGAGGACGGGCAGCGCGCGTTCGGCTTCGGCAAGGGGTTCCGGCGCGGCCTGCTCACGAACCTGCTCAACCCCAAGGTGGGGGCGTTCTACGTGGCGATGTTGCCGCACTTCATCCCGGCCGGCGCGCCGCACGCGGCGATGGGGCTGCTGCTGGCCGGGGTGCACGTGGCCGAGGGGCTGGCGTGGAGCGCGGTGCTGATCGGGTTCGCCTCGCTGATGAGCGACGTCCTGCGGTCGGCCCGCGTACGGCGGATCCTCGACCGGGTGACCGGCGTGGTCATCGTCGGGTTCGGGCTCCGGCTCGCCCTTCACGACTGATCCCACGGCCAGTCCAGCAGCCGCGCGCCCAGCACCGCGGTCTCCAGGGTGAAGCGCTGGGTGGGGTCGTCGGGCGAGAAGCCGGTCAGCCGGCGGATGCGTTCCAGCCGGTACGTCACCGCCCGCGGGCTGATCCGCAGCCTGCGGGCGGCCGCCGCCTGGTTGCCGTGCGCGGCGAAGACCGCCTCCAGCGTCTCGACCAGCGGCTCGTGCCCGCCCCTGGCGTGCAGCAGCGGGCTCAGCACGCTGGTCACCAGGTCCTCGATCGCGCCGCGGTCGCGCAGCAGCACGGGGAAGACCAGCAGGTCGGCGGCCTTGACGACGTCGAGCGTGAGCCGCAGCGCGTCGGCCAGCTCCAGGGCCCCGGCCGCCTCCCTGAAGGAGGTCACGACGCCGCCCGGCCCGCGGTGCGGCCGTCCCACGCCGACCCGCCATCCGGCCGGGAAGCGGGCGCGTACGTGATGGGTGAACTCCCCCACGGCGGCGGGCAGCGTGGCGGGCACGACGCACACCAGCAGCCCTTCGCGCACCGCCACCAGCACGTTGTGCGAGCCGAACCGGGCGATCAGATCGCGCTCGATGCGGTCCTGGTCCCCGTCGCGCAGCCCGCGGGCGGCGGCGACCACGTACGACTCGGCCAGCCGGAGGCCGAAGTGCTCGGCCCGTTCGGCCAGCCGCTCGGCCCGTCCCTGGAGCAGGTCGTCCACGAACTCCCTGCGGGCCGTCTCCTCGCCTCTGAGGGCGGCGAGCTGGGCCAGCTCGTACCCCTCCATGAGCGCCGAGACGGCCCTGCGCAGCGCGGGCAGCACGTCCGGCAGCCCCTCGGCGGCGGCGAGCGCGCCGTCGACCAGCGTCCGCAGCGGGACGCCCTGCTCGGCGGCGCGCGTGCCGTCGGCGCGGCAGGCGTCGAGCGCCGCCCGCGAGGGCGGACGCCCGGCGGCCGCCCCGGCCAGCACCTGGCGATGCCCGCCGAGCAGGTCGGCGGGCATCCTGGAGAGCACCATCACACTCCTACGTCACGCCTGTCGAAGGACAGGATCGCGGTGAGCGCGAGCACTGCCGTCGCTCCCGCCAGCACAAGGTAGTCCCCGACCGGCAGGCCCTCATAGAGCGGCCGGCCCTCGGCGTAGTAGTGGAACGGCGAGAGCCACTTCAGCCAGGCGATGGCCGCCACGCCGCGGCCGAGCGTGACGACGATGTACCCGGCCGCCACCCACACGCCGACGACGGACGAGGCGATCATCCTGCGGCCGGTCACCGCGCCCACGGTCAGGGCCACGGTGCCGAAGAACAGCGCGAGCAGCAGCACCCCGACGTGCGCGGCCAGGACGCGGTCGAACGGCACCCCGAGCTCCGCCGCGTCCCCGGCCGCCCACGCCACGGCCAGCGTCACGGCGAACACCGCCACCAGCGCCAGCGCCAGCGCGCAGAACCGCTGGAGCACCAGCCGCTTGCGGTCCACCGGCAGGGTGACGACGAGCTCCAGCGTCCCGGCCTCCTCCGGCTGGGCGATCGCCCGGTTGGCC
Organism: Nonomuraea sp. NPDC004702; assembly: GCF_053601695.1. NCBI lineage: Bacteria > Bacillati > Actinomycetota > Actinomycetes > Streptosporangiales > Streptosporangiaceae > Nonomuraea > Nonomuraea sp. NPDC004702. Next base: position 3,373 of record NZ_JBSGCE010000024.1, read on the forward strand.
AGCATGGTGGCGAGGACGACGAACAACATCGGGACGAAGAGCTGGTAGACGACCGTCTGCAGGAAGTTGACGCCGAGCGCCAGGTCGGGCATGCCGCCCATGAGGTCCCTGAGCGGGCCGGGGTACTTGGCCAGGGCCTGCTGGTTGAACGTTCTCGGGTCCTGGCTGACGCTGCGGAAGATGCTGATGTAGAGGGCCATGAACGCGCTGATGCCGACGGTCCACCAGATCAGGGCCCGGCGGTGGTCACGCAGACTCTTGGTGATCATGGTGCCGGTCCTCCTCGCTGTAGTAGGTCAGGAAGATCTCTTCCAGGTCGGGCTCGGCGCTGACCAGATGGACGACGGTGAACCGGGCGGCGGCCTTGACCAGGGCGTCCGGGCGGCCGTCGATCGTGCACCGGACGCTGGCGCCCTCCACCCGCAGGTCGCGCACCCCCGGCAGGCCCTCGAACGCCGACGCCGGCACCGGGGCGTCGAAGTGCAGCTCCATCCGGCGCACGGCCTTCTCGCGCAGCGCGGCCACGTTCTCCACGGTCACCAGGCGGCCCGCGCGGACGATGCCGACCCGGTCGGAGACGCTCTCCACCTCGGCCAGCACGTGCGAGGACATGAGCACGGTCCGGCCGGCCGCCCGCACCTCCCGGACCATGGCCAGGAACTCCTGCTGGACGAGCGGGTCGAGCCCGCTGGTCGGCTCGTCGAGGATGAGGAACTCCGGCTCGTGCATGAACGCCTGGATCAGCCCGACCTTCTGCCTGTTGCCCTTGGAGAGCTTGCGCATCGGCACCGACAGGTCGGCGTCGAACCGTTCGGCCAGCTCCTCGATGCGGCTGCCCGGCACCCCGCCGCGCACGCGGCCGAGGAAGCCCAGGTAGTCGCGGGCCCGGTCGCGGCCTTCGAGGGCCAGCTCGCCGGGCAGGTAGCCGATGCGGGCGCGGGTGGCGGCGGCGCGCGGGTCGTGGCCGAACACGCGGACCGTGCCGCGGGTGGGCCTGATCACGTCGAGCAGCAACCTGATCGTGGTGGTCTTGCCGGCGCCGTTGGGCCCGAGGTAGCCGAAGATCTCGCCGGGCCGGATCTCCAGCGTGAGGTCTTCGAGCCCGCGCCGCCCGCCGTAGTACTTGGTCAGCCCTTCGGCCTGTACCACTGCTGTCATGCCGGAATCGTCCCGCCGGGGCGCGGTGGGGTCACTGGCCGAAGTCGGCAGCGTCCTGGCCGGTTCCCTTCCGGGACACGGCAACAAGAATGGGCAGGGTGAAGAGCGTGGAGACGGCGTTCGTGCTCGGTGGCGGTGGCGTGCTGGGGGCTCACGAGGTGGGCATGCTCCAGGCGCTCGACGACTTCGGCATCCGGCCCGACGTGGTCGTCGGCACGTCGGTGGGCGCGCTCAACGGCGCGCTCATCGCCGCCGACCCGGCGCGGGCGGTCGACCGGCTGACCTCGTTGTGGCGGTCCGACGTCGTGCGCACGGCGTTCGCCGGGTCGTGGGTGACGCGGCTGTCCACGCTGGCCAGGACCGGCACCCACCTGCATCCCAACGGCCCCCTGCGGGAGGTGCTGGCCGGGACGGTGCGCACCGAGCTGATCGAGGAGCTGGCGGTGCCGTTCCAGTGCGTGGCGGCCTCGGTGGAGCGGGCCGCGGCCCACTGGTTCGCCAGCGGGCCGCTGGTGGAGGCGGTGCTGGCGTCGTGCGCGGTGCCGGGGCTGCTGCCGCCCGTGAAGATCGGCGGGGAGCACTTCTTCGACGGCGGGCTGGTGCACAGCATCCCCGTCGGGCGGGCCGTGCAGCTCGGGGCCAGGCGGGTCTACGTGCTGCACGTCGGCCGGATCGAGCGCCCGCTGACCGCGCCCCGGCGGTTCTGGGAGGTGGGGATGGTGGCGTTCGAGATCGCGCGCCGCTACCGGTTCGCCGAGGAGATGGCCTCGTTGCCGCCGGGGGTGGAGGTGCACGTGCTGCCCGCCGGGGTCGCCGCGCCGCTGTCGACCCTGCGCTACCGCGACCTGTCCCAGATCTCCACCTACATCGAGCGGGCGTACCAGGCTTCTTCGCACTATCTGCGGACAAGAGGAGGATGAAGGTAGGGCCTCAGGGCAGGCAGACCTCAGGGAGGCGCCGTTGATCCCACCGCGTATCGTCCGCCGGATCGTGCTGGCTCCGCTCGTCATCGTGGTCACCGTGGTGGTGCTGGTGACGTTGCCGTTGTGGCTGCTGGTCACGTTCGGGGCGTCCTTGCGGCTGCCGCCGCCGCAGCGCAGGGGGTTGCGGTTCGTCTGGTTCGGCGCGGCCTGGCTGACGCTGGAGTCGGCGGTGCTCATCGCGTGCCTCGGGCTGTGGCTGTCGGGGGCGTTCGGGCGGGCCCGGCGCCAGGAGCGGCACTACGCGCTGATCCGCTGGTTCCTGGCCAAGGTGTACGCGGCGGCGGTGCGGATCTTCCGGCTGACCGTGGACGTCGAGGAGCCCGCGCCGACCCCGCAGGAGCGCGCCGCCCGGCTGAGCCGCCCGGTCGTGGTGCTCTCCCGGCACGCCGGGCCGGGCGACTCCTTTTTGCTGATCTATCACCTGCTGGCGGTGTACGGGCGGCACCCGCGGATCGTCATGAAGGCCGCCCTCCAGTACGACCCGTCACTCGACGTCGTGGTCAACCGCCTGCCGAACGCCTTCGTGCCGCGGCGGTCCGGACGCGAGCGGGTGATCGAGGAGATCCGGCGGCTGTCGGCGACCATGGACGACCGCGACGCGCTGGTGATCTTCCCCGAGGGCGGCAACTTCACCCCGCGCCGGCGGCGGCTGGCGATCCGCCGGCTGGAGGACAAGGGGCTGGCCGAGGAGGCGGAGCGGGCGCGCGGCATGACCCACCTGCTGCCGCCCCGCCCGAACGGGGCCATCGCCGCGATCACCGCCTGCCCGGAGGCCGACGTGGTCTTCGTCGCGCACACCGGCCTGGACGACCTCGTCACGATCGGCGACGTGTGGCGCAGGCTGCCGTACGCGGCGCGGATCACGGCCAGGTGGTGGCGGGTGCCGGCGGCCGAGGTGCCCAGGGGCGACCGGGAGAGCCAGGTCCGCTGGCTGTACTCCCACTGGGAGGAGATCGACGCCTGGATCACCGCCCAGGGCGAGCGTTCCCGGCGGGATCAGGCCGAGGGGGCGCCCGGCGGCAGGTAGGGCACGGGGGCCGGGCCGTCGCGCAGCAGGCCGAGCAGGGCGTCGGTGTCCAGGTGCTGCTCGATCAGGTCGCCCAGGGCGTCCAGGCGGGCCTCGCGCAGGCGGCCGAAGTCGGTGTCCGGGGCGGGGACGAAGGCGCGCCCGGCCCGTTCGGCCACGTCGGCCAGGAAGGCCCGGCGGAAGGCGTCGTTCTCCAGGGCGCCGTGCCAGGTGGTGCCCCACACGTCGCCGGCGCGGCAGCCGTCCAGGAAGGGTTCGCCGCCCTCGACCGTCGCCCGCCCGTGGTGGATCTCGTACGCGCTGACCGGCTGCCCGTAGGCCTGCCCGACCGGCCGGGCGAGCCGCTTGTCCGGCGCGAACTCGACGCGCACCGGCAGCAGCCCGAGCCCGTCCACCCGGCCCGCCCGCGACTCGACCTCGTCCACGATCTCCCGGCCGAGCATCTGGAACCCGCCGCAGATCCCGAGGACGGGCCCGCGCCGCGCGAGCAGGGCGTCGGCCAGGCCGGTGCGCCGCAGCCAGGCCAGGTCCTCGACCGTGGCCCGCGAGCCCGGCAGCACCACCAGGTCGGCGTCGTCCAGCTCGACCGGGTCGGTCACGAAGCGCACCAGCACGCCGGGCTCGGCGGCCAGGGCGTCCAGGTCGGTGAAGTTGGAGATCCGGGGCAGCCGGACGACCGCCACGCGCAACGTCTGCCTGCCCAGCGGCCGGCCGGTCGCGACCCGGCGGTTGTCCAGCGCGAGGGAGTCCTCGACGTCCAGCCAGAGGCCGTCGAGCCAGGGCAGCACGCCGTACACCGATCGGCCGGTGAGCTTCCTGATCATGTCGAGGCCGGGTTCGAGCAGCTCGCGGGCGCCCCGGAACTTGTTCACCACGAACCCTGAGACGAGGGCCTGGTCGGCCGCGTCCAGCAGCGCGACCGTGCCGTGGAAGGCGGCGAACACGCCGCCCCTGTCGATGTCGCCGACCACGACGACGGGCAGCCCTGCGGCCCTGGCCAGGCCCATGTTCGCGATGTCGCCGCGGCGCAGGTTGATCTCCGCGGGGCTGCCGGCGCCCTCGCAGATCACCACGTCGTACTGGGCGCGCAGCCGGTCCAGGGAGGCCAGGGCGGTGGTCCGCAGGAGGTCCTTGAGCGCGCCGTACTCCATGGCGTCCACGTCCGCGACGGGCTCGCCCAGGAGCACGACCTGGCTGCGGCGGTCGCTGCCCGGTTTGAGCAGGACGGGGTTCATGTCGGCGACCGGTTCCAGCCCGGCGGCCTGGGCCTGCATGGCCTGGGCGCGGCCGATCTCGGCGCCGCCGGCGGTGACGTAGGAGTTGAGCGACATGTTCTGGGCCTTGAAGGGCGCCACGCGCACGCCCTGGCGGGCCAGCCAGCGGCAGATCCCGGCGGTGACCACGCTCTTGCCCGCGTCGGAGGTGGTGCCGGCGACCAGCATCGCGCCCGTGACCTGCCGAGGATTCATGCGATCACCGTACATGAGCCCCAAACTGCGAAATTTCCCAGAAAACGCCCATTTACGAATCGTGTGACTTCTGCCACTCTGGCTAGAACGTTCGCCTAGAACAGCATTCTAGATTTTCCTACGGGAAGGGTGGGCATGGTCAGGACGTTGGGTTCGCCGCGTGCCGGCGTCATCGACGCGCGGACCAGGGCGCCGTTCGGCTGGGCGCCGCTGGTCGTGCTCTTCATCGTCGGGCTCGTGGACCGCATGGAGTACAACCTGCTGTCGGGGGTGCTGCCGCTCGTCCAGAAGGAGTGGGGCTTCAGCGACACCGCCGCGGGCTCGATCCCGACAGCCGCGGCGCTGGCCGCCGCGATCGTCTCCCTGCCCGCGGGCTTCCTGGCCGACCGGTTCAGCCGGACGCGGATCATCGCGGTGGTCGTGCTGCTGTGGGCCGTCGCCACGCTCGGCTCGGGCCTGGCCACCGGCTTCGTGATGTTCTACCTGATGCGGGTGCTGCTGGCGGCGGCCGAGAACATCGACAACCCGGCGGCCGGCAGCCTGCTCGCCGACTACTACCCGCCGGTCAGCCGGGCCAAGGCGTACGGGCTGACCCGCGTCACGACCTACCTCGGCGGCATCGGCACGCTGCTGGGCGGCGTGCTGGCCGAGGTGTTCTCCTGGCGCACCGCGTTCCTGGTGATGGTGGTGCCCGGCGTGCTCACGGCGGTGCTCGTGTGGTTCCTGCGCGAGCCGGGCCGCGGCGACCTGGACCGGATGGTCGCCGGAGCCCCCGCAGAAACCGCGGAGCCGGCCGAGCGGGCCACCCCGCCCAAAGCGCCTTTCTGGCAGCAGTTCGGGCAGGTCATCCGCATCCCGACGCTGCTGTTCGTCTGCGTCGGGCTGGGCCTGCTCACCCTCGGCCTGGCCGGGATCTTCTACTGGCTGCCCACGCTCATGGTCCGCGAGTACGGCGTCGGCGTCGGCGCCGCCGGCTCGCTGAGCGGCCTGATCACCATCGCCGGGACGCTGGCCGGCACCCTGGTCGGCTCCTGGCTGGGCCGCAGGTGGCACGGCACCCGCAAGGGCGGCAGGCTGCTGGCCGGCGGCGGCGGCATCACGGCGGGCGCGGCCGTCCTGGCCGGCGCGCTGGCCATGGACTCGATCGGCCCGATGACCGCGTTGGTCCTGCTGGCCTGCTCGCTCATGTCGATCGCGATCCCGAACATGACGGCCTGCCTGGCCGACGTCGTCCCGGCCGCCGCGCGCGGTCTCGGCTTCGCCGTCCTGCAGCTGCTCATCACGGCGGCCGGGGCGTTCGGCTCGCTCGTCGTCGGCATCGCCTCCGACCGGTTCGGCTCGCTGATCGGCGGCATGTACCTGCTGGTCGTCCCCATGATCGTGGGCGGCCTCCTGACGCTCGGCGCCCGCGCCTCCTTCGAGCGCGACGCCGCGCGGGTCATGGACGCCGCCCGCGCCGGCTAGGACGGCAGGCAGACGGTCAGCGCGCCCGGGGCCACCTTCGCCTTGATCTTGGTGGTGGCCTCGCGGTCGCCGCCGTCCAGCTCGTACGTCATCGGCGAGCCGAACCGGGCCGACACCTTGCGCGCCCGGGTGATGCGCACGAACGGCGAGTCCTCCGACCGTCCGGCGGCCATCTTGCCCATCACCCGGGCCCACTGGATCGGCCCCTTGGCCGTGGACAGCCCGACCTCCAGCCAGCCGTCGTCGGGCCGGGCGTCGTCGAACGCCTCGACCCCGCCGGCGATCGTGCCCACGTTGCCGAGCAGCAGGCAGCTCGCCTCCCCCTCGAACCAGGTGGCCCCGTCGACCTTGACCGTCATCGGCACCAGGGGCCCGCCGACGTGCCGGACGGCGGCCTTGACGTAGCTCAGCTTGCCGAACTTCCGCTTGGCCTTGCCGTCGGCCTCGGCGATCATCTCGGCCTCGAACCCGGCCCCGGCCATGACCGCGAAGTGCTCGCCGTTGAGCACCCCGAGGTCCAGCTCGGCACGGCGGCCCTCGAAGCCGATCCGTACGGACTCCTCCAGGTCGGTGGGGATGCCCAGGTTGCCGGCGAACAGGTTGGCCGTCCCGGCGGGCAGGATCGCCATCGGCACGCCGGAGCCGGCCATGGCGTCGGCGCAGCGTTGCACCATGCCGTCACCGCCCCAGACGAACACCAGCTCCGCACCCGCCTTGAGCGCCTTGCGCACCTTCTTGGGCGCCTTCTTGCTCTTGGGCACCTCGTGCCAGATCAGCTCGCCGACGTCCCGCTCGGTGAGCAGCACGCGCAGCCGGTCCAGGCCGGCCCCGAGGATCTTCTTCTGATGTGCGACAACCGCGATAGTGGGGGACACTCCTCCCGCACTACCCGGGCTTTACCGGGTTATTGATGGCTTTTGTGCGGGTAGCGGTGGCCGAATGCGCATCCAGGACTGGTTCCTCACCGAGGAGGAACGCGACAACCGGGCGACCGGCCTCGACGCGTGGTCCAGCGGCAACGACGTACGGCCGCTGATCCACGGCGCCACGTACTTCGCCGAGCTGAAGACCTGTCTGGAAGCGCTGCGCAAGGACGACCTGCTGCTGTTCGCCGACTGGCGGGGCGACCCCGACGAGCGGCTGACCGACGACGGCCCCACGGTGAGCGCCGCCCTCGGGGCAGCGGCCGAGCGCGGCGCCGTCGTCAGGGGCCTCATCTGGCGCTCCCACCTGGACCGCCTGCGGTTCAGCGCGGCCGAGAACCGGCACCTGGGCGAGAAGATCGAGAACGCGCACGGGCAGGCGCTGCTGGACACCCGCACCAAGCCGGGCGGCTCGCACCACCAGAAGTTCGTCATCCTCCGCCACGACCGTGACCCCTCGGCGGACGTGGCCTTCGTCGGCGGCATCGACCTGTGCCACAGCCGCCGCGACGACGCCGAGCACCTGGGCGACCCGCAGTCCTGCCCGATGCCCGACGTGTACGGCCCCCGCCCGCCCTGGCACGACATCCAGCTCGCCATCCACGGACCGGCGGTCGCCGAGGTGGAGAAGACCTTCTGCGAGCGCTGGGAGGACCCGGCCCCCGAGACCAGGGACCCGCTGCGCCGCCTGCGCGACCACTTCAGCAAGCTGGACGACGCTCCCCCGCTGCCCGACCCGGGCCCGCCGCCCCCGCCCGCCGGCACGCACCACGTCCAGCTCCTGCGCACCTACCCCGCCCGGCACAGCGCGTACCCGTTCGCGCCGGACGGCGAGCGCAGCATCGCGCACGCCTACCACAAGGTGCTCGGCAGGGCCCGGTCGCTGGTGTACCTGGAGGACCAGTACCTGTGGTCCACGGACGTGATCGAGCCGTTCGCCCAGGCGCTGGAGCGCGAGCCGGAGCTGCGCATGATCATCGTGGTGCCGCGCCACCCCGACCAGGACGGCTGGCTGGCCGGCCCGGCGAGCCTGATCGGCCGGGTCGAGGCGCTGGACCGGCTGACGCGGGCCGGCGGCGACCGGGTCGCGATCTACGACCTGGAGAACCACCAGGGCACCCCCGTCTACGTGCACGCCAAGGTGTGCGTGGTGGACGACGTGTGGGCGTCGGTCGGGTCGGACAACGTCAACCTGCGCTCGTGGACCTACGACTCGGAGCTGAGCTGCGCCGTCCTGGACGAGCGGGAGGACCCGAGGCCGCCGCACGGCGCCCTGCGGTTCGCCCGCGACCTGCGGCTGGCGCTCATGGCCGAGCACCTGGACGAGGAGTCGGAGTCCGGCCGGGACGAGCTGTGCGACCCGGTCGCCGCGTTCGACGCGTTCGCCGAGTCGGCGGCCCGGCTGGAGGGGTGGCACTCGGCCGGCTGCCGGGGCCCGCGCCCGTCCGGCCGGTTACGCCCGCACCCGGCCCCCACGCTGTCCCGGGTGCGCAGGGCGATGGCCATGCCGCTCTACCGGTTCGCCGTCGACCCCGACGGCCGGCCGCCGGAGCTGCGGAGATCGCGGAGGTTCTGATGAAGACATTCCTGCTCGACAGGCTGGGACCACGGATGACGGTCGCGGCGTTCGCCGTCGCGCTCATCATGATCCCGTTCTCCCTGCTGCTCGTCGTGGCCAAGATGCCGCTCAACCGGCTGGACGCCGGGGTGGCCCATGAACTGCACGAGTACGCGCTCGCCCATCCCGGCGTGACCAGGGTGCTCATCGTCTGGACCGACCTGTTCGGGCCGTGGCCGTGGCGCGTCGCGGTGGCGGCGTTCACCGTCTGGCTGCTGATGCACGGCAGGCGCCGGCTGGCCCTGTGGGCGATCACGACCGTGACCGCGGGCGGCCTGATCGGGCTCGGCCTGAAGATCCTCGTCGCGCGGGTGCGGCCGCACCTGCCCGACCCCGTCGCGCTGGCGCCCGGCGACTCCTTCCCCTCCGGCCACGCGGTCAACGTGACGCTCGGGGCCGGGGTCGTCACCCTGCTCCTGCTGCCGATGCTGCCCCGGTGGGGGCGCCGGCTCGCCTGGGTGCTGGCCTGTTTCGTGGTGGTCTCGGTGGGCTTCACCAGGATCGCCCTCGGCGTGCACTGGGTGAGCGACGTCGTGGCGGGGGTCGTGCTGGGCGTGGCGGTGATCGCCGCGACCGCGGCGGCGTTCGAGACGTGGCGGCGCGACACGGGCCGCCGGCCCACCGCGCCGCTGACCGAAGGTATGGAACCCGAACCGGTGAAGGTGCCCGATGAGCAAAGCTGAGCATGTCCGGTACTACGCGCTGTCGCTGGTGTTACCTCTGGTGCTGATGGGCGCCGTCACGTACGGCATGGGGCTGCTCATCGTCGGCGTCCCGCAGCCCGGCGACGTGGCGGTGAGCAAGGACTTCGCCTCCATCCGCACGTCGCTGTGGAACACGCTCACCGACTACGGCACCAGCCTGTCGGACACGCCCTACGTCGTGGCGTTCACGGCGGTGGCGGTGATCCTGTTCCGGCTGGTCTACAAGCGCTGGCGGGAGTCGATCTTCATGATCGCGGCGGTCTGGGGCCAGTCGCTGGTCTTCCTGGCCACCACCGAGCCCGTCGGCCGCAGCCGTCCGCCGGTGCCCCACCTCGACCCCGCGCCGCCCACCTCCAGCTTCCCCTCGGGGCACGTCAGCGCCGCCGTCGCCTTCTACTGCGGGCTGGCGCTGGTGCTGACGACGCACGTGCGCAACCGGGCGCTGCAGGTGGTGATCTGGACGATCGGGATCGCCGCCCCGCTGATCGTCGCCTTCTCCCGGCTCTACCGCGGCATGCACTTCTTCTCGGACGTGACGTGGGGGCTGCTGCTCGGGGTGTTCTGCGTGGTGGTGGCCGCGCGGTCCATCCTCTACCGCACCTGGGACAGACGCCCGGCGGCCGCGGAGGGCGACCGCCGGCGTCCCGCCTCCGTGCGGGACTAGCGGCGGTGGTGGGCGGGCCCGCGGCGCGCCCGCCGGCGGCCGGTCGGCCGTCCGGCGGGCCGCCCGGCCTGCCTCCTCCGCCGTCCGAGCAGGTAGGCGGCGGCCATGATCGCCAGCCCCCAGGGGGTACGGGCCAGCCAGCGCGCCACGAAGATCTTCATGAACTTCCTCATGCCCGCCCGCTGCCCCCGCCGGGCCCCGTGATGCGCAGGCCCGGCCCCACCAGGGACCATGCCGCCGCGGCGCCTACCATACGGCCCATGACCACGCACGGATTCACGCTCACCGCGAGGGGCCCGTTCGACTTCGGCGCCGCGCTGCGCTTCGTCGAGGACTGGCCGGCCACCAGCGCGCTGCCCTCCGACGGCCGGACGCTGCGCTTCGCCTACTGCGCCGAGTCCGACTGGCTGCCGATCGGCGTGAGCGTCACCGCCGCCCCCGGCGGCGTCGCCGTCACCACCACCCGCGCTCCCGGCCCGGCCATCCGGGGCGAGATCGCGCGCATCCTCTCCCTCGACGTGGACGCCACCGGCTTCGCCGAGCTCGGCGCGGCCGACCCGGTGCTCGGCGACGTGCAGCGGGACCGTCCCGGGCTGCGGCCGGTGTGCTTCTGGAGCCCGTGGGAGGCGGCCTGCTGGGCGGTGATCGTGCAGCGCTCGTCGATGCTCATCGCCTCGCGCGTCAAGCAGCGCATCGCCGACCGGTACGGCGCCGCCGTCACCGTGGACGGGCAGGCGTACCAGGCGTTCCCGCCGCCCGTGAGCCTGGTGGACGCGGGCGGTCTCGGCCTGCCCGCGCAGAAGGAGGAGTGGCTGCGCGGCCTGGCGCGGGCGGCGCTCGACGGCGTGCTCACCACCGAGCACCTGCGCTCGCTCACCCCCGAGGACGCCCTGGCCGAACTGCGCGCACTGCCCGGCGTCGGGCCGTTCTCGGCCGGGCTGATCCTGATCCGCGGAGCCGGCGCGCCCGATGCGTTCCCCGGCGACGAACCCCGGCTGTTCGGCATCCTGCGCGAGGCGTACGGGCTGCCCGAGGACGCCCCCGCGGGCGCCTACCGCAAGCTCGCCGAGTCGTGGCGGCCCTACCGGTCGTGGGCGTCCTTCCTGTTCCGCGCCACCGGCTACCGGGCCGCCGCAGACTGACCGAGCCCGCGCATGGCCCGCGCGCCCGATGATCCTTAGAGTGGTCGCCATGACGGACGACGCCGACATCCGGGCCGGCGACCACGACCGCGACCAGGTGGCCGACAGGCTGCGGCAGGCGGTCGCCGAAGGCCGCATCAGCCTCGACGAGTTACGCGAACGCATCGACCGCACGTACGCCGCGAGGACCGTAGGCGAGCTCAGTGCCCTCGTCGCCGACCTGCCCGCCCTCTCCCCCGTCCCCGCCTCTCCCTCCGACGTGCTGAGGATGCACACCGCGCACTGGCGGGTGAGCCGGGCCGGGCGGTGGGTGGTGCCGCCGCGCATCGACGTCCGGCTCGGCGTGTGGGGCACCGCGAAGCTCGACTTCCTGGCCGCCGAGTGTTCCCATCCCGAGGTGCTGGTGCAGGTGGCGATCACCTCGTGGTTCGGCGACCTGCATCTGAAGGTGCCGCACGGCTGGCGGGTGCGCGCCGACGAGGTGGTCTCCCCGGGGCTCGGCCGGGTCCACAACAAACCGGTCGAACCGCCCGCCCCCGACGCTGTGGTGCTCCGCCTCTCCGGCCACAGCCAGGGCGACATCTGGATCCGCTACCGGGCCCCGACAACTTGACGGCTTCTCACCTGACCACTCAGCTTTCGATCATCTGATCGTTTCGCGTTGATCACCTCACGGCCCGCGCCCGTCTGAACAGGCTCTCCCGCCGTCCGGTCTTTTCGGGAACCCCCTCGGGCCGCCGCCGCCATGCGTGCCGGAGGCCCGCGGCGCTCGCCGCAGCCCACGCACCCGTACCCGCCGCACCGACGGCGGGCCGCCGCCCGTGCCGGGGCGTGGTCGTCACGTCGTCACAGGGAGGTCAGGGCGGCGAGTTCGCGCCACTCCGGGAGGGGCACGTCGCCGGGGCGGTCGGTGAGGACCTGGAGGCACACGTGGTCGGCGCCCGCGTCGAGGTGGGCCCGTACGCGCTTCTCGATCGCCGCCGCGTCGCCGTGGGCCACGATCGCGTCCACCAGCCTGTCGCTGCCGTGCTCGATCTCGTCCTCGCCGAAGCCGAGCCTGCGCAGGCTGGCGGCCTGGTGGGGCGCCGCTGTCCGGTAGAAGGAGACGTGCTCCGCGGCCACCTCGCGGGCCCTGGTGGGGTCGCGGTGCATCACGACGGCCTGCTCGACGGCCAGCAACGCGCCCGGCCCCATCGCCTCCCTGGCCCGCGCGGTGTGCTCGACGGGCACGAAGTACGTGTGGGCGCCGAGCGTACGCCGGGCCGCCAGGCCCAGCATCTTCGGGCCGAGCGCGGCCAGCACGCGGCGCGGCGCGTGCGCCGGGGCCGCCGATTCCAGCGGGACGGCGTCCATGGCGTCGAGGTAGCCGCCCATGGTGGTCACCGCCCGGCCCAGGCTGGGGATCTTGTAGCCGTCCATCTGGATCGGCTCGTCGCTGATGCGGTGGCCGCCGAGGCCGAGGAGGTACCGGCCGGGGTGGGCCTCGTTGAGCGCCCGTTCGGCGGCGGCCATGGTGATCGGGTCGCGCAGGGCGATGTTGGCGATGCCGGCGGCCACCGTGATCCGCCTGGTCGCCGAGAGCAGCAGCCACGACTGGCTCACCGAGTCGCGGCCGAACCCCTCGCCGAACCACAGGGCGCCGTACCCCAGCTCCTCGATCTCGGCCGCGGCCTCTTGCGCCACCCCGGCGGGGTGGGCCTCAAGGGCGAACGTCCACAGGCCCACCTTGCCCAGGTGAGGTCCGTCGTCGGTCATGGGTCACCGTCCCGTCTATACGGAGAACTTCTCCGGTTACGTCGGGGACTATAATCGGAGACGTTCTCCGATTCAACCCGCGGGAGTGTCCAGTGCCGGCACGGACCATGCGCGCCGACGCGCGCCGCAACTACGAGCAACTGGTGGCGGCGGCCATCGCCGTGGTCGCCGAGGAGGGGCCCGACGCCTCGCTCAACGAGATCGCCAGACGGGCCGGCGTCGGGGCGGGCACGCTCTACCGGCACTTCCCCACCCGCGAGGCGCTGCTCGCGGCCGTGTTCGAGGGGCGGCTCACCCGGCTGTGCGCACGGGCGGAGGAGGCGGGCGAGACGCTGCCGCCCGGCGAGGCGCTGGTGGCCTGGCTGCGGTCGCTGGTCGCGCACGCCATGACCGACCGGGGGCTCGGGGCGCGGATGATGCTCACGCAGGACGGGGCGGGGGTCGACTGCTGGGCGATGTTGCGCGCCGCCGCCACCCGGCTGCTGCTGCCCGCCCAGGAGGCGGGGGCCGTGCGCGCGGACGTCGAGGTCGCCGACCTGGTCGAGCTGGCGGCGGGCATCGCCCAGGCCACCCCCGACCCGGCCCGCGCCGACCGCCTCCTCACCCTCACCCTGGACGGCCTCCACCCCCGCCCCTGAACCCCATGCGGCCCCTCAGCGGGCCGCCGTCGCGAACGCGGACATCCCGGCGGTCCAGGCGGCCTCGATGTCGGCGCCGGGCGGGAAGCGGCCGTCGAGTTCGAGCATGACCAGGCCGTGGGCCAGCCCCCAGACCGCGCGGGCGGCGGCCTCGCCCCGCACGATCCGGACCAGCGGCAGCGCCGCCCGCTCCTCCACCCCGGCGGGCAGCAGGTCACGCGGCAGCGGCCCCGCGCTCATCAGCCGGTACAGATGCGGATGGCCCAGCGCGTACGCCCGGTAGGCCCGTCCGAGCGCCGCCAGCCCGCCCCCGCCACCGTCGTGCTCGGCGCGTTCCAGGGCGGCGGCCAGTTCGGCGAGGGCGATGGCGATGAGTTCGGCCTCCACGGCGGACTTGTCGGGAAAGTGCTTGTAGAGCGACGGCGCGCGGATCCCCAGCCGCTCGGCCAGCGCGCGCATGGTCAGCGCGTCCGCCCCGCCCGCCTCGACCAGCTCCCGCGCCGCCGCGACGATCTGCCCCGCGCGCGGCGACAGCTCAGCCACGCGCGCTCCTCGGACCGTGACCGAGGAGCCGGGCGACGGCGACGTACGTCAGCCAGGCCAGCCCCGCCGTGAAGACCGGCACCCAGCCCAGCGGCGAGACCGAGTAACCGACCAGGACGGCCAGCGGGATCCACGGACGGTGGGCGAGGTCGTGCACCACCGCAGGCCCGCCGAACCTGGTCGCATAGGGCGCCAGCACGAACAACGCCGAGCTGACCGGCGTGGCGCCCCCGTGCTTGACCACCTCGAAGACGAGGAACGCCAGGCAGAAGGCGGCGAGCACGGCCCACCCGGAACGGCCGGCCACCCGCCTGACGGTCACCGCGGTCATGATGCCCTCCCTCAGAAGCTAACACTGTTAGCCAGACTCTAGGCTAACGACGTTAGCCTGTCCAGGAGCAAATAGGGTGGAACCATGATCGATCGGGAGGTGGCCGTGCTCATCGGCCTGCAGGCCTCCGGCAAGTCCACCTTCTACCGGCGCTGCCTGGCCACCACGCACGCGCACGTGAGCAAGGACGACTTCCCCAACGCGCGCCGCCGTCAGCACCGCCAGCTCCGGCTGATCCGCGAGGCGCTGGAGGAGGACCGGAACGTGGCCGTGGACAACACCAACGCCGCGCCCGAGGAGTGGCAGCCGCTCATCGTGGCCGGCCGCGAGCACGGCGCGCGGGTGGTGGCCTACTGGTTCCCGCCCAACGTCAAGGCCTCGCTCCAGCGCAACGCCGAACGGACGGGCCGGGCCAGGGTCCCCGAGGTGGGCGTCTTCGCCACCCTCAGACGGCTGCGCCGGCCCCGCGCCTCCGACGGCTTCGACGCGGTGTACGCGGTGGAGTTCGACGGCCGCGGCGGCTTCCTCGTCCGCAGGCAGGACGGCTGAACCGAGGCCGCGTCAGGGGCGGCGGGTGGCGAAGCGGTAGGCGATCTTGGCGGGGGTCAGCCAGCGTACGTGGGCGCCGTTCCGCGCCCGGCTGACCAGCCGCTCGGCCAGCCACGGCGCCACCGTCTCCACCGGGTCGGCCAGGATCGCGAAGACGCGGGCCGACCGTTCCCGCTCGGCCGCCGAGTAGCCGTGCGTCAGCAGGTCGGTGACCACCATGCCGGGGCTGAGCAGGCCCGCCGTCACCCCGTCGGGGGCCTCCTTGGCCAGCGCCCTGGTCAGGTACGTCACGGCCCGCTTGGTGGCGCCGTAGACGGCGAGGCCGGGCACCGTCCGGCCGTCGCCGCCGAGCCCCTCCATGTTCCAGACGTGGCCGCCGCCGTCCTGCGCCGCCATGCCCGCCACCGCCACCGCGCAGCCGTTGACCGTGCCCAGCAGGTTGACCTCGGTCACCGCGCGGGCCTCGGCGGCCGGCAGCCGCCACAGCGGGAGGCGGTCGTGGGAGATCCCGGCGTTGTTGACCCAGATGTCCACCCGGCCGTGCCGCCGTACGGCCTCGTCCCACAGGTCCTGGAGGCGGGCGCGGTCGGCGACGTCGGCCACGACGGCCGGCACGCCGAGCTCGGCCCCCGCCGCGGCCACGCGGTCCGGGTCGGTGCCGCACACGGTGACCCGGTGGCCGCGGGCCGTCAGCGAGCGGGCGAGGCCGAACCCGAGGCCGCGGGTGCCGCCGGTGATCACGATCGACCGGGACGCGCTCACGCCTCGTGCTCCTTCCTGGCCGCCACGGTCGCGTCGATGGCGTCCGCGAGGAACCTGCCGACGACCTCCCGCTCCGCCGGGGTGAACGCGTCGATCGCCGCGGTGAGCCGCCGGACCAGCGGCGCGAAGAAGGCGCCCGCCAGCTCGACGGCCTGCTCGTTCAGAACGACCTCGACCTTGCGGCGGTCGCCCTCGTCGCGCCGCCGCACGACGTGGCCGGCCTGCTCCAGCCGGCCGAGGAGGGCGGTCGTGGCGGGGGCGGAGAGGTTCAGCGCGGCCCCCAGCCCGCCGGGCGAGAGCGGCCGGCCGGCGAGGTGGGCGTCGAGGATGACCACCAGGGCGTTCATGTCGGTCCTGTGCAGCCGGTGCCCGACCGCGAAGCCCTCCACGAACCGGTCGCTCTCCACGTTGAGCCGGCGGATGAGGACCATCAGGTCATAGGCCGTCATGTCACCCCTTATATTTCTATCGTGGAAGTATTCCATCGTGGAAAGAAAACGTTAGCCGCGATCCGTCCTGAGACGGTACTCGTCGCCGGAGTGGTCGCGAGCGCCGTCCTGACCGGGCTGATCTGGTTCCTGGGCCGGTGGCTGGACGACGTCGTGCTGCTGCCCGACCAGGGCGCGTCCTGGTACTACTGGAAGCTGCCCGAGCCCACCGTGTGGACCAGGCTGTCGGCCTGGGCCGGTTACGCCGCCCACCAGCTCGTGTTCTGGTGGCTCATCCACCACGCCCAGACCCGGGTCCGCCGCCACTCCGCCGGCCTCCACCCGGTCAACGTCGTCGCGCTGGCGGCGAACGCCGGGTTCGTCGCCCTGCACACCGTGCAGACCCACCTGTTCTACGACGGCCTGGCCCAGGACGTGTCGATCTACAGCTCCCAGGGCTCGGTCGTCCTCCTGCTGGTGGTCATCCTGATCATGGAGAACCGGCGGCGCGGCCTGTTCCTCGGCCGGCCCGCGCCCATCAGGCGGGAGATCGTCGACTTCGCCCGCCGGTACCACGGCTACCTGTTCAGCTGGGCGGCGGTCTACACCTTCTGGTACCACCCGGCCGAGTCCACGCCCGGCCACCTGATCGGCTTCTTCTACATGTTCCTGCTGCTGCTCCAGGGCAGCCTCTTCCTCACCAGGGCGCACACCAACCGCTACTGGACGGTGACGCTGGAGCTGGCCGTCGTGGTCCACGGCACGCTGGTGGCCGTCATGACCTCGGGCCCGGACGGATTGTGGCCGATGTTCCTGTTCGGCTTCCTCGGCGTCTTCGTGATCACTCAGATGCACGGCCTGGGCCTGTCCCGCGCCGCCCGCTGGGCGCTGACCGGCTGCTACGCGGCGGCCCTGCTCGCCGTGTACGCCCTGCGCGGCGACCTGGCCGGCACGAACGAGGCGATCAGGATCCCGGCCATCGAATACCTGCTGGTCGGCGTGCTGGCCCTGCTCGCCTGGGGAGCCGGCCGCCTGTGGGCGCTCAGAGCGGGAGCGGGATCCGGTCGAGGAACCAGTACAGGCTGACCGCCACGATGGACAGCGACACCGCGGCCACCGTCCAGCGGGCCGCGGCCGTCCGCCGCAGCAGCACCAGCAGCGGGAAGAGCACGGCGATGATCGCGAGCTGGGTCACCTCGATCCCGACGTTGAAGCTCAGCAGCGACAGCAGCAGGTCCCACGACCCGCTCTCGCGGATGTCGAGCGCGCCCGCGAACCCCAGCCCGTGCATCAGGCCGAAGGCGAAGACGACGGGCAGCCGCCAGGCGCCCGGCCGGTCGCGGCCCAGCAGGTTCGCCAGCGCGACGACGACGATCGAGGCGGCGATCACCGGCTCGACCACCGCCGCCGGCACGTTCACCACGCCCATGGCGGCCAGCAGGAACGTGATGCTGTGGGCGACCGTGAAGGCCGAGGCGGTGACCACGACGTCACGCGCGCCGCGGGCGCCGATGATCAGGGTGAGCAGGAAGAAGACGTGGTCCAGCCCGAGCACGAGGTGCTCGACGCCGAGCAGGAAGAACTCCCCGATCTGGCCGGCCGCCGCCCGTTCGGCCAGGCGCAGGGTCGGGCTCGCGGCGGTCAGGACGGCCGAGCCCCGCTCGCCGGCGAGGTCGTAGCGCAGGAGCGTCTGGGTGCTGTGGACGAACGTCTCGGCGTCGGGGAACAGGGCGCTGGAGATCGTGTGCTCGCCCCCGTCCACCGCCGGGCAGGCGTAGGCGAGGGTCAGCGTGGCGAAGGCGGCCTTGCCGCGCGGGTGCACGTCCGCCCCGCCCACCTGCCGGGGGACGCACGGCCGGTCGGCGCGGGCGACGGCGAAGCGGCGGGTGACGTAGCCGAACACGGCGTCGCGGTTGGCCGCGAGCTGCCGCAGCTGCTCGGCCCGCTCCTTGGCCTCGTACGCCTCGGCGTAGAGCCAGGCGGACTTCATCAGCAGGTCGTACTCCAGGTCGAGCACGACCCTGACGTCGGTGGCCGTGCCGGTCACCTCGGCGTGGGCCTTCGTGGTCGCGTCGTGCGCCGCCGCGGGGGCGGGATGCAGCAGGTCGGCCAGCGCCGCGCAGAGGATGACGGCCAGGACGACGGCGTACGGCCAGCGCCAGCGAGGCATGTCTCGGGTCTCCAGGATCAGGGGAAGGGCGCCGCCCCGGGCGCGGGCCCGGGGCGGCGAGGGGGGCGGATCAGCGGGTGAACCAGCGGTACATGGGCGAGTCCTTGTCCCACTTGCCGGGACGGCCGTGCTCGTCCTTGGTGACGAAGACGCTGGGCTCGGACGCGGTGACGCCGCCGCCCGCGGAACGGGCCGTGACGAACCAGGCGTAGGCCGTGTCGTCCTTGAGGTGCCGCCACGTCACCGAGGCGACCTGGCCGGAGGCCGCGGTGCTCGTGCCGATGATCTTCGTCGGCTTGTAGAGCGCCAGGGAGTCGGTCCTGAAGCTCGTCGTGCGGGTGGTGAGGTCGACGGGCAGGACCATGTTGTCCTCGCGCCCGTCGTAGCGGCGCAGCGGGTCGAACTCGCCGGCGCCGAAGTCGCCGAGCAGCGGCGAGTAGGTGTCCACGCTCAGCTCGGCCCGCTTGACGTCGAACTGCAGCAGCCGGAAGTAGCTGGCCCCGAACTGGAGCTGGTCCTCCGGCTTGTAGCCGCCGATCTCGGTGAGCCCGAGCCGGTCGGCCGAGACCGTGTAGAACTGGTAGTCGGCCAGCAGCTCGACCACGCCGTTGCCGACCTGGCCGACCTTCGGCTTCACGTTGGTGCCCACGCCGTGCTCGTGACCGGCCAGGATGAGGAAGACGTTCGGGTTCTTCTCCACCACCGTCTTGTAGAGCATCGAGCCGTCGGGGGCGGAGAAGGCGGCGCCGCGGCCGTCGGGGTTGGCGCTCGGCACGAGGTAGTCGTGGGAGAGCAGGATGCCGTTGCGGCCCGGGAACTTCTTGAAGACCGAGTCGGCCCACTCGGCCTCCTCCCTGGTCACGCCGTACGACAGGCCGACGACCACGAAGTCCAGGCCGCCCGCGGAGAACAGGTCGTAGTGGTTCTGGTTGTCGCCCTCCTTCCACGGGCCGCCGTACTTCGCGTGCCGCCAGCCCTGGGAGGCGTCCTGGTAGCGGGACGGGCCGTAGTACTTGTTGTAGATCGCGCCGGGGCCCTCCTCGGTGCCCGACTGGTTGTCGTGGTTGCCGGCGATGACGCCGTTCGGGATGTTCGCCTGGTCCAGCACGCGCTGCTGCTTCGACGACACCTCGAACTCGCCGACGACCTCGCGCTGCGTGGCCTCGTCGGCGGGCTTGCGGATGTTGTTCTCGATGATGTCGCCGGTGTGGGCGACGTAGGAGATCTTGCGCTGGTCCTTGTTGGCGGTGATCCAGTTGACGATGCCGGCGTAGGCCGACTCCCACACCGCGCGCTCCTGCGGGGTCTCCTGCTCCACCGCGCCCTCGGAGATGTACTGGGTGTCGGTGAAGTGCACGATCGAGAAGTCGTACGTGGCGGGGTCGGCGAAGCCGTTCGGGTCGCCGGGGTCGATGTCGTCGGCGAACGGGTCCTCGCCGGTCACCATGACGTGCACCTGCTGCCGGTCCACGTACTCGGGGCCGACGACGGCGGTCAGGACGGTCCTGCCGTCGGCCCCGCCGCGGGCGCTGGTCAGCAGGTCCCATGCCTTGGCCTCGGTGTTCCAGGCCCGCAGCGAGGCCAGCCGCTCGGGGTCGACGACGCCCTCCCAGCGCAGCACGGGCGCGTCCACGTGGCCCTGCACCTTGACGTCGAAGCGCTGGTAGACGAGGTCGCGGCCGGTGGGGGCGTCGAGCGTGCGGCCGTCGCCGGGTTCGAGCCCGTCGGCCGTGATCCGCTGCTCGCCCCGCACCTTGAGCGTCGTGGGCAGCGTCGTGGCCGTGCCCTGGTACGCCTCGTCCGGGGTGAGGATCCTGGCCTCGGAGAACGTGGCCGTCACCGGGCCGCCGCCGGGCTCGCCGACCTTGGCCGACAGCGTGAGGGGGTCGGTCACGTCGGCCGTCCCGGAGGCCGGGGTGAGCTCGGCGGGGGCGTCCGGGATGCCGGCCGACTCGAAGACGATCTCCCGGGCCGCGGTGTTGCCGAGCCCGTCGGCGCCGGTGACCGACAGCGTGTGCCGGCCCGCCTTGAGCCCGGGGCCGATCCGGGCGCCCAGCTCCACGGCCTGGCCGTCGAGCTTGACGTCCGGCCCGGACACCACGCCGGAGGCGTCTTCGAGCTTGACGTCCAGGACGACCGTCGCGGTGATCTTCTCGTCCGCGGCGGGGACGCTCCGGGCGACCTTCGGCGCGGAGTTGTCGGTGATCAGGACGCGTTCGGCGGTCTGGCCGGAGGTGGACCTTGCCGCCAGGGTGTGCCGGCCGTCCTTGATCGCGGTGGTGTCCAGGTCGGCGCGCAGGCCGCGAGCCGGGGCGTCCACCAGGAACTCCAGGTCGATCTCGGTCAGCGGGTTCGCCGTGTCGCCGCAGTTGCCGTCGCCCATGCCGTAGGACGGCTTGATCATCTGACCGGCCGCGGTGCCCTGCGCCGGGGTGAGGACGATGTTCGAGATCGCGAAGTCGTCCCGGTTGGCGCCGCAGGACGTGGGGTACGTGCCGGCCACGAAGTCGATCGTGTTCCAGCCGGGCACGAGGTATTCGTTGGGGATCGGCAGGTCCACCCGGCGGCTCACGAAGTCGCCGTCGAGCACCACCTTCTGGCCGTTGACCAGCACGAAGTTCTGGTAGCGGGCCTCGATCGAGTTGCTGCCCACGGTGAAGCCGAGCGTCGCCTGGCCCGCCCCGAGCGTCTCGACGACGTGCACGGCGGGGGCCTCGATCGTGTAGCGCAGCTCGGCCTCGCGCGGGAGGGCCTGGTCGCTGCCGCAGTCGCCGTCGCCCAGCGCGTACGAGGGCTTGACGTCCGTCCCGGTCACCGTGGCGCCGTCGAGGGTCAGGGCGAGGTTCGCGATCGTGAAGTCGTCGCGGTTGACGCCGCAGGCGTCCTTGTAGTCGCCGGTGACGACCTTGATCGTGTTCTCGCCCGGCGTCAGGAACCTGGCCGGGACCGCGACGGTCACGCGCCGGCTCGCAAAGGTGCCGCCCAGGTCGATGCGCTTGCCGTTGACCAGCAGGAAGTCGTCGTACTTGTCGTCGATCGAGTCCGCGCCGACGTCGAAGGCGAGCATGGCGGCGCCGTTGCCGAGCGTGGCCCTGGTGACCGGCTTGCCGCCGTCCACGGTCAGCGACTCGACGCCGCCCGCGCCGGCCGCCGGGACGGTCGCGTTCACCGTCCTGACGCCGGCCACGATGGTGCCGTCGGTGGGCAGCAGCCGCGGCGCGCCGGCCGGGGCGTTGTTCACCGTCACGGTGTTCCGGACGGTCGCCCCCGCCACGGTGGCGGCGCTGAGGACGTGCTCGCCGTTGGCCAGCCCGGTGGTATCCAGTTCGGCGGCGAGGCCGGTCGTGCCGCGCGGGTCGGACTGGGTGAAGAACTTGAGCGTGGCGCGCTTGAGCAGCGTGCTGTTGCTGCCGCAGTTGCCGTCGCCGAAGTTGAGCGTGTACGGGTTGTCCTCGCCGTCGGCCACCTCGCCGAGCAGTTCGAGGCCCACGTCCGAGAGCACGAAGTCGTCGAAGTTCTGCCCGCAGGACGACTGGATCGTGCCGACCACGATCTCGACCGTGTTCTCGCCCTTGACCAGGTGCTCGTTCGGGATCTCGATGATGGCCCGCTGGTTGGCGAAGTTGCCGATCTCGGCCTTGTAAGCGCCGTTGACCTGCACGTAGCTGTGGTACTGCGCCTCGGTGGAGTTCGAGCCGACGTCGAAGGCCAGCTTGGAGACGCCCACCGTCGCGGTGGCGGTGACGGGGTTGCCGTCGAGGTCGAGCTTCGTGACGCTGTCGCCGGCCGTGACCGGGACGGCGGCGACCTTCGCGGTGCCCTCCAGGTACGAGCCGGTGGCGGGGGTGAGGGCGGGCGGGGCGGGGGTGCTCGTCGGGGTGGGGGTCGGCCGTCCGCGGCCCTGCTCACCCGGGTCGGCGTACGCCGCCGTCACGAAGCCGCCCACCAGCACCGCCGCGAGCGCGGTGGTGACGGCGAGCCGTCCCCTGCTCCTCGAACCGCCTGATAACTGTCGTGCTGCCATCGGCTGCATCGGGTCCTTCCATGACGTTCACGGGGCAGCCGATGAGGCGGCGTGCCCTTCGAGCGGACACGTTGGAGCGCACGGGTGAACGTTGTGCATGGAGAGACTGAAGGGGCGGGGAACTGTCTCCTCATTCTGGTCATCTGTCCACAGACAGGAACAACCCCGACAAGAGAGACGGCGTGACCCGCGGCCCGAAGGCCGGGTGTCACGCCGTCGTGCCGGTCAGGCTCAGCTCTGGTGCCCCGGGAGGTTCTTGCCTTCCTGGGACTTGTTGCCGGAGGACTTCTTGTCGGCGCCGGTGCGGCTCTGGGTCGAGGAGCTCCGGCTCTTGTCCTTGTCCTTGTCGCCCGTCTTCGTCTTGCGGGCCTTGCTCTGCGCCATGACGGTTCCTTTCTTCGATACGCGGAGTCAGCGGGTCGCTTGGCTCCGTAACTGCGCGTGCCCGTGGCCCGGACGGTCATACGGCAGGCCGGTCAAGGTTTCCTCAATAGGCCGAAATATCCATACATGTGCCGCCGGTCGTCAGATCTCGATCACGGCCTTCCCCGGCACGCCGCCGCGCTTGTCACGGAACGCCCGACCGGTCTCGGCCAGCGGGTACACCGCGCCGACGTGGGCGCGCAGCAGCCCCGCCCCGGCCCGCGCGGCCAGCTCGGCGAGCTGGGCGCGGTCGGGCTCGACGATGAAGAACACCGCCCGCCCGCCCTCCGGCACGACCGGCGGCGGCGCGGTGATCGAGACCAGCGCGCCGCCCGGCTTCACCTTGGCCGCCGAGCGGGCGAGCAGGTCGCCGCCGATCGTGTCGAAGATCAGGTCCACCGGCTCGACCGCCTCCTCGAACGGCTGCCGCTCCAGGTCGACGAACTCGTGCGCCCCCAGCTCCACCGCCAGGCCCGCGACCCGTCCGCGCCCGGTGGCGATGACGTGCGCGCCGGCCCGGCGGGCGAGCTGGACGGCGAGCGTGCCCGTGCCGCCGCCCGCGCCGTGGATCACGACCGTCCGGCCCGCCTCCAGGCCGCCGTGCGTGAACAGGCCCTGCCAGGCGGTCAGCCCGGCGAGGGGCAGCGCGGCCGCCTCGGTGGAGGTGACGTTCGCGGGGATCGGGGCCAGGTCGCGCGCCTCGACCGCGACGTACTCCGCCGCGCCGCCGTCACGGTGCCAGTCGGTCAGGCCGAAGACGCGGTCGCCCACGGACAGGCCGGTGGTGCCGTAGGCGACCTCGGACACCACGCCGGCCACCTCATGGGCGGGCACGGACGGCGCCCGGTCCCGTCCGGCCCGGTCGGTCCAGGTGCCCGGCCAGTCCAGCTCGTCGGGCACGAAACCGGCCGCGTGCACGCGCACCACCACGTCGCCGGTGGCCGGGCGCGGCACGGGCACGTCCTCCAGGGTCAGGTCGCCGCCGGGCCGGTGAACGCGTATCGCTCTCATGGTCATCGCCTCTCCGTTCATCGTCATTGTGGCGACAGGACGGGACAGCGGCCCGGAGTGTGACAGCGACGCGCCGGTCAGGGCCAGGCCCACCGGATGCCGACCAGGCCCGGCTGGAGGGCGGCGGCCATCAGGTGGACGGCGTGCTGGGCGTTCAGCGTCAGCTCGGAGGCGGTCAGCTCGCCGCCGCCCGGACCGCGGCGGGCGAAGCGGTGGATGCGCACCGGCAGCTCGACCGGGTCGAAGGCGACGCGCAGCACGTACTGGCCGGCCGGGAAGCGGAAGCCGCGCTCGTAGAAGCAGGACTCGGCGCCGCTGAGGTCGGCGATCTCGTACCGCAGCACGTGGGTGTCGCCGACCCGCAGCGACCGGTCGAACAGCAGCTCGGCGACCACCGTGGCGGTCTCGCCGTCCCTGGTGACGCGGCCGACGCGGCAGTCCTCCAGGGCGGCGACGGTGACCCGGTCCACGTCGCAGCCGGCGTCGCCGCGGTAGATCATGATGTAGCGGTCGGCGCCCTCCTCGTGGGCCTGCACCACCTGCGTGGTCTCGCGGCTGGTGAGGCTGCGGTCGGGGCCGATGCGCAGCGACTCGTACATCACGGCGATGTGCAGACGGCGGTCGTCGGCCACCGCGTCCAGCTCGTCCAGCATGGCGGAGACCACCTGGGCGGGCCGGAACAGGGTCGAGTACGCCACCCCGGGCGCGCGGCCACGCGGCTTCGGCGGCCCGAGCAGCCCGATCAGCGAGCGCGGCGGCAGGTCGAGGATCTCCTCCAGGGCTCCCACGGCCCGCAACGACTCCTCGCGCTCCGGCCGGCGCAGGCCCTGCTGCCAGTAGCTCAGCGTGCTCACCCCGACGTGCAGGCCGCGCTGCGCCAGGCGGTGGCGCAGCCGGTCGAGGGTCAGCCCCCGCGCTCCGACCGCGGCCCGCAGGGCGACGTGAAAGGGGCCGGCGCGCAGCGCGGCCTGGAGCTCATCCGCCACGTTGTGAATGTTCACAGATTTCCACAGATTCGTCATCACTTCATGAACGTCATGAAATGTCACCTTCCACAGTGATCTGTCAGGGAAATCCGCTCCCCCTTGTACGGCCATCTCCGCAGGTCGAACATCCTTCGCAGCACCCCCCCAGCAGAAGGAGCGCCTATGTTCCGCCTGGCCGTGGCCCTCGCCCTAGCGGCGGCCACCTGGATCGCGAGCGGCCCCCCGGCCGAGGCCGCGACCTGGTACAAGCTGAACTTCACCCAGCAGTCGCAGCAGTACTCCAACTGGTGCTGGGCCGCGACGGGCAACTCCGTCGCCGCCTACTACGGGTACTCCTACAGCCAGAACCAGTTCTGCAACCTGGCCTTCAACCGCGGCGTCAACACCAGCTGCCCGAACAACCAGGCCACCCTCGGCAACGACCAGACCGCCTTCCGCCAGATCGGCATCAACCCCGGCGTGTACGTCTACGACTACCTGACCTACGCCGCCATCGTCCGGGAGATCGACGCCAACCGCCCGATCATGGCCCGCATCCAGTGGACCAGCGGCGGCGGCCACATGGAGGTCATCTACGGCTACGACCAGAGCTCGTCGTACGTGTACTGGAGCAACCCGTGGCCGTCCAGCACCCGCTACAACTGGTCCACCTACAACTACTACGTCTCGAACTCCTCGTTCTTCTGGACCCACTCGCTCGACTACATCGGCGCGTGAAGGAGGCCATCGACATGAAGCTCTTCGCAGCGGTCGCGGCCCTGACCGCGCTGTTCCTGTGGGTCCCGAGCCCGGCGCTGGCCGACCCCGGCGCGCCCACCCAGGCCGACGTCGAGGCCGCCAGGGCCGCCGCCGCGGGCGCCGGCGACACGGTCGGCCGCTTCTTCGCCGGCCAGGGCAGGAAGACCAGCCTGGCGCCGGTGGCGGCGCGGGTCGACGGCCCCACGGTCGCCGTCAACGACCTCAACCCGGACTTCGTCGCCGGACGGTCGGCGGAGATCGCCCGCTTCGCCTTCCTCGCCACCGGCGCCACCGCGCCGGACGGGCAGACCGCCTCCGTCTGGACCACCCGCGACCGCCGGGGGACGTGGGTGGTCAGCAACATCGCCGGCGGCGGCGACGAACAGCGGTACGCGGGCCAGACCGGCACCGTGTTCCGCGAGCCGCAGCTCAACGCCTGGTACGCCCTGCGCGACGGCACGGTCGTGCCGCTCAACGACGAGGCAGCGCAGTCGGTGGGCCGGGCGGGCGTCCCCGTGGCCGACTACCGGCGGCTGGCGCAACAGCGCTACGCCGCCAAGCTCCCCGGCAGCTCCTACGCCAGGGACGGCTACGCGGGCGGCTACGGCGTCCCCGGCCCGGGAAGCACCCCCTTGCCCTGGGTCGTGGGCGCCGTGGTCCTGCTCGGCGCGGCGATCACCATTCGCCTGCTGCGCGCGCGCCGCACCTGACAAGATCCGGTGCACGGCCCGCGCCTCCGACGGCCATCTCGGCGGAGGCGCGGGCCGCCTTTTTCTGAGTAGCCCCTACTCATGCCCTCCCCCGCCGCCCGCCCGCACCATGGCGGCACAGCTGCTCATCCACGAGGGGGACGACCATGGCAGACATCCACAGCGCGGCGGCCGCGGGGCCGCCGTCCCCGCCGGCCGCGCCGGTGCTGGACAACTCGGCGCGGGAGGTGCTGAAGGGCACGCTCGTTCCACTGCGGGTGCCCAGCGCGCACGACGACCCGCAGGACGGCGCGGGCGGCGGCATCGTCAAGCTGGGGGCGGTCCGGCAGCTCGCGCTGGCCCCCGGCGACACCGACGCGGTCCGTGACCGCCTCCGGGCCGGGAACGCCCAGGAAGGCGTCTCCGGCGAGGCGTTCGACCTGCTCAGGCGCTTCGAGGAGCAGCCCGTCGCGGCGCTGCGCCCCGATCCCGCGGCGCTGGCGCGGGTGCCGGCCGCCGAGCTGGCGCTGTTCGCCGGGACGCTCGTCGAGCTGCGCGCCGAACGGCTGCGCGAGGCGGAGGGCGCGGGCGCCCGGGAGGCGGCCGGCCGGGCCGCGCAGGCGCTCAACACCGCCGCGGTGGCCCTGCGCGGCCTGGCGGTCAACACCGCGGCGCCGCCCATCGGCATGCTCAACCTGGAACGCATCGAGATGGTGCCGGTCGGGATCCAGCGCGGCGAGCTCGTCTCGACCATCCCGCTCGCGCCCGGCGAGGTGACCGCGGTCACGCACAAGGAGTGGTCGGTCACCTCGAAGGAGTTCACCACCATCGTCACCGACTCGCTGGAGGAGGTCAGCGAGACGGGCGTGACCGACAACACCGACCTGTCGCAGTCGACGGCGTCGCAGAGCCAGCACTCCAACCAGTTCAACATCACCGGGACGGTCCAGGGCGGCATCCCGATCATCTCCGGTTCGAGCACGACCGGGTTCACCGCGCAGGGCTCGGAGTCGGCCTCGGCCGCCGAGAGCATCAAGCACGCCCGCGCCACCACGCAGAAGGCGTCCTCGCGCTCCCGCCGCGAGCACAAGGTGACCATCTCCACCACCACCGTGACCGGGTCGGAGGAGACCTCGACCCGGGTGCTGAGGAACACCGGCAACGACCCCGTCCGGATCGACTACTTCAGCCTGATGCGCAAGTGGCGGGTCCGGCTCTACCGGTACGGGCTGCGCCTGACGTACGACATCGCGGTCCCCGAGCCGGGGGCGTCGATGCGGCGGGCGTACGCGGAGCTGGAACTGCTGCGCTCGCAGCAGGGCCCCTTCGAGTTCCCGGTCAAGCACGCCGACATCACCACCGAGCCGGTCGACCAGGACGGCCACCCGTCGCCGACCGGCGTCCCGAAGTACCAGTGGCTGGCCGACCGGCACGGCGTGACCGTCCGGCCGCACCCCGAGGAGCCGACGCCGCTGACCGTCAGCTCGCACGTCAACACCGACGGGAACTGGTGGTTCCTGGACCTGGAGTTCGACGTGCCCGGCGGCACGCACATCCGGGAGATCATGCTGGACGCCCAGGTCGGCAAGGACGACTCCGACGACAAGATGAACTTCGACGTCATCGGGGCCCGCTCGGAGCCGACGTGGCGCAACCTGTCGGACGCGCTCATCATCCGCGACCACCGGATCATGTCCTTCGACGGCGCCACGCCCTACATGCGCGGCTTCACCGGCCGCCACAAGATCACGTTCTTCTTCCACCACTCCGAGCGGGTGTTCGTCGGGCTCGGCGTGCGGCTCGACCTCACGGACGAGGCCGTCGAGCAGTGGCGCACGGACGTCTGGAACACGCTCTACAACGCCGCCCAGAGCAGGTACTTCGCCGAGCAGGAGGACATCGCCGCGCGCATCGCGGCCATCGAGGACAAGCTGGCGAACGTCGACACCCTGACGCTGCGGCGCGAGGAGAGCGACGAGATCATGAAGTGCGTCCTGCGGTTCGTCCTCGGCAGCGACTTCGACTTCATGCCCGCCGACGTCCTGGCCGCCTTCCTGGCCGCACACGTCGACCTCCAGCACGGCATCGGCTTCGACGGGCCCAGCCTCGGGCTCAGCGCCGAGCAGTGGACGCTGCTGCGCCGGCACGAGGACCTGGTGCGCTTCATCAACCAGGCGATCGAGTGGGAGAACGTGGTGACGTTCCTCTACTCCTACTTCTGGGACGTCCCGCCGAGCTGGCCGTTCATCCGGCAGTTGCGGCACCCGGACCCGACCAGGCAGGCGTTCCTGCGGGCCGGCAGCGCGCGGATCGTCCTGACCGTGCGCAAGGGCTGGGAGGAGGAGTGGATGCGCTTCGCCGAGGGAGGCGCGGTCGGCGCGCCGATCCCGGCGCCCTACCTGACGATCGCGCAGGAGATCGCGGCCTACGACGACCGCAACTATCCCGGCATCCCGCCCGCCAACCCCGAACGGGCGGCCGCCCGGCTCCAGGACGCCGCCTTCACCACGTCCTCGTCGGACCTGGCGCCGAGCCCGAACCCGGTGAACATCAAGGTCGGCAACAGCTCGGCGTTCGTCGTCGGGCTGCCGGTCGTGCTGGACGCCGAGGACGACCGCCGCGTCCAGGAGGCCCAGCTCGTCGTCGCCGTCCCGGACGCCACCCACCTCACGGTCGAGCGCCTGAGCTTCGCCCACCGCGGCACGCAGGCTCCCGTGCCGATCCTGCAACCGGGCGAGAAGGGGGCGCTCATCGCCGAGTGGCACGAGTACACGCCGTCGTCCGGCACCGACATCGCGCTCACGTCCAACCTCGCGACGATCTCGTAGGGCGGCGGACGGCCCGATGACGTACTTCTGCTTCCAGAGAAGCCAGAACGACCGGGTCTCCCGGATCTCCCTCACCATCGGCGAGGAGACCCAGCCGATGATGTGGAAGGGCGAGCAGCCCGACGACAACGTGCACGGCGTGCTCTTCCACCACACCGCCGGCCTGGTGTTCCTGGAGGAGACCCGGGCCTCCTACGGCCCGCAGGGCTCCTACCGGCTGTTCGCGCTGACCGGCAGGACGCCCGGATCGGGCCGGTTCGAGGCCATAGAGGTACCCCGGACGGGCGCGCTGCGCACGCTCGGCCGGTTCGACCTCGACGTCCGCGACGCCACCGACGACCAGGCCGACCTGGTCTACACCGGCAAGTTCCTGTACTGGCGCAGATCCATGCCCGCCTCCCTCCAGGGCTCCGGCACGCTGCTGTACGCGGCCACGTCCGGCCTGGTGGGACACCAGATCGGCGCCATGCAGAACAGCAAGGACCACGGCCCGCTGCCGGAGGGCCTGTACACGTTCCTCACCCACGTCGATCCCCGGCAGAACTCCGTCGAGGCGGCGAACCAGCGAGGCGACAAGGCCGTCTCCAACCCCGGGGAGGGCATCCAGTTCCTGCCCGTGGGCGGCAACGGCCCGGTCTTCCCCGACTGGGGCACCTTCCGCGTCCGGCTCACCCCGATCCAGGGGAACATGTACGGGCGTGGCGGCTTCTACCTGCACAACTCGCACAAGGGGTACAGCCACGGCTGCGTCGAGGTCGGGGTGAACGCCGACGGCCTCGACTTCTTCTCGGGCCTGCTGGCCTACGCCGGCAGCCAGCCGCGCAAGGCCAAGCTCGTGCTGCGCGTCCGGTACTCCTACCCCGAGCAGGGCACCCTGGGCAGAACCCTGTGCTGACCCCTCAGGCCGCGCCGCCGGGTCACCAGCGGCAACGGGCGCGGGCGGCGGAGACCGTCACCTCGTGGGTGTCGTCGGCCGTGACGGGCTGGTTGCCGACCAGGACGGTGAGCCGGCCCGGGGCGGGCACCCGCCAGGTGCCGAGCGGGGCCCAGCGTCCCCGGAAGGCGCGCTGGTCCACGGTCACCGGCGGGCCGAGGTGCGGCGGGTTCGTGTCGTTGTCGTCCAGGTAGTAGAAGGCCAGGCCGGTCGAGCGGGGGTCGTCGGGGATGTGCACGTCGATCGTGCAGCGTGCGCCGCCGCGGGTGTCGAAGTACCAGTTGACCGCCTGGTTGAAGTGGGCCGGCTCGTTGCCGACGCGCAGCGCCAGCGCCGCGCCCGTGCAGCCGTCGTCCTTCCACCCGCCCCCGCCGGTGATGGGACGCCAGGCGGGGTCGGCGTAGAACCACTCGGCCGCGCACCGGGGGCCGTGCACGGCCTTCCACCGGACGGGGCCCGTGGGGGTGGGGTCGGGCGGCGGCTGGGTGACCACCACGGTCCCGGGATCGTCCGCCACCGTCGCCCGGACGGCCGCCGGCCCGCCCGTCGCGGGGCCTGTCGTGGGGCCCGTCGTGGGCGTGGTGAGCCGGGGGAACAGGACGGCGGCCGTCGCGCCCAGGGCCAGCAGGACGGCTCCGGCCGCCAGCGCCCGGCCCGGCCAGGACGTCCGCGCGGGCTGGGTCGTCCCGGTGGGGCCGTCGTCGGCCGGGTCGTCCTTGGCGGGGCCGCCCTCGACCGGGTCGCGCTTGGCGGGGACGCCCTCGACCAGGTCGCGCTTGGCGGGGCCGCCCTCGGACGGATTGCCCTTGGCGGAGACGCCCTCGGCGGGGTTGCCTTCGACCGGGGCGCCCTCGGTGGGGCCGGTCTCGGCGATGAGTGCCTGGTACTCCGCGTCCGAGGCCCAGGACAGCGGGCCGGCGGCGCTCCCGGCGAGGGCCGCCGCCCGGTCGGACGTGATCCGCTCCGCCGGGTCGCGCGCCGCGCACGAGCGGATCAGCTCGGCGAGCGCGGGCTCGACGCCGTCCACGTCGATGTCGGCGTTCAGGCTGCTGTAGAGCACCGCCATAGGCTCGCCGCGCCCGAACGGCGGACGGCCGGTGGCGGCGTAGGCGATCGTGCCGGCCAGCGCGAAGACGTCCGCCGCCGCCGTGACCGGCTCCTGACGCACGACCTCGGGGGCGATGTAGCCGGGGGTGCCGACGATCTCCCCCGACGTCGTGATCGTGCTCTGGCCGGGGGCCCGCGCGATGCCGAAGTCGATCAGCCGCGGGCCCTGCGGCGACAGGATGACGTTGTGCGGCTTGAGGTCGCGGTGCTGCACACCGTGCCGGTGCACGTCGGCCATGGCGGCGGCCAGCCCTGCGAGCAGCCGCCGGCACAGCTCCGGCGGCAACGGCCCACGTTCCGCCACCGCCCGCAACAGCGTCGGCCCCCGAACGTACGCCGTCGCCAGCCAGTACGGCGGCGCTGTCACCCGGGCGTCCACCAGCGGCGCCACGTACGGGCTGCGCAGGCCGCGCAGGGTGGCCGCCTCGCGGCGGAAGCGTTCCATGGCCTCGGGGTCGGCCGGGTCATGCTTGATGACCTTGATGGCCACCAGGCCCAGGCGGCGGCTCCTGGCCAGGTACACCACGCCCATGCCGCCCGCGCCGAGGCGCCCGAGCAGCCGGTGGCCGCCGATCTCGGGTGGGTCCGTCGCCTGTAACGCCTGCACGCTCATCCCAGTCGATCATGACAGACCGAGCGCTCGGGAGGCAGCCCCCATCACGGCCGGATCGGGCCGGACCCAGCGGGCCGCCTCCTGCCACGGCCGGATCGAGCGGGCCGCCCGGCTGTCACCGGCCGGATCGTGGAGCAGCCCGCTGTCACGGCCGGATCGGGCGAGCGGGGGCCTGGGGTCAGACCGTGCCGTCCGGCACGGGGAGCAGGCCGCGTTCGGCGAAGACCTTCTTGGCGACGAACGTCGCGTTGAGCGCACGTGGCATGCCGCAGTAGACGGCCGAGTGCAACAGGGACTCCGTGATCTCATCGGGCGTCAGGCCGACATTCAGGGCGGCGTTGATGTGCACGTCGAGCTGCGGTTCGCAGCCGCCGAGCGCGGTGAGCGCGCCCAGGGTCACCAACTGGCGGTCGCGGGGGGCCAGGCCGGGACGGTCGTAGATCTCACCGAAGGCCCAGGCGACCACCTGGTGGGCCAGTTCGGGCGAGATGTCGGCAAGGGCGTCCACAACCCGCTGCCCGGCCTCGCCGTCGACCTTCCGCAGCACCTCAAGGCCATGCTCGTAGCGCTGTTCACGGTCGGATCCTTCAGCAATGTTCGTCATGTCCGAAACGGTAGAACTTCGAGCGCACTCAAACGCAAACCCCCTCACAGCGACGGCGGGAGGCGCGCCGCGGCGGACGCGACGGCGGGGGCAGCGAGGGGCGAGCGGGCGCGCAGCGCCATGAGGGCTAGCACGGGGGCGCAGCGCGAAGACGCGGCACGGGGACGCGGCACAGGGGCGTTTGGGGGGCTATGTCTTTGGTTTGGGGGATTTGCCTGGGGTTCTTGGGGGTAATGTCTGGCTTATTCGATTTTCGTGGGGATTTGTTCTGGATATGGTACTAGTCTAGAGATTGCGTGAAAGTTCGTGGTTATTCGGGGTTGATGAATACTACAATTCCCTCGTTCTCGCCCACACGTCGCCACCCCAAGCGCTCGTACAGGCGAATGGCGTCGGGGGCGTTCACGGAGGTCAGCAGCCAGCTTCGGTTTTCGCCGCACAGAAGGTTCAGAATGCGCCCGGCCAGACCCCGGCCCCGGGCGCGCGGAGCGACCGCCAGTTCGTCCACCTGGAGCGCGCCGGCCAGCATCCGGGACACCCCGTCCGGGCCGAGCGCCGCGAGCACCTTGCCGTAGCTGCGGGTGCGCGGCAGCGGGGTCGCGGTCGGCCAGGCCGTCCCGAACCCGCACGGACCCGCGCCATCGACGACCAGCACCGCGCGGAAGCCGGGCCGGGCCGCGTCGGCGGCGAACCGCACGCCGAACTCGGCGACCTCGCCCTCCCCCTCGTTCCACGGCGGCCCGGTGAACACCTCGCGGTAGAGGTCGATCAACTCCGCCCGGCGCGCGAGCGCCTGCTCGCCGGTCAGCAGTTCCAGCCGTACGTCCGTACGTTCCGTCACCCTCAACCTCACTGTCTAGTCGTGGTACGACAGTGACGATAGCGGACGTCCGGCCAAACCGGCACCCCCGCGCCCGCGACGCCGGCCGCCCGGAGCGCATGTTCCCGGCAGCGCCGCATTTTCGGGGCGACAGTGCTAGGGAATTATCGAGTCACAGTAAAGCGACACCACCGCTCCTTGTCGCAATAAAACTGGACAAGTCGGCTGTAAGGGCCTGGTAAATCTGGTCAAGCTTTAGCAGCTCATGCCTGTCTTGTCAGAACTCCGAACTCAATGCGCGGGTAAGACTGCTCATGCCGGAGACCGACGGCAGTCGAGAAGTCCCGCGGCGGTTCTGGAAACTTCTGAACGGAAAGCGCGATGAAATCAATGATGAAGAAGCCGGCGGCCGTGCTCGCCACGAGCGCGTGCCTGCTGCTGGGTGGCGGCCAGATGCCGGCCGCCCAGGCCAGCACGGCCGGCACGGCGTCGTATCAGAGCCCAGCCGATGAGAAGCCGGTCCTCCGGGGCGGCTGCGGCTGGCGTCACTGCGGTCCTCGCTGGTGGGGCCCGCGCTGGGGCGGCTGGTGGGGCGGCGGTCACCACCACGACCACGACCACGACCACCACCACCGCGTAGGCCCGCGTGGTCCCCAGGGCCCGCGTGGTCCGGAAGGCCCTCCCGGCCGGTCGGTCCACAAGCCGGACCGCCACGACGACGACGACCACGGCCGCGAGGACCATGGCCACGACGACCACAACGAGGACGACGACTGGGGCGAGTGGGGCGAGAACTTCGACGGGTTCTAAATGACCCGCGGCGAAGTTCCCGCTGACACACCAGCACGCTGAACGGCGGGGTTCCCGGCGACATGCGCACACCGGCCGTCCGGACGAAGACCGGCTCCCGGTCCGGCGACCGGCCACGCGCCCATGTCCCGGCGAACCCCGCCCTGCTGCCCCGCCCCACGCCTCCGTCCCGCACACCCGCACCTCTGCCTGCCCCGCCCGCACGCCCCCGCCCCCACCAGCACCGGAAGCCCCTTCGGACGCCCCTCCCCGCCTCCCCGCCGACCGAGCGCCAAACCGCCGGAACCGGAAACCGGACGGTAATGCCTTTTCTCACCGGCTGGGCTATGGTCGGCCTTATGACGGGACCGTGCAGAGCGCCACGAGGCCCCATCGCGCTGTGTTGCGTGGTGGGCCTGGTTCTGCTGTCCCTGCTGATCGCCGGCCCTTCCTACGCCGACGACCAGGCGAACCCGCGCCCCCTGTCCGCCGGCCACGAATGGACCCCGGACAAGAGCGGCGACCGGATGCCCAGCCTGCCGCCCCAGGCGTCCAGCGGCCGTGAGCACCACGTGCTGTCGTTGTGGCCGCCGCTGCGCGGCGCGCGGCACGCCGAGGCCGCGCACCTCGCGCTGCTCCCGGCGCCCGGTTCCGACGCGGCCGCGATCCGCGACCCGCAGCAGGTCGGGCACCGCACCGCGGGCTCGCGCAGCCCGCCGCTGATCTAGCTCCCTCCCTCTTCACGAGTCGCCGCCTCCCGGCCCGCCGAGCGCGCCGCGGGGCCGGTCGTCGCGCCCGGCCTTCGCACGGCCGGGTCCACGCGTTGCCCGGTCGCCCGCGGGTTCCGCGCGTTCCCGTACGGCCGGAGGTCGCCGTCGTGGCGTGCCCGCGTGCGGGATGCGCCCGTTTCTCTCGTCTTTCGCGTACGAGTTCTCCGCGTCAGAGCAAGGAGCCGATCATCGTCATGTCCGACGCCGGATCAGTCCACCAACACTCACCGCGAACATCCGCGGTGCACCGCGCCCACGTGGTGCTCGACCTGGGCACCTCACGCACCCGTTCGCTGTCCCTGGACGGGTTCGCCATCGCCGACCGTCCCTCGGCGGTCGTCGTCCCGTCGCCGGAGAGCGCGGCCGGGATCCCGGTCCGCCCGATCCGCCGGGGCATGGTCGTCGACCCGGGCGCCTGCCTGCGGCTGGTGCATCTCGTGCTGCAGGACGCCTGGCTGGCCGGCGGCCGGCCGCTGGAGCACGTGATGGCCGCGGTGCCGAGGGCCGCGACGGGCAGCGACCGTCAGGCGGTGCGCGCGGCCGTCGCCGAGGCGGCCGGCTGCCAGGTGACGCTGGTCGAGGCGCCGCTGGCCGCCGCCGCGGGCGCCGGTCTGGACGTCGCGGGGCCGGGACCGTACCTGCTGCTGGACGTGGGGGCGGGCATCGTCGAGGCCGTCGTCGTCAGCGGCGGCGCGGTCAGCGACGCGGCGGCGCTCCAGCTCAGCGCCACGACGAGCACGGGCCTGCTGCCGGACGCGCTGGACGGCGTCGTGGAGATGACCGCGGGCCTGCTGCGCCGCCAGCCGGCCCACCTCCGTCCGGCCGTCCGCGACAACGGCCTGACCGTCACCGGCGGGGGCGCGCTCCAGACACGACTGCTGGACCGCCTGCACACCGCCCTTCGCACGCGGATCAACGCCGCGCCGGAGCCGCAGCACGCCACTGTCCGCGGCCTGCTGCGCCTGTGCCTGCGCCCCGCGGCGCCCGTCATCGCTCTCTGAACCCCCGCAATCACAGCGCGGAAAGGAAACCACCATGACCGACCACCTCAGCACCGTGCAGCTCCAGTCCCTGCGCCAGGACATCGACGAGCAGCTGGAGCGGCGCAGCCGCCACCTGCTGGGCCTGCAGGCCGCGGCCCAGGACGGCAACGGCGCGGACGACACCTGGCAGGAGCTGCTGGCCTCCCTCGCCACCGCCGACCGGGCCATCGCCGAGCTCACCCAGGCCCGCGACCGGCTGACGGCCGGCTCGTACGGCCGCTGCTCGCACTGCGAGGCGGGCATCCCGTTCGAACGGCTCAAGATCCGGCCGCTGGCCCGGTTCTGCATCAACTGCCAGCGCCAGCACGAAGCCGCCTGACCCCCGGGACCGGCCGCCCCTCACGACGTCGGGCGGCCGGTCCACCGCCGGCGGCCGTGTGGACAGGAATATGCAGACCGGTCTAGTGTGTGCCGCATGGCAGTCAAGGGGGACGAGACGCGGGCGCGCATCATCGCGGCGGCCCGCGCACTGGTGGAGGCCCAGGGCAGTCACGGCACCGGCCTCAACGAGGTGCTGGCGGTGGCCGGCGCGCCTCGCGGGTCGCTCTACCACCACTTCCCCGGCGGCAAGGACCAGTTGGTGGGCGAGGCGCTCGCCGCCGCCGGGCGCGAGGTCGACGCCATGATCGACGATCTGGCCGGCACGCTGCCGGCCGCCCGGGACCTCGTGCCGGCCGTCCTCGACGCGCTGGCCGACAGGATGGTGGCGGCCGGGTACGCCAAGGGCTGCCCGGTGGCGACCGTGGCCCTGGAGGTCGCCTCCTCCAACGAGCAACTGCGGCGCGTCTGCGCCGGCATCTACGAAGGCTGGCAGCGCAGGCTGGCCGACGCCCTGCGCGCCGACGGGCATGCCGCGGCCGACGCCCTGCACGCAGAGAAGCACGACGCGGCCAGCGGCACGGGCAACGACACGGGCAACGACACGGGCAACGACACGGGCAACGACACAGCCGACGAGCTGGCGGCGACCGTGCTCGCGATGATCGAGGGCGCGCTGGTGCTGGCCCGCGCCAGCCGTTCCCGGCTGCCGGTCGAACGGGTCCGCCGCCAGGTCGTCAGGCTGCTGGCCTGAGCCGGCGGTTTTTCGTGCCCACAGAATATGCAGATCGGTCTAGAGAGGAATTTTCATGGAAGACGCCGTGGTGTTCGGCGCGACCGGCTTCATCGGCAGATGGACGGTCCTGCACCTGCTGGAACAGGGCCGCGCCGTGACGGCCGTCGTCCGCCGCGCGGACGACGGGCTGGGCCGCTGGCTGCGCGAGCGCGGCGTGCCCGGCACGCGGCTCACCGTCGTCGAGGGCGACGTCACCGCCGGGCCCGGCCTTGGGCTGAGCGCGGCCGTTGAAGGGGCGGCGGACGTGCGGGACGTGTTCAACGCCGCCGGCGTCTACCGCTTCGGCATGGGACGCGAGGAGGCCAGGGCGGTCAACGTCGAAGGCGCGCTCAACGTGCTGAACTGGGCCGCCGCCCGTCCCGCGCTGCGCCGGCTGGTGCACGTGTCGGGCTACCGCGTCGGGCTGGACCCGCGACCGCGCCATCCGCTCCCCGAGGCCGAGCTGGCGGCTCTGTACCGGGACAAAGGGGCGTACGAGGGCTCCAAGGCCGAGGGGGACGCCGCCGTACGGGTCGCCGCGGCGCGGCTCGGCGTGCCGCTGACCGTGGTGAACCCGAGCAGCGTCATCGGCCATTCGCTGACCGGCGAGGCCGGCCAGTACCTCGGGCTGGCCTCGCTGGTCCGCGACCTGTGGGCGGGGCGGCTGCCCGCGCTGCCGGGCGGCGCCCGTACGTTCGTCCCGGTGGTGACGGTGGACCACTTCGCCCGGTTCATGGCCGCCGTGCCCGAGCACGACCCCGAGCCCGGCGGCCTGCACTGGGTGCTCGATCCCGCCACGCCCGACCTGCCCGACCTGATCCGGCTGATCGCGGACCACCTCGGCGTACCCGCGCCGCGCATTCGCGTGCCGGCGGGCGTGATCCGCCGGCTGCCGTCCGCGCTGACCGGCGCCGAGCCCGAGACGCTGGGCTTCCTGACCGAGGACCGGTACGACACGGGCTCGGCCGACCGGGTCGCCGCGTCCGCGGGGCTCCGGCGGCCACCCGTGGAGGACGCGTTGCGCCGCTGGGCCGACCGGCTGGTCGCCGACCGCTTCGGGGCCGCTCCGGCCGCACGTCCCGGTGGTTTCCACAGCGTGGCGGGGTCGCGTACGTACGTGGCGGGTGAGCGTACGTCGCCGCGGCTGGTCCTGCTGCACGGGCTTCCGCTCGACGGCGACTCCTGGCACGGCGTGCTCGACGATCTCGACAGCACCGCCGCGGGCCGGTTTCCCGCGCTTGTCGCCGATCTGCCGGGGCTGGGGCGTTCCTCACCCGCCGGGGGCGCGGCGGCGGACTGGCTGGCCGAGTTGCTGGAGCCCGTGCGCACCCGTCCGGTGATCGTCGCGCACTCGGCCGCCGCCGCCCCGGCGCTCCGGTACGCCGCCGCCCATCCTGACCGGATCGCCGCCCTGATCCTGCTGTCGCCGTACTTCCTCCAGCGCCGGCCGTCCGCGCTCACGCTGCTGCTCGCGGCCCCTGCCCTCGGCAGGATGGGCCCCGACCGGCTCGCATCCACCCTCCTCGGCCCGGCGTCCCCGTCCGAGGACGCGCGGCGGGCGGTCGCGAGCGCCGCGGCGGGGCTCCGCCGTCCCGGGGTCGCCCGGCGCACCGCCCGCGTGCTGCGCGCCGCGCACCGCCCCGCCGAGCGCGCCGACCTCCGCAGGCTGCTCGGCGGCCCCGTCCCCGTGCACCTCGTGGCCGGCGAGCTGGACCCGCTGACCGACAGCCCCCTCCC
The DNA here is from genome assembly GCF_053601695.1 of Nonomuraea sp. NPDC004702. Taxonomy (NCBI): domain Bacteria; kingdom Bacillati; phylum Actinomycetota; class Actinomycetes; order Streptosporangiales; family Streptosporangiaceae; genus Nonomuraea; species Nonomuraea sp. NPDC004702. The sequence continues at coordinate 41,910 of NZ_JBSGCE010000024.1, forward strand.
AGTGACGGTCATCCCGGGGGCCGGGCACCACCCGCACCTCACCCACCCGGCCGCCGTCGCGGAGATCGTGCGCCAGGTCCTCCTCCGGCCCGTCGTGGACGATTGCCCTCCGCCGCCCACGCCTGAGACCATGACCGGCCCACTTCCTCACCACCCCAGGGAATCATGAGCTCCGTCACCTACAGCGAGCCCGCCGAGCCCCAACCCGAGATCCCGCTCGTCGGCGGCGACGTCACCGAAGGCGTCGTACGCGTCGGCGACACCGTACGCCGCCCCGTCGGGCCCAACTCCCCGCTGGTCCACGCGCTGCTGGGGCACCTGGAGGAGGCCGGGTTCGCGGGCGCGCCGCGGTTCCTCGGCATCGACGCCGCCGGCCGCGAGGTGCTGACCTTCGTGCCCGGTGAGGTCGCCGGGCAGCCGCGGCCCGCGTGGCTGGCCGACGAGGAGCGGCTGGCCTCCGTGGGCCGGCTGATCCGGGCCTACCACGAGGCGGTGGCGGGGTTCGTCCCGCCCGACGGCGTGCGGGCGGACTTCGGGTTCACCGAGCCGCCGGGCATGCCGCCCGCGCCGCCGTACCCGACGGAGCTGGTCGGGCACCTGGACTACACGCCGGACAACATCGTGTTCCGCGACGGCGTGGCGGCCGGGCTGATCGACTTCGACATCGCCAGGCCGGCCACCCGGGTCGAGGAGCTGATGAGCGCGATGTTGTACTGGGCGCCGCTGGCCGACCCGGCCGACGCCGACCCGCCCCTGCGCGGGCTGGACGTGCCGCGCCGCTGCCGCCTGCTCGCCGACGCGTACGGGATGTCCGGCGTCGACCGTTCGCGCCTGGTCGAGGTGGCTGTGCTGCGTACCCGGCGGTCGTGGTTCTCGATGCGGCAGATCGCCGAGGAGCAGGGCGGCGGCTGGGCCCGGATGTGGGAGGAGGGCGTCGGCGACCTGATCAAGCGGCGCGAGGCGTGGCTGGAGCGCCACGGCCCGGCGATCGACGCCGCGCTCACCGCTCCCTGACCGCCCCTGCCCCGGAGGCGGCGTCCGCCTACTGCCCGGGCGGCGGCAGGCGCAGGGCGAGCAGCGCGATGTCGTCGGTACGCGGCGACGGCGCCAGCGCGAGCACCTGCTCGCAGAAGTCCTGGAGCGGGCGCCGGGCCAGCGTCGCGGCGTGCCGGCGCAGCCGGGCCAGGCTGTTGTCCAGGTTGACGCCGGGCACCTCGACCAGCCCGTCGGTGTAGAGCAGCAGCGTGCTGCCCGGCGGCAGCGGCGCCAGGGCGTCGTGGCGGGTCACGTCGTCGAGATGCACGCCCAGCAGCAGCGACTGGCCCTCCTCCAGGTAGCGGGCCTGCCCGTGCGCGGTGACCAGCAGCGGCGGCAGGTGGCCGGCGCTGGTCCAGCGCAGGATCCGCGTGTCGGGGTCGCTCTCCGGCTGGGGCGGCTCGATCCTGGCCAGGATGGCCGAGGCCGTGTGGGCGTCGCTGGCCACGGCCATGACCTTGTTGAGCCGGTCGAGGATCAGGCTGGGCGACTCCTTGTGGTCGCAGGCCAGGGCGCGCAGCATGTTGCGGAGCTGGGCCATCTGCCCGGCGGCCTCCAGGTCGTGGCCGGCGACGTCGCCGATGGCCAGCGCGGTGACGCCGTCGGGGAGCACGAACGCGTCGTACCAGTCGCCGCCCACCTGGGACCCGGCCGGGGCCGCCAGGTAGCGGGCGGCGAGCTGCAGGTGATCGACCTGGGGCAGCGCGGTCAGCAGGTGACGCTGCATGGTGTCGACGATGTCGCGCTGCTGGCCGAACAGGCAGGCGTTGTCGGCGGCCAGCGCCGCGGTGCGGGCTATGTCGGCCACCAGCTCCACGTCGGCCTCCGTGTACGGCCGCGCCGGGTCGGTGCGCGCCACCGTCAGAGCGCCCAGCACGCGGCGCGGCGTGCGCAGCGGCGCCACGATCGCCGACGAGCCGCCCAGCACGTTGAACAGGGAGTCGTGGGCGGCGGCCAGCGGCCCGTCGGGCGGCGCGGCGATCTGCTCGGGCCCCAGCAGCAGGGCCTGCTCCCCGCGCAGCACCCGGACCAGCGCCGACCGCGACGGGCCCTTCGGCAACGACGGCAGCTCGGCGAACCACGAGGGGTCCACCGGCGCGGCCCCGGCGCAGGCCATGGCCAGGCGGCGCAGCTCGCGCGGCCCGAGGAACATGTCCACCGCCGCCCAGTCGGCCAGGCGCGGCACCAGCAGCCGGCCGAGCCGCGTCATCGCCTCGCGCACGTCCAGCGTCTGGGTGAGGACGGTGCTGATCTCGGTCAGCAGGCGGAACTGCTCGGTCAGCTTCTGGGCGCGGACGAGCTCTTCGGCCTGCCGGCCGGCCGCGTCGAGGCGTTCGACGACGTCGATGAAGACCACGACGACGCCGGCCGGCTCGCCGTCGTGGTGGATGGGCGAGGCCAGCCAGGCGACCGGGAGCAGCCGGCCGCCGGCGGTGGCGAAGGTGGCGAACTCGCTGCGTACGGACCGGTCCTGCCGGCACACCGTCACCAGCTCGCAGCCGGAGCGGGGCGGGAGGCTGCCGTCGAGGCGGCGGTGCAGCTTCTGGTGCGCGTCGGCGCCGCGCAGCTCGTCGGCGGGAAAGCCGAGCAGGGCCGTCGCCCCCGGGTTGACCCACGTGATGCGGCCGGCGAGATCGGTGAGGTAGATGCCCATGCCCGTGCCGTCGAAGGCCGCCCGCAGCAGCCACTCCGCCGGCTGGGCGCCGGAACCGGAGCCGTCCGGCCGGTGTCCGGCGTCGCCCCCATCAGCCATCATCACACTACGTTATCGGATGATTACTGACATGCCGACTGCGTGTACCCCGGAACGTGCCGGGCCGGCGCCGGCCGGGCTAGGACCAGGGGAAGGCGCCGCCGGCCATGGTGCTGCTGAGGCGGCGATCGGCGGCGCCGGGGGTCTCCGAGGGCACCAGCATGCGCAGCCGCAGCCGCGAGCCGAGGCCGGTCCGCTCCAGCGCGACCGAGTCGCACAGCTGCTGGATCACCCACAGGCCGAAGCCGTGGGACGCGGTCGGGTCGACGCCCGCGGTGTCGAGGTGGTCGGGGGTCAGGCGGCCCGCGGTGTCCAGAATCTCCACGCAGACGCCGATCGGGTCCCGGGTCGCGGTGACCAGGCCGGCCGAGCCGCCATGGTCAAGGACGTTGGTGACGGCCTCGTTCACCGCGAGCACCAGGTCCTCCAGCCGCTCGCCGGACAGTCCGCTGTGGTGGCCGTGGATGCGCACCAGGTCGCGGATGAACGCCAGATCGGCGCTGATGGGACAGCGCAGCTCGAACTCCACAAGCATGATCGTCTCGTCTGTCGGAGGTCGGGAAGGGGTACGCCGGCCCCTTTCAGCTTTCCCGTCGAGTGATCGTCAAACGCGCCGGCCGCTCGCCGTCGAGCTCCCGGGACGGCTCACCGGATGACGGCCTGGGCGAGGGCGATGCCGCACCAGGCCGCTCCGAGGCCGGCCGCGATGCCGGCCACGGCGTTGAGCGCGGCGTAGGTGCGGGCGCCGTTCTGCAGCAGCCGCAGGGTCTCGTAACCGAAGGTCGAGTACGTGGTCAGCGCCCCGCACAGGCCCGTGCCCAGCAGGGCCTGCGCCGCGCCGGTGGCGGGCAGCGCCAGCAGGAAGCCGAGCAGCGCCGAGCCCGTCACGTTCACGGTGAAGGTGCCCCACGGGAACAGGCTGTCGTGCCGGGCCTGGACGGCGCGGTCGATCAGGTAGCGGGCGGGCGCGCCCACGGCGGCCCCCAGCACCACCAGCAGCAACGTCGTCACGGACGCCTCCCGCCGCGCGGAGCCCGCGGGGCCTGGTCGGGGGCGGCCCGGTCGGGGGCGGCCCGGTCGGGGGCGGCCCGGTCGGGGGCGGTCTCGGCGGGACTGGCTTTGGCGGGACCGGTCTCGGCGGGACTGGCTTTGGCGGGACCGGTCTCGGCGGCAGTGGTCTCGGCGGGACCGGTCTCGGCGGGAGTGGTCTCGGCGGGAGTGGCGAACCGGCCGAACAGCCCGCGGCCGAGCGCCTGGCCCAGGAAGACCGCGGCCAGCGCCATGACCAGCGTGACCGCCAGGTAGGCGAGCGCCGTGCGCGGTTGCCCCGCGGCCAGCGCCCCGTGGGCGTCGGCGATGGAGGTGGAGAACGTGGTGAACCCGCCCAGCACCCCCACCCCCAGGAACGGCCGGGTCAGCGGGTGAGCTTGCCAAATCTCGGTGATGGCCACCATCAGCAGCCCGATCAGCAGGCAGCCGGTGACGTTGACGGCCAGCGTCGGCCAGGCGAACCCGCCGGGCGGCACCGGGAAGGCGGTCAGGACGGCGTAGCGGGCGAGCGCGCCCAGCACGCCGCCGGCCGCGATGACGGCCAGCGTGGCGACCGGGGCGCGGGCCAGCTCGCCGCGCTGGGCGGGCACGTGGAGGTCGACGTCGGGATCGACCGCGGCCCGCGGATCGACCTGCGCGCCGGCGCCTCCGGCGGCATGCGCGCCACCGACCTCCACCCTTTCGGCGGCGTGCGGGGACCCGGCCTCCGCCCCTGCGGCGGCGTGCGGGGATCCAACCTTCGCCCCTTCGTCGGCGGCGGGCGCGCGGCCGGGGTCGGGGTCGGGTTCGGGGGGACGAGCTTGGGTCATGAGGCATCTCCTACCAGCACATGAGCGTGGCACATCTCTGGCAGGGACCGTTGGCGGCGACACCGCGGTTACCCCCGGACGGGCGGGAGGCGGCGGGCCCCACCGCCGCGGCTCCCGGCACGGGAAGCCGCCCCCATCATACCGGCGACCACCCCGCACCCCACCGCCGAGAGGTGCCCCCCACAGGCCGCCGGCCCCCGGCGTCAACCGCTGAGCGACAACCAGACGCGGTCGGGCAGGACGCGGGCCGCCTCGTCCAGGTCGATGTCCGGCGCGCCCGCCAGCCACCGTCTGCTCACCTCGGCCACCGGCCCGATCAGCAGCATCTCCACCTGCGCCGCCGGCAGCCGCGCCACCGTCCCCTCCGCCATGCGCGCCCCGATCCAGGCGTTCAGCCTGCCCAGCCGGGACGCCTTGGCCGCGGCGATGCGCTCGGCGTACGGGCCGAGGTCCAGCGCGTACGGCGCCGCGTGGATGAAGCGGGCCTTGTCCGGGTGCGAAGCGGTGAAGCCGAGGTAGGCCGTCACGGCGCGGCGCACGCCGTCACGGGCGTCGGCGGTCTGCTCGGTGACGGCGACCAGCGTGTCGAGCAGCTCGTCCATGCACCGGCTGTACAGCGCGGCGGCCAGCCCTTCCAGGCTGCCGAAGTGGTGGTAGACGCTGCCCATGCTGACGCCGCTGCGCGTGGTCACCGCCCGGAGGGTGAAGTCGGCGGGGTAGACCTCCAGGGCGGTGTCCAGAAGCCTGCGCACGGTCTCCTCGCTGCGCCGGTGCCGGGTCATCGCGCCGCGGCCAGCGCCTCGGCCTCGTCCCAGACGCGCCGGGCCAGGTCGGCGTCCAGCGCCGGGCCCTGCAACGGGACCTGGCGGTCCTGGTCGAAGTACCGGCCGGTGCCGGCGTCCCCGGTCAGGGAGACGACGTGCCGCGCGCCTTCCTCGGGCGCGGCCCAGCTGCGCTTGGCGGCCTTGAGCAGCCAGCCGAGCGGGCCGCGGCGGTCGCCGAGCCCGGTGCGGATGACGCCGGGGTGCACGGCGTCGATCGTGATCCCGGCCGTCCGCCAGCGTTCGGCGAACAGGGGCACGGTCAGCAGGTTGCACAGCTTGGTGTCGGCGTACGTGCGCATCGGCGAGAAGGCGGCGCCCACGGCCGTGCGTCCGGGTTCGGCCCGGCCCTTGACGTACAGGCCGGCGGTGACCTGCACCACGCGTCCGAGCCGGTCCTCCAGCAGGTGGTTGAGCAGGAACGGCGCCAGGTGGTTGACCGCGAACGACTCCTCCAGCCCGTCCTCGGTCAGGACGCGGCGGGCGGGCCAGAGGCCGGCGTTGTGGACGAGCACGTCGATGCGCGGGCAGCGGTCCAGCAGGTCGGCGGCCAGCCGCCGGACCGACTCGGCCGTGGTGAGGTCGCCCGCCACGGCCTGGACGTCGCCCCCGATCCGCGCGGCGGCCTGCCGGCCCCGCTCCGCGTCCCGCGCGACCAGCAGCACCGTGTGCCCGTCGCCGGCCAGCCGTTCGCACACCGCGTACCCGATGCCCCGGTTGCCGCCGGTCACCACCATGATCGACATATCAGAGCATTTTTCTAGAGAAATGATCTAATTTCAAGAAGATGGCCGGTCCGGCTTGACCTGGAGTTCGCTCCAGCCCCCAGACTCCCGTTCCGGGGCCTCGTACAGAACGTGACGAACTGGGGAGACAGCATGAAGTACCGGACGATCGGCGCGAACCCGGACACCCGCCGCGAAGTGAGCGTGCTCGCCCTCGGGGCGATGTTGTTCGGCTCGGTGACCGACGAGAAGACGTCGTTCGCCATCCTCGACCGCTACGCCGAGGCCGGCGGGACGTTCATCGACACGTCCGACAACTACGCCTTCTGGGTGGACGGCGGCCAGGGCGGGCAGAGCGAGGAGCTGCTCGGCCGCTGGCTGCGCAGCAGCGGCGCCGGGGACGAGATCGTGATCGCCACCAAGCTGGGCGCGCGGCCGCTCGCGCCGGGCACCAGCTACGTCGACAACGCCGAGGGCCTGTCCGCCAAGATCATCAGGGAGTCGGCCGAGCGCAGCCGCGAACGCCTCGGCGTGGACCGCATCGACCTGCTCTACGCCCACATCGAGGACCGCACGGTGGAGGTGGCCGAGACCGTCGAGGGCTTCGGCGCCCTGGTGGCCGAGGGCACGGTCGGCCTGCTCGGGGCGAGCAACCACGCGATCTGGCGGGTGGAGCGGGCCCGCGCCCTGGCCGCCGCGTCGGGGGTGGCCGGGTACGAGGTGCTGCAGTACCAGCACAGCCTGCTGCGCCCGCGCTTCGACGTGCCGGAGTCGATCTTCCAGGACGGCAGCCTCGGCCACGCCGGAGCCGAGCTGCTGAGCTACCTGCGCGCCGAGCCCGCCCTCACCCTGGTCGCCTACTCGCCGCTGCTCGGCGGGGCCTACACCCGGCAGGACAAGCAGGTGCCGCCGGACTACGACCACCCCGGCACCCCGGCCCGCATGGCGGTGCTGGGCGAGGTCGCGAAGGAGTGCGGGGCGAGCCTGAACCAGGTCGTGCTGGCCTGGCAGATCGGCTCGGCGTTCCCGGTGATCCCGCTGGTCGGGGCGTCGTCGGTGGCCCAGCTTGAGGAGAGCCTGGCCGCCGTGGACCTGGAGCTGACCGACGACCAGCGCGCCCGCCTGGACGCCGCCCACTGAAACCCCGCCCGCCTGATGCCGCGGAGGGCTCGGAGCAGCGGCCGGGACGCCGCGCCTGAGCCCGATTCGCCCGGGTAAGGATGGTGCTCATGTTCATCAAAGCGTGTCTGAACGGAAGCCGGGCGGCAGGTGAGCATCCCCGGCTGCCCCTGACGCCCGCCGAGCTGGCCGCCGACGCCGTGGCCGTGCGGCGGGCGGGGGCGTGGGCGGTGCACGTCCATCCGCGGGACGCGGCGGGGCGCGAGTCACTGGCCGCCGCCGACGTCGGGGCGGCGACGTCGGCCGTCAGGGCGGCGGCGCCTGGGCTGCCCGTGGGCGTGTCCACCGGCCTGTGGATCACGGGCGGCGACGCCGCGGCCCGCCTGGACGCGGTGACCGCCTGGGCGGAGCTGCCCGCCGGCGCCCGCCCGGACTTCGCCTCGGTGAACCTGTCGGAGCCGGGGTTCGGCGAGCTGGCGCGGACGTTGCTGGCGGCCGGGATCGGGGTCGAGGCGGGGGTGTGGACGCCGGCCGACGCCGCGACGCTGACCGCATCGGGCCTGGCCGGACGCATGACGCGCATCCTCGTCGAGGTGATCGACGCGCCGTCCGAGGAGGCCGTCCCCCGGGCTGCGGCCATTCTGGACCGCCTGGACGGGTCGCCCGCCCCCCGCCTGCTGCACGGCGAGGGGCCGGCGACGTGGCCGCTCGTGGCGGAGGCCGTACGGCGGGGCCTCGCCACCCGGATCGGCCTGGAGGACACGCTGCTCGACCCGGACGGCGACCCGGCCGAGGACAACGCCGCCCTCGTCGGCCACGTCCTGGCCATCGCCCGCCCCCGCGGGTAGAAGGCAGCGCACCGGGTGGTAGGGACAGCCCCCGCATGAGGGTGGGTGGTGCCGTGACTGCGGCGAAGCCGCCGATTCGCCACAGTCGGGACATAGCTTGATCGACGCGACAAGGAGTCCCGATGCCTTCCTCCGCCGCCCGGCGCGCACTCGCCCTGCTCGTGATCGTCCCGCTGGCGCTCGCACCGATGGCTCCGGCGTTCGCCGCCGAGCGGGCGCCGTCGGTGCAGTCGCGGCTGGACGCCCTCACCGCCTCCCCCGACGTGCCCGGCGCCGTGGCCTACATCCGCCACCCGGACGGCCGGACCACGACGGTCGTCTCCGGCACCGCGCGGCGCGGCACGAAGCGGCCCATGCCCGGCGCCGACGGCCGGTTCAGGATCGCCAGCGTGAGCAAGTCGATCATCGCGGCCACCGTGCTGAAGCTGGCCGACCAGGGCAAGGTGAACCTGGACGAGCCGGTCGAGACGTACCTGCCGGGGGTCATCCGCGGCAAGGGCATCGACGGACGGGACATCACCGTGAAGATGCTCCTGCAGCAGACCAGCGGCCTGCCGGACTTCACCCCCGTCGCCGACTGGTCGAAGATCGGCAAGCAGGCCCTGCTCAAGCTGGCCCTCTCCCTCGAACCGACGCCCCCCGGCCGGTTCGCCTACTCCAACACCAACTACATGGTCCTCGGCCTGGTCGCGCAGGCGGTGACCGGGCGCGACTTCCGCGTGGTCAGCCGCGACCTGGTGCTGAAGCCGCTGGGCATGCGGGACACGTACTGGCCGGCCGAGGGCGAGACCGGCATCCGCGGCCCGCACGCGCACACCTACGGCGTGCACCCGCTGCACCCGAAGGACGGCGTCGTCGACGTGACCCGGCTGCCCGGCCACGCGTTCGGCGCCAGCGGCGGGCTGGTCTCGACGCCGCGCGACCTGAGCACGTTCTGGCGGGCGCAGTCCGTCAGATCCGGTTCGTACGTCGACGTCGACCGGCCCGGCTGGCCCAAGGGCGCCCGCTACGGCTACGGCGTCATGGAGATCCCGCTGAGCTGCGGCGGGAAGTTGTGGGGGCACGGCGGCGACGTCCCGGGCGTGTCCACCTTCAGCGGCCGCGACCGCGACGGCCGCACGGTCACCGTCTACGCCACGGGCTCGGCCAACGGCGGCAAGGCCCGCGATCTCCTGATCGCCGCCTTCGACACCGCCCTGTGCACCCGCTGACCGGGCCTCCGGCGCTGGTGACGCGCGATGAACCGGTCTTCCCGACGACGGCTAACCCGCGACCCCAGGTTGGGCCGAGTCGGCCAGGACGGCCACCGGTTTGAGTCCCTCGTCGGCGAAAAGTGCTCCTGCCCGCTCTCCCTCGGCACGTGTTTCCAGGAGGACGAGCCGGGAGGAGCCGTCGGGTTGGGGTACGACGCGGATCTGCCGCACCTCGCTGAAGCCGACCTTCTGCAGCTGGGGGTGGATCGCCGTCGGCGACCAGCTCACCTTCCAGGCGCGGTCGAATTCGATGATCTCCAGTTGTCCGTCGTAGGTGTAGGGGACCGGCCCGTCGAGGGTGACGGCGAACGAGGCGTGGTAGGTGGCGGTCTCCCCGAAGTTCAGGTAGGCCTTGGGGCGGACGCGGACGTCCTGAATGGTCATCCGCTTGGCCTGGGAGCCCTTGGTGAAGGCGTTGTAGACGCCGTCGAAGTCTCGGGGCGGCTCCAGCACCTGGGCTTTCATGGCGGACAGGTCGCCGCGCTGCCAGGCCGTCAGGAACGCGGTCGCCGTCCGCTGGGGCGAGCCCTCGGTGCGTACCGCCAGGTAGACGGCAATGCCCACACCGAGGACGGCGATGGTGCTCGCCGTCCGTCGCCACCGGCAAGAGAACACGGACATATCGGGCGATCCTACGGTCTGGACCACAACCCCCCAGAACCCGCACCCGACCGCCGGCGGCGTTCCCTCTCCGGGGAGTCGTTCGGCCAGGGCGGCGGTGCCGGATGATCCGCCTTCGCGCATGCCTGCCACGGTGACCCGCCCTTCCGGGAACGTGCCGCCGCCCCCGTCGCGACGGGGGTCAGCGGTTCATGTCACGGCGCAGGGCCGGGAGCTGGGGCTCCTCGTCGGTCCAGGCGGCCGTTCTGATCGCCTCGTACGAGCGGTCCTGGCCGACCGTCGACTCCAGGGCCAGCGGCAGGCCGGTGGCGGTGTCCACGACGAACCGGTATCGCTCGCCCGGCCCGCCCGGCCGGCTGACCGCCTGGCCCTTGCGGCCGAGCGGGTCGGTGGCCTCGCTCTCCGCGCTCGCCCCCGGGAGCGCGGCCAGCATCCGGTACGTCGCCGCACGCACCTCCGGCGAGGTCGGGAAGTTCATGACGAGCCGCACGCCGGTCTCGAAGAGCTGGGCGTTCATGTCCACCCGCTCCTTGCCGTACCCCTTGGACACGACGCGTTCGAGGGTGTCGCGCAGCCCTTCCGGGGTGGTCGGCAGGGCGTTCAGGGTGGCGGGCGTCATGGGTGTGCCCAGCAGGGTGAGGGTCTTGCCGCTGTCGTCGCGTACGGCGTCGCGCTCGCCGGGGCCGGCCTGCAGCTTCACCGGGGGCGTGCCCCCGCTCAGGGTCCAGGTCCGGGGGGAGCCGGCGGCGCGCCAGGCCGTCTCGTCCTCGGGCGTCGCCGGCTCGGCGCCGAGGTCCTGGCGGATCACCCAGGTGGGGCGGTCGGCCGCCTTGGGGAGCCAGAGCTCGATCGAGCGGGTGGTCTTGAGGGTGTAGTGGCCGCCGGGCGCGCGTTCGTACCGGCCGATGACGCCGTCGCGCCTCCAGTACGCGCCGTCGCCCGCGACGGGGGTGACCGAGCCGGCGGCGGCCAGCAGGATGTCACCGGCCGAGAGCCGGGCGGGCGCTGCGGAGGCCGAGGGTGTCGAAGGCGTCGAGGGGGCGGTGAGGAAGGTGGCGGCCACGGTGACGGCGGCCGCCCCGGCCAGGCTCGCCCCCACGAGCGGCCAGCGCCGCCGGCCCCTCCTGCCGTCCGGCAGCGCCCGCAGCGCCGGCCGCCGCTCCTCCCCGCGGACGCCGGCGTCCATGGGTGAGGCGTAGGCGTCGGCGAGGCGGGCGCGGCCGTCGGCCAGCACCTCGGGGGTGGGAGGCGGGGCCGCGTAAAGGTCGCGGATCAGGGTCAGGTCCTGGTTCAGGTCATCCACGGGAGTCTCCAAGCAGGGGATTGACGCCGCCCAGGGCGGCGCGAAGCTTCCTTCTGATGCGGTTCAGCCGGGAACCGACCGTTCCCGACGGGATGTCGAGGGCCTGGCCGATCTCCTGGTAGCTGAGGTCGGCCAGCGCCAGGAGCAGCAGGACGTCGCGGTCGGCGTCCGGCATCTCCTGCAGGGCCGCCACCAGGTCGTCCTTGACGCCCGCCGCCGCCAGCCGCCCGGCGACCAGGTCCTCGTGCCCGTCCTCGGCCTGTTCGCCGGTGAGCGTCCCTTCCGGCGCCCGTTGCATCGCCTGCAACCGGCGCAGCTCGCTCCTGCGGTGCTGGGCGACGACGTTGGTGGCGATGCCGTACAGCCAGCCGCGGACCACGCCACGGCCGGAGTCGAAGCCGGCCCGGCCGTGGAAGGCGGCCAGGAAGATCTCCGCGGTGAGGTCGTCGGCGGCCTGGGTGCCGAGGCGGCCGGCGACGTACCGGTGGATCTCGGGAAAGTAGCGGTCGTAGAGCACCCCGAACCGCTCGGGGAGGCGCAGGGACTCGGCGATCGCCTGCTCGTCCTCGACCGTCATGGTTTGTGTCACACCCCTACTTGGCGGGAGCGCCCGTCCTTCTTCACGCCCTCTCAGCCCGTGAAGAGGGGGCGGGCATTCCGCCAAGAAGACATGTGATCCTCAGAACGACAGCGGTCTCAGTGACCATCGCGCTCCTCGGAGCCGTTCCTTCCGGCCTGCCGGCCCCGCCGGGCGGCCCCGCCCGTACCGTGACGCTGATCACGGGAGACCGGGTGAGCCTCGTCGCCGACGGCGTGCGCGTCGCGCCGGGCAAGGGCCGTACGGGCGTCGTCTTCAGCACGGAGAAGATCGGCGACCGGCTCCGCGTCGTCCCCGGCGACGCCGTCCCCCTGCTGGCCGCCGGCCGGCTCGACCCCCGCCTGTTCGACGTGACGACCCTGCTGGAGTACGCCCCCGGCGCCCTGCCCCTCATCGTCGCGGGCCCGGACGCCGCCCGCCGGCCGGGCCTGGCCGCCCATGGCATGGCGGTGACCCGCGACCTGCCCGCCGTGAACGGCGCCGCCGTACGGTTCGACGCCGCCGCCGGCTCCTGGCCGGACCTCAGGGCCTCGCTCACCTCCGGCACGGGAAAGATCTGGCTCGACGGCCGGGCGACCCTGTCGCTGGACGCCAGCGTCAAGCAGATCGGCGCCCCCTCCGCCTGGGAGAAGGGCTACACGGGCGCCGGGGTGAAGGTCGCCGTCCTGGACTCCGGCATCGACGACACCCACCCCGACCTGGCCGGCAAGGTGGCGGCCCGCCGGAACTTCACCGGCACGGACACCGCGGCCGACCTCACCGGGCACGGCACCCATGTGGCCTCGACCATCGCCGGGACCGGCGAGCGTTACCGCGGTGTCGCGCCGGGCGCCACCCTGCTGGACGCCAAGGTGTGCGCCGACCGCTGGTGCGCGGAGTCGGCGATCCTGGCCGGCATGCAGTGGGCCGCCGAGCAGGGGGCCAAGGTGGCCAACCTCAGCCTCGGCTCGCCGGACGCCCCCGGCCTGGACCCGCTGGAGGAGGCCGTCCGTACCTTGACCGAGCGGTACGGCGTGCTGTTCGTCGTGGCCGCCGGCAACTACGGCAAGCCGGGCACCGTCGCCTCGCCCTCCACCGCGGACGCGGCCCTGTCGGTCGGCGCGGTGGACCGTGCCGACCGCCTGGCCGTCTTCTCCAGCACCGGTCCCCGCACAGGCGACTCGGCGTTGAAGCCCGACATCACCGCGCCGGGCGTCGCCATCCGCGCCGCGCGTGGCAAGGACTCCCCCGGCGACGGCCCGTACGTCGAGATGTCGGGCACCTCCATGGCGGCCCCGCACGCCGCCGGGTCGGCCGCGATCCTGGCCGGGCTGCGCCCGGACTGGACGCCCGAGCAGCTCAAGGCCGCCCTCATGGCCACTGCCCGGCCGCAGCCCGGCACCGGGATCTACGCCCAGGGCGCGGGCCGCCTCGACGTGGGCCGCGCGATCGGCCAGACGGTGACCGCCTCCCCCGCGTCGGTCAGCTTCGGCGTGCTCGCCTGGCCGCACGACGACGACGAGCCGGTCACCAGGAAGCTGGCCTACCGCAACGACGGTCCTGAGCCGGTGACGCTGCGCCTGTCGGCGCGGGCCGGCGCGGACGTGTTCGAGGTGTCGCCCGGCACGCTGACCGTCCCCGCGGGCGGCCGGGCGGAGGCGACCGTCACCGCCGACACCCGGGGCGACGTGGCCGACGGGCCGCTCGGCGGCTACCTGGAGGCCACCGCCGAGGACGGCACGACCGTGAGCACGCCGCTCGCCGTGGTCAAGGAGGTCGAGAGCTACGACCTGACCCTCGACCGGCCGGGCGCCGCGGACGCGCTGACCACCCTCTACCGGACCGACGTCGACCGGAAGGACTGGAACCCGGTCACCGTCCAGCCTGGCGGCAGGGTCACGCTGCGGCTGGCCAAGGGCACCTACGTCGTCGACAGCCGGTCCACGGACGGCGAGGGTCTGACCATGCTCGTCCATCCCGGCCTGCGCCTGGATCGGGATCAGTCCGTGCGGCTGGACCCGGCTCAGGCGCGGCCGGTGTCCATCGCGCCGCCCGACCCGGCGGCCAGGCACCTGATGACCGAGGTGACCTTCAGCGGGCGCACGCGGGACGGTTCCCCCTACTACCTGGGCGCGGAGGCCACCATGTTCGACGCCGCGCCGGGCATCCGCACCGCGCAGGTGGGGTCCGGCCGGTACGACCTGCTGACCAAGGTCGCCGGCCAGTGGGCGGTGCCGGGCCCGGACGGCGACCTGGCGGGCAGCGCTCAGGCGTACCGGCTGGCGTGGTTCGTCCAGGGCCAGGTGCCGACCGGCTTCAGCCGCCGGGTCGGGCGCGCGGACCTGGCCACGATCCGCAGGGACTACGGCGCGCCGGCGGCCGGCGCGGACGCGAGCGCCGCGAGCGCCGCCTGGCCCGCGGAGGGACGGTTCTTCAGCATCATGTTCGTGACCGACTTCCGGCCCCCCTTCACGCACACCGAGTACGTCAACACCGGCGGCGGCCTCCGCTGGCGGAACATGTACACGGAGACGGGCCCGACCTGGGGAGCCGACCTGATCTCGACCGCCCGCAGGTACGAGGCGGGACACGCCTACGACGAGACCTGGAACCGCGGCGTCTTCGGTCCCGCGCCGGTCACCGAGGAGGGCGCTCCTCCCGTCTCCCGCGCGGGCGACGTGATCTCCGCGTTCCCCTTGCTGTACGCCGACGGGGCCGGTCATCCGGGGATGTCGAGCGTGTCCGGGGCGCGGATCGCCCTCTACCGGGACGGCGAGCTGGTGGCGGAGGAGCCCGCTCCGGGGGCGCGGTTCGGCGTGCCGGCCGGGGAGGCGGCCTACCGGCTGGAGGTGACGGCCGAGCGCGGCCCGGAGCTGCTCTCCACCCGTACGGCGGTCGCCTGGACGTTCCGCTCGGCCGGTGGCCGGGACGGCGCGCTGCCGCTGCCGGTCGTCGTCTTCTCGCCCCCGCTGGACCCGGCGAGCGGCGCGCCTGCCGGCCGGGCGTTCGCGGTGCCGGTGTCCGTGCGCGGGCAGGCGGGGGCGGTGCGGGAGCCGGCCGTGGAGGTCTCCTACGACGACGGCCGCACCTGGCGGGCGGCGACGGTCGCGGGCGGCGCCGTACGGCTGCGCCATCCGGCCGGGGCGGGCTTCGTCTCCCTGCGCGCCCGCGCCGCCGACACCGGGGGCAACACCGTGGAGCAGACGGTGATCCGCGCCTACCGGATCGGGTGACCCGCCGGCCGATGGAGTGGTCGGGGCGCGCAGAGCGCTTGGGCGACTTTGGGGAAATTTCCGATTTTGCCGTCATTTCCAACCCCAAACCGCGATGATCTAGGTCGGCCGGATGCCCACGGGGGGCGCACCGGCCGTTGATTGGAGCCCCATTTTGCGGAGAAGACTCCCACTGTTCGCCACCGCCTTCGTGGCGCTGGCGGCGTTGATCCCGGTTCCGGCGGCGAACGCGGCGACGACCGCGACACCCGCCACCACCACGACGAACGCCATCACCTGGGCGCCCTGCGAGGAGGAGCCCAGCGCCGAGTGCGGCAAGCTGACCGTGCCCATCGACTGGGCGCAGCCGAGCGGGCCCTCGATCGACCTCGCGGTCGCGCGGCGCAAGGCCACCGACCCGGCCGCCAGGGTCGGCTCGCTGGTGATCAACCCCGGCGGTCCGGGCGGGTCCGGCGTGGAGGCCGTCTACGGCGCTCCCGGGTCCTACACCGAGGAACTGCAGCAGCGGTTCGACATCGTCGGTTTCGACCCGCGCGGCGTGGGCCGCAGCCACCCGGTCATCTGCTCGGCGTCGGTCTACAACCAGATGCCGCCGACCGTCATGCGCAGCCAGGCCGACTTCGACGCCTGGAACGCCTTCACCAAGAAGCTGCACCCGGACTGCCGGGCCCGTACCGGCCCGCTCTACGACCACGTGGACTCCGTCTCCGTGGCCCGTGACATGGACGCCCTCCGCGCCGCCCTCGGCGAGGAGAAGCTCACCTACTACGGCATCTCGTACGGCACCCTGATCGGCCAGATGTACGCCGAGCTGTTCCCCGGCCGCATCCGGGCGCTCGCCCTCGACAGCAACATGGACCACAGCCTCGGCGTGAAGGGCTTCTTCGCCACCGAGGCCCTGGCCGTCGAGGACGGCTTCGACCAGTTCGTCGGCTGGTGCGAGCAGGACACCAGTTGCGTGCTGAACGGTCGCGACATCCGCGCGATCTGGAAGAGCCTGCTGGACAAGGCCCGCCGCGGCGAGCTGGTCTACCCCAGCACCGGTCAGCGGATGACCGAGCTGCAGGTCATCTACAACGCCGCGCTGGGCAACGAGGGACCCGACTGGCGCACGCTGAGCGAAGTGATCAACTGGCTGAACGGCGGCCCGGCCCCCGAGTGGGTGCCGCCGCTGCCCGGCCGGGGCCCGGTGGAGGGCGACGTCGCCGAACTGCCGACCCGGATCCTCTGCCAGGACTACAACCTCAAGGTGAACAGCTACGCCGAGTACGCCGACCTCATGCGTACCGCCGGCCTGCTGGCGCCGGACACGAAGTACCACCCGTACCCGACCGACGACCTGCCCATCTGCCTCAACTCGGGCGCCCCCGCCAACCCGCCGCACTCGCTGCGGTACACCGGCCAGGCCCCGCTGCTGCTCGGCAACTCGATCCACGACCCGGCCACGCCGTGGATCTGGGCGGCCAACGCCACCCGTCAGCTCGGCCCGAAGGCCGTGCTGCTCACGTACGAGGGCTGGGGTCACCGCATCTACGGCAAGGACAAGTGCCAGACCGACATCATCGACCAGTACCTCATCGACCTGAAGGTGCCGCCGCAGGGCACCCGCTGCGCCGTGGGCACGCCTGAGGAGACGCTCAAGAAGCAGACGAAGCGGGCGTGGCCGTCCGACTCGCTGCCCTGGGCCGGATAGTCCGCACGTCATGGGTGCGGCCCCACCGCGGGCCGTACCCGTCCCCACAAAGGGATATTTGCCCTGGCCAACCCCTCGGTATGGACAATTCAGCGTAAGAAGGTAGCTGACGAGGGGGTGAGCCATGATCGAGGTCAAGAGCATCGACAAGCCCGACGAGCGGCGCGACTTCCCCAAGGGCCACCTGGAGATCTGCGAGCTGAGCGGCCTGACCTTCGGGGTCGCCACGTTCGAGCCGGGATGGCGTTGGTCGGAGTCCGTCAGGCCGATCGCCGGCACGTCGTCCTGCCAGGTGCATCACAACGGGTTCGTGGTCTCGGGCCGGATGCGCCTGCGCATGGACGACGGCACCGAGGCCGAGGCGGGACCGGGCGAGGTCTTCGTCTGCCCGCCCGGACACGACGCCTGGGTGGTCGGGGACGAACAGGTCGTCCTGTACGACTTCGCGGGCGGCGCCGCCGACTACGCCAAGGCGAGGAACGGCTGACGCCGCGCGCGCTCCGGACGGGCGCCGCTAGGCGGGCGCGTGCGTCCGTCTGGGAATGATCTCCTCCAGGGCCTCGGCGACGGTGGCGCGTACGCCGAGACGTCCTTCCAGGCCGGTGATGCGCATCAGTCTGGCCGGTTGCGGGGTCGGCGCGGCGACCATCACCGTCCGTCCCGTGGCGGTGATGCGTTTCCACGCGCCGATCAGCGCGCCGAGTCCGGCCGAATCCATGAAGCCGACGTCGGACAGGTCGATCAAGGTGACGGCGGCCGGCGTGCCGTCGAGATAGCCGGTCGCCCAATCCTCGATGGCGCCGGCGGTGTGCAGGTCAAGGTCCCCGGCCGGATGCAGCACGACCGTTTCTCCTGCGGAGTTGGCCAGGAGCCGGAAAGTGTCCACTTTCACTGCTATCACTTCCCTCCTTGCTCCGCTCTCCCCTGGTCATCGGCCGACAAACCCCGTGACCTGCCCGCCGGACGCAGCGCCGCTGCTCAATGCGGATTTTTTCGCGAAGCAATTAGCGGTGCTCCGCGCGGCCATTCCCGGCGCGAATGCGCGGCCATTTCTTCGACGCCCGGCGCACGCCCATACATAAGTAAAGAAATGCTGGGCAGCGGCAATGAAACGTGATCGCCGACGTTCGAGGAGAGTGAGAACCATGGTCCTGCTCGGCCTGCTGCTCATGGTCGCCGGGTCGGCCGCCGTGGTCGTCCTGTTCACCCAGACGACGACCACCGCCACCGCCGCGCTGACGCTGATGGGCGTCACCTTCCGGGTGGGCGACCTGGAGCTGTTCGCCGCGGGAGCCGCCACCGCGGCCGCGTTCATCTTCGGCGCCTTCCTGGTCGCCGCCGGGACGGGCCGCAGGCTGGCCCGCCGCCGCGAGCTGCGCCGCCTGCTGGCCGAGCGCACCGACGACCGGCCCGCCACCGAACAGCCCGCCACGGACCAGGACGAGCGCCGCACGGCGGACCGACCCGCCGACCGTCTGGTGGCCACCGGGCGCACCGCCGACCGGCAGCCCGACTCCGTCCCCGCCGCGCGGCACCGGACGCCGGCCGACCGCCTGGTCGCCGGCCGCCGCCGCCCGGCCACCGGCTGACCCCCGGCCCCGGACGGGTGGACTCAGGTCAGGCGGGCAGGGCGTCGCTCGTGGGGACCACCAGGCCGAACAGGTCGCCGATGGTCGTCAGGGCGGCCTCGTGCAGCACGCCGGCGGGCAGCGGCGCGCCGCCGGGGCCGGCCAGTGTGCGGGTGGCGCAGGCGTCGGCGACGACCGTGGGCCGGTAGCCCAGCCGGAAGGCCCCCTGGGCGGTGAAGGTGACGCACATGTGGGTCATGAACCCCGCGAGCACCAGGTCGGGCCCGGCCTCCATGCCCGCCAGGACGTCCTGGAGCTCGGTCTGGTGGAAGGCGTCGGGGAACGTCTTGACCACCACCGGCTCCCCGTCGCGCGGCGCGACCGGCGCGCTGATCGCCCCGATCTCGGCGCGGACGTCGTACGGGCTGCCGGGGCCGCCGTCGTTGACGACGTGCACGACGCGGGCCCCGGCGGCGCGGGCGCGCTCCAGCAGGCGGGCGCCGGCCGCGAGGGCCTGTCCGGCGTCCGGCAGGGCCATGACGCCGGTGCTGTAGGTGTTCTGGTAGTCGATCAGCACGAGGGTCGAGTCGGCCAGCCGGGCGGGTTCGGCCGGCAGGCCGACGACCTGGCGCAGGGTGGGCGAGACGGTGCTGCTCATGGCAGGGATTTCCTTTCGGGCAGGCTCGCGCCGCCGCCCGGCTCGGACGGCGTACGCGGGGAGAGAGGGGATCAGGCCACCGTGCGGAAACGGCGGCGGTAGGTGCCTGGGCCGGTGCCCAGACGGCGGCGGAAGGCCCGGTGCAGGGTCTCCACCGAGCCGAGCCCGCTGTCGGCGGCCACCCGGGGCAGCGGCAGGTCGGTGGTCTCCAGCAGCCGGCGCGCCACCTCGACGCGCGCCGACTCGACGTACGCGGCCGGGGTGAAGCCGGTCTGCTGCCGGAACACCCGGGTGAACTGACGCTGGCTCAGCCCCATCCGCGCCGCCAGCTCGACCGTGGTCAGCTCCTCGGCGAGGTGCTCGGCGATCCACAGGCGCAGGTCGTCGATGTCGCGGCGGCCCGAGGCGGCCCTGGTCAGCGGGACGCTGAACTGGCTCTGGCCGCCCTGACGCTTGAGATAGACGACCAGTTCGCGGGCCACCGCGAGGGCCGTCTCCTCGCCATGGTCCTCGGCCACCAGCGCGAGGGTCAGGTCGAGGCAGGCGCTGATGCCCGCGCCCGTCCAGATCCGGCCGCTGGAGCGCAGGAAGATCGGGTCGGGGTCGACGGTGACCCTGGGGTGGTCGGCGGCCAGTTGCCCGGCCGTGGACCAGTGGGTGGTGGCGGTCAGGCCGTCCAGGAGGCCGGCCTCGGCCAGGATGTGCGCGCCGACGCACACCGAGGCCACCCGGCGGGCGCCCGGAGCGGTCCGCCGTACCCAGGCGACCACCTCGGCGTCCGTCAGGGCGCGGGGCCCGTCGGGCGTGACGGTCACCGCGCCGGGCACCACCAAGGTGTCCACCTGGTCGCCGACCTGGTCGAACGTCAGATCGGCGACCAGCCGCACCCCGGCGGACGTGGTGACCTGGCCGCCCTGGGGCCCGGCCAGCCGCACGTCGTACAGAGCGCGACCGGCGACCCGGTTGGCCAGGGCGAACACCTCGGCCGGGCCGGTGACATCGAGCAGGTCGACGTCCGGGAAGAGCGCGATGACGACGCGGTGGGCAGCGGGCATGACCCGATTCTCACCGAACTGGCGGAATGTCCGCAACGACAGTTATCTGGCACATCTGGCCATCGGCAGGCGACGAGGCCGGTCAGCCGGCGTGCAGGTCTGCCGGTTCGCCGAGCCGCAGGGCCAGCAGCGCGACGTCGTCGGTGAAGCGGTCGCCCCGGTGGACGAGCAGCAGCTCGCACATCTCCTCCAGGGGCAGGTGGCGCAGCCGGGAGGCGGTGCGGACCAGGCTCTCCATGCCCCGGTCGAGCCCGTGCGCGGGGTCCTCGACGAGCCCGTCGGTGTAGAGCAGCAGCGTGGACCCGGCCGGGATGACCTGCTCGTGGTCGGGCCGGGGCAGATCGGGGGTGACGCCGAGCGGGTGGCCGCCCTCGGCCCGCAGGTAGCGGGCGGGGCCGTCGACGGGGAGCAGCAGCGGGGGCAGGTGCCCGGCGGTGGCCCACCTCAGCCGCCAGTCGGTGCCGCCGTACTCCTCCAGGCGGGCCAGCAGCACCGTCGCCATCGGGCCGCCGTGCAGGGCGTGCAGGATCTCGTCGAGGCGGCGCAGGATGCGGGACGGCGGCTCGCAGTGCTCGTAGGCGAGCACCCGCAGCATGTTGCTGATCTGGCTCATGACGGTGGCCGAGCGCAGGTCGTGGCCCATCACGTCGCCGACCATCAGGCAGGGCACGCCGTCGGGCAGGACGATCGCGTCGTACCAGTCGCCGCCGATGCGCGGGACGGTGCTGGAGGGCAGGTAGCGGGCGCAGGCCCACAGGCCGTTCAGGTCGGGCAGCGACGGGAGCAGGCTGCGCTGGAACTCCTCGGTGTTGCGGCGGATGCGCTCGTAGAGGCGGGCGTTCTCGATGGCGACGCCGGCCGCGCTGGCCAGCGCCGCGACGATCCGCTCGTCGTCGCCGGTGAACGGCAGGCCCGACCGTTTGTCGGCGAAGTACAGGTTGCCGTACACGGTGCCGCGGACCAGGATCGGCGTGCCCAGCAGGGTGTGCATCACCGGATGGCCGGCAGGGTATTCGCGGAAGCTGGGGTGGGCGAGCACGTCGTCCACGCGCAGCGGCCTCGGCCGGGCCATCAGCTCCTGGAGCAGGCCGTGGCTGGTCGGCAGGCGGCCGATGGCCTCGTACACGTCTTCGGAGACGCCGTAGGTGAACAGGTCGGCGAACTCGCCCTCGTCGTTGAGCACGCCGAGGGCGCCGTACCGGGCGTCCACCAGGTCGGCCGAGACCTCCACGATCGTGCGGAGGGCGGCGTTCAGCTCCAGCTCGGAACTGATCGCGAGGACCGCCTCCAGCAGGCGCGCCATCCGGCCGTGCAGATCCTCGATCTGCGTCAGGCTCGCCTGCAGCCGCCGGAGCTTCTCGGCGCCGAACGGCCCCAGGTCCCCGCCGTACGCGCCGCCCTCCGGCCGCTGTCCGCCCACCCCACCCCCCGAGATGCCCTCGCCCAGGTCATGCCCCCGGTCACCGGCATGACACCTGGTCACGGGCACTGCGGGAGACGGCTCAACGCGCCTCGGCGGGCTGGGCGTCAGCCGCTCACGGTGGTGACGTTCGGTTGCGGGGCGCTGCGGAGCTCGGCGTCGGTGAAGCGTTCCGTGACCCAGCCTCCCCGGGAGAACAGGGCGGTCTGGTCGGTGTGGTGGGGGGAGTTCGGGTTGGCGGACAGGGAGTAGGTCAGGACGGTGCGGGTGCGCGGCCCGTCCGGGGTGAGCTCGACGGCCATCATGAAGCTGGAGCCGGTGTTCACATCGGGGTAGCGCCCGTCCTTGCCGAGCGGGCCGGAGTTGCGGACGCGGTCGAAGCAGCCCTCCCCCTCGGTGCAGCCGGGGATCGGGACCGACGCGTAGTGCTGGGCCTGGCCGGTGGTCAGGGTCAGGGGCAGGCGGTTGTCGCGGAAGAACAGCACGGCGTCGGCCAGGGCGCGCCGCACGCCGGGGTCGTCCCGCTTGAGGCCGCGCGGCGTGGTGAGGGGCTGAGCCGGGTCGAACGGCACCCGCCACCAGCTCTGCGGCGGCTCCCCGGGCTTGACCGGGGCCTGGAGCCCGTCGAAGAACCGCCGCCACAGCACGGCCCCCTCGCCGTCCAGGGTGGCGCGTCCGTCCCAGCGGGTCAGGGTCCGGCAGGCGTCCCGTACGTCGACCCGCTCCCCCGAGGAGGCCCGCAGCTCGCGATGCTCCCGGCACAGCGCCTTCAGGTCCGGACGCATGAGCTCGAAGCCGTAGTTGCGCTTGCTCCGCGCGGTGGCCTGGAGCGTCTCCAGGGTGAAGCCGGGTGCGCCGAGCCCGTCGGCGCCCTTGAGCCGCCGGTCGATCATGTCCAGGCTGACCCGCGGCCGCAGCTCCACGTCGGTCCGTACGGCGCCCCAGACCTGGTCGTAGCCGGTCAGCGGCACGGCCGGGTTCGTCATCCACGGGCTGTTGTTGGAGTTGGCGACGTAGTCGGCGCGGGTCAGGCGGGGCTGGTTGCGGGGGCCGAAGATGCCCGGCACGACCGCGTCGGCGTCCTTGCCCCACAGGCACGCCGAGGTCGAGCCGTCCAGGACGAACGCGTCGATCGACGGGTCGGGCGACGGCTTGGCGCACCGGCGGGCCTGGGCGTCGGTGACGTGCGGGACGACGGAGGCGTCGGCGAAGGACGCCGTCCCCCCGACGTCCGTGGCCAGCGTGTAGACGAACGGCAGGCCCTGATGGGCGTCCTGGGCGGCGCGCAGCCCGCGCAGGTCGCCGGCCTTGGCCATCGCCAGCCACTCGTCGGCCGCCCGCAGGTTGGCGGCGTTGACGTCGGCCAGCGCGTACGCGTACTCGGCGCCGCGCCCGGCGGCCAGCACCGGGCCGTAGCGGGAGGTGAACAGGGTGCGCGAGACGAGGGTGCCGTCCTGGAGCGGCACCACGACCTCCTGGCGGCCCATCGGCTCGGGCCGGCCGTCGACCAGGTAGGTGGTGGGGTCGCCCTGGGCCAGTTGGAGCCGGTAGAGGGTGAACCGCTGGGCGTGGGAGACGGTGTGGGTCCAGGCGACGGTCCTGTTGTGGCCGATCTGCACGACGGGGGTGCCGTACAGGCTGCCGCCGGCGACGTCGAGCACGCCGGGGATGGTGAGCTGCACCTGGTAGAAGCGGCGGACGCCGTTCCACGGGAAGTGCGGGTCGGCCAGCAGCATGCCGTGGCCGTCGCGGGTGGCCTCGCGGCCCAGCGCCCAGCCGTTGCTGCCGGGGGCGCGGCGCGGGCCGTCGTCCCCGTCGTCGCCGCCGACGATGGCCTCCTTGAGCGCGGAGCTGCCCGACATGCGGCCGAGGTCGAGGAGGTTGGCCCAGACGTCCTCGGCGGTGATCGGGCCGACCCACGACTTGCCGCGGCAGGTGGGGTCGGGCAGGTTGGCCACGCCGGTGTCGTCGAGGTAGCGGTTGTAGCCGGCCACGTACCCGTCGACCAGTTCGCGCAGCTCCGCGCTCGGCCCGATGGGGGCGGGCCGGGCCAGCAGCCGCCGGACGACGCCGGAGTCGGCGACGCTGCGGTGGTAGAGGTCGCTGGTGAGGTTGGCGACCGGGCGCACCGGGTCGTCGGACCGGGCCTGCGGGCCGAAGTGGCGGGATCGTTCACCACGCAACGTCACCACCCACGAGGCCAGCACGCACAGGTTGTCCTGGGCGAAGGCGTACCCGTAGCCGAAGCCGAGGCCGCCGTGGTCCTTGGCGGACACGTGCGGGATGCCGTACTCGGTGCGCCGGATCTCGGCCGACCAGCGGCCTTCGGCGGCCACGGCCGGCGGGGCCGTGAGCAGGCCGGCGACCAGCGCGAGCACGATCGCCGCGCAGGGCTTTCGCAGCTTCATGTGGCTCCTATTCGAAACGCGCGTTGTCGGGCGAGGTCATGCGCCGCAGCAGCGGCAGGACGGTCGAGATCACCAGCAGGGACGCGACCAGCCCGCCGCCGACGCCGGCGAACCAGGCGGGCCCCGGCATCGCCAGGGAGGCCCCCTTCATGGCGAGGGCGTCGATGAACGGCGCCGCCACCCCGAACCCGGCCCCGGCCGCCACGACGGCCGCCAGGACGAGCGGCAACGCCGACTCCAGCAGCACGACCGCGCCCAGGGTGCGGCCGGGCGTGCCGGCCAGCCGCAGCAGTGTGAACGGCTGACGGCGTTCCACCAGCCCGCCGCCGACCGCCACCAGCAGGCTGCAGCCGCCGGCGAGCAGGGTCAGCGCGACCATGGCCAGCGCGATGTTCTCGGCCTGCGTGTAGAGCGCCGCCCGGACCTGGGCGACCTCGTCGAACGTCATCGGCGGGCCGGTGCTCTGCCCGGCCAGCAGGGTGCGGATCTCCTCCAGGGTCGCCGGGTCGGCCATGGTGACCAGCACGGAGGACAGGTTGAGCCCGTCGGCGGAGACGGGTTCGCTGTCCGGCCCGGCGAGGGGGATCAGCTTGTCGATGGTGAGCGGGTTGTCGGCCTCCACCACCCGGTCGAACCGTCCGGCGACCGCCCGCGCGCCCGGCGGGCACTGCCCGAGCGCCGGGAAGCGGGCCAGGTCGGCGCACTCGACGATCGCCCGGGGCGGTGGCGGCCGCTCGGGGTCGATCACCCGGTTCTCCTCCTCCTTCGCGGCGTGGATCGGCAGCACGCCGACGCCCGGGTAGGCGCGCAGCCGGGCCACCAGCTCGGCCCCGGCCCGCGGCGACAACCCGCCGCCGCCGAGGTCGCCGAGCGGGGCGCGCAGCACGCCGGACAGCGTGCCGCCGGCCACCGCCCGCTGGCCGTCCACCACGGCGGGCACGATCCCGGCGATCGCCGTCCCGATGAACACCGCGAGGACGAGCCCGCTCACCGACCTGAAGGCGGCCTTCGGGTCGGCGGCCAGCCGCCGGGCGGCCAGCAGCGTCGCCGCTCCGCCGGTCAGCCGGGCGGCCAGGCGGGCGGCCAGCATCGTCAGCCAGGGGCCGGCCAGGATCAGCCCGATCATGATCAGCGCCAGGCCCGCCGAGGCCGGCCCGGCGTTGGGTTTGCGGTCGTCGGTCTGGAACATCGGCACCGCGAACAGCGCCAGCCCGGCCAGCAGCGGGATCGCCCGCCAGGCGCGCGGCGGCCGTGGGGCGCCCTTCCTGAGCGCGCCCAGCGGCGAGATCCGGACCCGGCGCAGCGACCACAGCGCGCTCGCCCCGGCCAGCAGCGGGACGCCGGCGAGCACGGCCGCGTACTGCCAGGCGGCCGGGGCCACCGTGTCGGGGAAGAACCGGGAGCCGGTGACGCGGACGGTGGCGACGGCCGGACGTACCAGGAGGAAGAGCACGATCCCGGCGAGGGTGCCGGTCAGCGCGCCGAGCGCGGAGTCCACCGCGGCGAACAGGTTGACCTGCCGGGACGTGCCGCCCACCAGCCGGATCGCGGCGAAGCGGGCCTCGCGGCGGGCGGCGGCCAGCCGGGTGGCGGTGTTGACCAGCACCAGCAGCGGCAGCAGCAGCCCGACGGCCGCGATCGCGAACCCGAAGTGGTAGATGTCGGCGTCGCCGTCGACGGCGGGCTCGTCGGCCGTCGTGTCGACCTGCCGGGTGCCGAGCAGGGCGGCGACCTGCTCGGGCGTCCGGCCGATCACGATGGTCAGGTCGTCGGGGCCGGTGAGCGCGGCCCGGCCGATCGTCCCGGCCCTCGTGCCGGGGAAACGGTCGGCGAGCTGCGCGCGCGGCGCCGAGTCCAGCAGTTCGGCCAGCGCCGGGGAGACGTAGTACTGGCCGGGCGCGGGCATGCGGGACAGCCCTGGGACGACGGGAGCCCGGCCGCCGAGCGCGGCGGCGTCGAGCCGCCTGATCGGGCGTCCGGCGTAGTAGTCCTCGTGGTAGTTCCACAGGGCGCCGGTGGCGGTGGCGTCGAGGGCCCAGCCGCTGGGCGCGGTGCCGCGGGTGCACTCCCAGCAGGTGCGCTCGCCGGCCGTCTGGAAGGCGTTGAACAGGGAGAGCGTGGCCAGCAGCACCGCCACGCCGACCGCCACGCCGGCGACGATCAGCGCGAGCCGGGCGGCCGCCTCCCTGCCTCCGGCCAGCGACAGCCGCAGGCCGAGGGCGATCACCGTGCGACCTGACCGGCGAAGGGGTCGGTGAGCCGCCCGTCGCGGACGATGACCTCCCGGTCGGCGCAGGAGGCGACGCGGGCGTCGTGGGTCACCACGAGCACGGTCGTGCCCTCCTCGCGCGCCAGGCCGACCAGCAGTTCCATGACGTGCTCGCCGGTCAGCGAGTCGAGCGAGCCGGTCGGCTCGTCGGCGAACAGCACCCGCGGCCCGGTCACCAGCGCCCTGGCGATCGCCACCCGCTGCGCCTGCCCGCCGGACAGCTCGCCGATGCGCCGCCCGCCCAGCTCGGCCAGCTCCAGCCGCTCCAGCCAGCCCGCCGCCCGCCGGTACGCCTCCTTGCGCCCGGTACGCGCGAGCAGCAGCGGCAGGGCGACGTTGTCGGCCGCGGTGAGCTCCGGCACGAGCTGCCCGAACTGGAACACGAAGCCGAACGCGGTGCGCCGCAGCCGGGTGCGCCGGTCATCGCTCATGGTGTCCAGGCGGCTGCCGTCGAACCACACCTCGCCGCTGTCGGGGGTGAAGATCCCGGCCAGGCAGTGCAGCAGCGTCGACTTGCCCGAGCCGCTGGGGCCCATGACCGCCACGATCTCCCCGGCCGCCACCTCCAGGCTCGCCTCCCGCAGCGCCGGGGTGCGGCCGAAGGAGCGGCTGATCCCGCGGGCCTCCAGGATCACGACGACCCCCGCACCAGCTCGGCCAGCGCGTCCAGCCGCGCCTGGGTGACGTCGATCCAGCGCAGGTCGGCTTCCAGGTGGAACATGCCGTGGTCGGCCAGCAGCGCGTCGGCCAGCGAGTCCCCCCGCTTGATCTGCGCGAACTCGCGCATGCGCCGCAGGTGGGTGGCGCGCTGGAGGTCGAGGTAGGCCGCCGCGTCGCGGCCCAGCATCAGCGCCAGCACGACCTTGGTGAACAGCACGGTCTGCAGGTACGGCTCGGCCGCGACCGGCTCGCTCAGCCACGCCTCGACCTCACGCGCGCCGATGGGGGTGATCGCGTAGCGCTTGCGCTCGGGGCCGTCGCCGGGCTCGCTCTCCCCGGCGGTGACCTTGCCGTCCCTGGCCAGCCGGCCGAGGGTGGAGTACACCTGGCCGAAGGGCAGTGACTTGCCGCGGCCGAAGTAGGTGTCGTAGTCGCGCTTCAGGTCGTAGCCGTGGCTCGGCTCCCGCTCAAGGAGGCCGAGCAGCGCAAGAGGGACGCTCATGCCCCCGCACTATATACCGAGGGTATATACGGGGGGCATAACCGCGTGAATCGGGCCGGCGTCCCTCAGGAGGTGGCGCTGGGTGACGGCGTCGGCTGGTGGTCGCCGTGCCGGGGGCCGCCGTTGCCGCCGTTGCCGCCGTCCCTGTCGCCGTTCCTGTCGCCCCAGTGGTCGTCGCCGTGGGGGTGCCGGCCGCGGCCGTCGCGGGCGGTCACGTCGTGGACGGTGACGGCGGTGGCCGTGCCGCCGGTGACCTTGGCGCTGACCATGACCTTCTGGCCGGTCTTGATCGCGTCGATGCCCTGGTCGCGGTTGACCCGGGTGTCGGCGTTGACGGCGTACCGCTTGGTGTAGCCGTCCTCGCTCTTGACCGTGACGGAGTCCTGGCCGACGGCGGTGACCTCGCCGTACTGGGTGGCCACCGTCACGTACGCGCCCTGCCCGTCGGGGACGACGAACTCCCCGTGGACGGGCGGGCCACCGAACCCGCGCCCCCAGCCGCGTCCCTTGTCGGACGGCGAGCCCGACGGAACGGCCGACGGGCTCGCGGCGGACGAGGGCGTCCCGGTGGGCGACGGCGACGGCGCCGGTGAGAGCGCCGAGGCGGCGGCCACGCCGGCGCCGGTGGCCAGGACGACCGCGGTGGTCGCGGCGAGCAGTACGGAGCGGGGGAATCGGCGCCTGGGCGGTTCGTTCTCCAGGGTCTCCGCCTTGCCGAATCCGTCAGGCCCAGAGGTCATGATCTTTCCTCTCCATGGGAGACAACACCACAACTCTGCCCAGAACCACCTAAAACGGTCGTAAACGCCCACCGACCTGCGGCCCGCGCCCCGCGCGCGGGCCGCAGGCGCCGCTAGGACGCCGAGACGCGCACCAGGGCGCGGTCCCCGTCACGCAGGACGGCGATCCGGGTGCCGGTGTCCGGCACCTTCACGCCGAGCTGCGGCAGATCGGGGTGCCAGTAGACGCCACGGTGGTCGTCGAACACCGGAACCCCCGGACGCGCCGGGAACACGGCGGGCACGCCCGCCGAGTGCAGCCGCAGCCGGTCCGTGCGCGCGTTGCCGAACGGCGCGTCGAACACCTGCAGCCGCGCCCCGGCCGCCGCCCCGCTGGCCCAGCGCAGCGGCTCGGGCCGGGCGTCGACGGGCAGGATCATGCCCTCGCCGGGGTGGTCGCGGGTGGTGTTGTCGCCGTACCAGGCGTCCCAGAGCCAGATGAGCACGCCCTGCTGGTACGGGTAGTGCTCGACCCGCTGGCTGCCGGTCCACCCGAAGTTGTACGGCCCGGTCCGCAGGTAGGCGTTGTACCCGGTGTAGCGCCGGTTCTCGGCGAGGTAGGCCCGGGAGAAGCGCTGCACGCCCACCTCGCCGCTGCGGGCGAAGCCCACCGCCGTCCACTCGCCCTCGCCCTGCTCGACGTCGTCGGCGAACACCCCGGGCACCTGGACGTCGTCCAGCCGGAAGCCGGACTCGGAGGTGTTGGAGTCGGTCGAGTAGCGGAAGCGGAACCAGATCCTGCCGCCCGCGTACGGGCTCAGGTCGTAGGCGATCTCCCGCCAGTCCGAGCCTCCGGTGAGCGGCTGCCCGACCGGCGTCCAGGCCGCGCCGTCGCGGGAGACCTCGGCGTACAGGAAGTCGTAGCCCTGCTCGATCGCGTAGGCCGCGTGCGCCTTGAGCGTCGGCTCCGTGGCCCGGGAGAGGTCGATCTGCCGGGTGAGCGTCTGCTCAAGGTTGTCGCCCTTGCCGCTCCACCACTGCCACTCCCCCTGGTACGGCCTGCCCAGCGGAGTGCTGATCTCGCGCGCCGGCAGGTCCACCACGAGCGCCTGCGGATCGCGGGTGTTGTAGGAGCCGACGCCGAGGGTGTGCGTGGAGGGGGTGGCCGCGCGGGCCCGGTCGTAGGCCAGCCAGCCGAGCTGGAGCTTGCTCCAGGCGTCCAGGTCGCCGGCGTACTCGCCGAGCGGGCCGGTCCGCGAGCTCAGGTAGGAGCCGGACGACATCAGCGACCAGAAGTTGACCGAGTTGTCCCCGCCGCCCGCGTACAGGTCCGGCAGGCCGAGGTCGTGGCCGAACTCGTGGGCGGTCAGGCCGACGCCGCTGTTCTCGCCGACCGTCAGGTAGTCGCCGACCCAGATGCCGGTGTCGCCGATCTGGGTGCCGCCGTTGCGGTTGCCCTCGGGGCCGGCCTGGCCGCGCTCGGGCCAGTAGGCGAAGTAGCGGTGGGCCCAGACGGCGTCCGCGCCCTGCGCGCCGCCGCCCCAGGTCTCGTCCACGCCGGCGTGCACGACCTGGTAGTGGTCCAGGTAGCCGTCGGGCTCGTCGAAGTCGCCGTCGTTGTCGTGGTCGTAGCGGTCCCAGACGTCGTACTTGGCCAGTTCGGCGCGGATCTGCTCCACCGTCCTGCCCTTGGCCTTCTCGGCCTCGTACCAGGCGTTGGCCGAGTCGCGTACCAGGTCCCAGTTGTTCCAGCAGATGCCGCCCTCCTCGGGGGCGCACCGGTCGCTGCCGTAGCGGGCCTCGTTGTACGGCACGCGTACCCAGTCGCTGACGTAGCCGTCGAGGTCGTAGCGGCCGGAGGACTGGAGGCGGTAGTAGTCGCGCAGGGAGTTGCCGCCGGTCGCGAAGTAGGACTTCGCGTAGGAGGCGCGGTCGAAGTCGGGGCGCCAGAGGGTGTGGTTGTCGTCGGTGCCGCGCGGGTCGGGGATGGCGTTGTGGCGGGGGCCCGGCTGGCCGCCGTACTTGATCTGGCCGTCGATCTTCGTCTCGTTGTCCACCTTGTCGCCGAACTCGGCCAGGACGACGAAGACCTGGTCCTTGCGCTCCTGGGCGAGCTCGACGTAGCGGTGGCCGACCTTGACCGAGCGGCCGGGCCGCGCCTTGGCCGCCGCCGCGTCCGGGGATAAGACGCCTTCGACGGCCTGCCTGCGCAGCGCCGCCTGCTCGCGTTGCTGCGGGCTGAGCGGGGAGATCTCCCTGCTCACCTTCTTCGCGGGCGGCGCCGCGGTCTCCGCCGCCGCGGCGGAGACGGAAGGGACGCCGAGCGCGGCGATCGCCAGGAGGGCGGCCGCCGCGGAGAGAGTGATTCGCATGGCATGTAACATGTCACACTCCAAGTCTCCCGTCTCTACCTCCGGCCGATCTTCCGGGACGCGGATCCCGTCACTCGACGATCAGGTTGACCGGGATGTTGCCGCGGGTGGCGTTGGAGTAGGGGCAGACCTGGTGGGTGGCCTCGACCAGCTCGCGGGCGACCTCGGGGGCGATCTCGTCGGGCAGCTCGACGCGGAGCGTGGCGTCGAGCTGGAAGCCGCCCGCACCGTTGGGCGACAGGCCGACCTCCGCCGTGACGGAGGCGTCGGAGACGTCGATCCGCTTCTGCCCGGCCACCAGCCGCATGGCCGAGGCGAAGCAGGCCGCGTAGCCGGCGGCGAAGAGCTGCTCGGGGTTGGTGCCCTCGCCGTCGCCGCCCAGCTCCTTCTGCAGGGCCAGCTTGACGTCCAGCCTGCCGTCGGAGGAGACCGCGCGCCCGTCGCGGCCCGCCGAGGTGGCGATGGCGGTGTACATGCTCATGACCGGTTGCCCTTCGTTGCGCTTCACCAGACAGACCTGTCTGTCTGGTTTGTCGAGCATGAGACTAGACAGGTCTGTCTGGTAGCGTCAAGGGGTGAGCGCAGAGACGGCGAAGGAGCCCCGCCCGAGCCCGGCCCGCACCCGGGTCCTGGAGACGGCGGCGCGGCTGTTCTACGCCGAGGGCGTGCACGCGGTGGGGATCGACCGGATCATCGCGGCGGCGGGCGTCGCGAAGGCGACCTTCTACCACCACTTCCCGAGCAAGGACGAGCTGGTCCGGGCGTACATCGCCGAGCAGGGCGCGGTGCAGCGGGCCATGGTGGACACGCTGCGCGCCGACTCACCCCGGGAGACGCTGGCGGCCGTCTTCGCGTTCATGTGCGAGTTCGGGTCCGGCTCCGGTTACCGCGGTTGCCCGTTCGTCAACACGGCGGCCGAGTACCCGGATCCGGCGCATCCCGTACGGCAGGCCATCGCCGAGCACCGGCGCTGGCACCGCGACCTGTACCGCGACCTGCTGGCCGCCGACGGCCACACCGACGCCGAACGCACCGCCGACATCCTCCTCCTGGTCAGGGACGGCCTGGTGGTGGGCTTCGACCTGGACGACCCGGCCACCGTCCGCGCCACCGTCCAGGAAACCCTGACCCGCGTCCTCACCCCCTGACCCGCCCCACCACGGAACGGCGACCACAGACGCGCAGCGAATCCGAGGCCAGAGCCAGAAGCCGAAGCCCGAGGTCGGACGCCTAGAGCGAGGACCGGAGGTCCGGACCGGACGCCTGAACCATGGGCCGTAGGCGGGGGCCGAAAGCGGAGGCCGAAAGCGGAGGCCGAAAGCGGGGGCCGAAGGCGGGGAAGCGCGCCCTGCCCTTCGCGAGCCCGCCTTGACATCCCCACGCTCGCATCCCCTTCGCCTTCGGCGACCCTCGGCTTCTGCGCCTCCCGCGCTCATCCACCCCTCCCCCCTCCGCACCCTTGGCGCCCTCCGCACCCTCCGCGCCCTCCGCGCCCTCCGCGCCCTCCGCGCCCTCCGCGTTCTCCGGGCCTTTCCCACCTCCATCCCCCTTCGCTCTTCGCGCCCGAGGCTGCTGAGCTGCGGTGATGGGTGGGGTGGGTGTGGGAGGTTTTGTGCTTTGTGGGTAGTTTGTCTGATATTAGTGGGCAGCGCCGTTGCTCCCCTACCACCGCTTACGAGGCAGTCATGTCGTTGTCCCGAAATATCAGGAGAAGCTTGGCTGCGGCGGTGGCCGCGATCCTCGCTCTGCTCATCGCCTCCCCCGCGCCCCCGGCGTCCGCCGCCACCCCCACCCGGCCGAACATCATCTTCTTCCTGGTGGACGACCTGTCCGCCGACCTGCTGCCCTACATGGACACGGTCCGCGGGCTCGCCGAGGGCGGCACCACGTTCACCGACTACTACGTGTCCGACTCGCTCTGCTGCCCCTCCCGCGCCTCGATGTTCACCGGCCAGTTCCCCCACAACACCGGCGTACGGACCAACCAGGGCTACGACCGCGGCGGCTACGAGGCGTTCGCCCCGCACGAGGGCCGCACCTACGCCGTCCCGCTCCATCAGGCCGGCTACCGCACGGGCTACCTGGGCAAATACATCAACGAGTACCCCGCCCGCCCCGGCTACCAGGTACCGGACGGCTGGGACGAGTGGCATGTCTCCGCGGGCGGCGGCTACAACGAGTTCAGGTACCAGCTCACCCGCTACGTCAGGGAGGAGTCGGGCGACCGGCGCCCGATCGCCCCCTCCAAGGGCGACTACCTGGTCGACGAGCTGGCCCAGCGGGCGACCGGCTTCATCGAGCGCTCCCGCGAGCACGCCCCCGGCCGGCCGTTTTTCCTCCAGGTCTCGCCCTTCTCCCCGCACAACCGGGTGGACGTCCGGCCCGGCGACACCGAGCCGCGTTTCCCGCCCGCCCCGCGCGACCGTCCGAAGGACCGCTTCCCTGACGGCGAGTTCCCGCACGGCGACTGCGGCGGCCCCGACTGCGCCGGCATCGACGTGACCACCCTGCCCTCCTACGACGAGGACACCGCCGACAAGCCGTCCTGGGTGCGCCGGGCCCCGATCGAGGCGAAGCGCGCCGAGGAGCTGCGCGAGGACTTCCGTGACCGGATCCGCATGGTCCAGTCGGTCGACGACATGGTGGGACGGGTGCTGTCCACGCTCACCGAGCCGGAGCGCCGCAACACCTACGTCGTGTTCGCCAGCGACAACGGCTTCCACCTCGGCCAGCACCGCCTGGTCCGCGGCAAGTCCACCGCCTACGACCACGACGTCCGGGTTCCGCTGCTGGTCAGGCGGCCGGTCACCGGCGAGCGCAACCGGCTGGTGACCGGCGTCATCGCCCAGAACGTGGACCTGTTCGCGACCTTCCTCGACATGGCCGGCGTCGCCCCGGCGATCCGCGACAGCCGGGACGGCCGCAGCCTGCTCCCCCTCGTCCAGGGCCGGCAGGTCGCGGACTGGCGGCAGGCGGCGCTGGTCGAGCACGTCAGGCCCGACCCGCGGACGCCCGGCAGGCCCGACCCCGACGCCGACCGGCTGAGGCAGGGCAACGCGCAGCCGCCCACCTACAACGCCGTGCGGACCGCGGGAGAGCTGTACGTCGAGTACGAGAACGACCCGAAACCCGAGTACTACAACACCGTCACCGACCCCCGCCAGGAGTCCAACGACCCCGGCAACGCCCGGACGGCGTCCCTGGCCGGGGTGCTGCGCGGGCTGACGACGTGCGGAAAACCCGGCGCGCCCGACTGCTGGACGGCCGCGCACCTGCACTGAGTCGTACGGCAGAAGCCGAGGCGTACAGCAGAAGCCGGGTCGTACGGCAGAAGCGGAGTCGTACGGCAGAAGTTGACCTCTTTCGGTCCGGCGGTTGACGCGCCGGCCGCCGGTCCCCCCGTAAGTTGGGGCGGTCGGGAGCCCGAACCGAAGGAGAGCGATGCGGTTCACCTCAGCCCTTGCCGGATTACTGGTGGTCGCAGGCACGTTCGCAGGCCCGGGGGTGGCGCAGGCGGCGCCCACACAGGCGGCCGGGTGCGCGGCCGTGCTGCCCCGGCCCGACGGCCATGGCATCACCTGCGTCGACGTACGTCGCCCGCAGAGCGACGGCTCGGAGCTGCGGGACGTCACGATGACCTCGACGGCGATCTTCCAGGCGTCCGGCGGCGCCCCGGTCATCGACCCGCTGACGCGCCCGATCACCGTCCGCGTCTACCTGCCGAAGGACTACGACCCCTCGCGGGCCACCCCCTATCGGGCGCTCTACCTGCTCAACGGGGGCGGCGACAACTACGACTCGTGGACCGTCAAGGCCGACCTCGTCTCCCTCGTCCGTGACGCGGGCTCCTTCGACGGCATCGTGGTGATGCCGACCGGCGGGATGACCGGCTGGTACGCGGACTGGGCCGGCCGTACGGACGGATATTTCGCACCGAAGTGGGAGACGTACCACATCGACCAGCTCATCCCGTGGATCGACAGCAACTTCAACACCGTCGCCGACCGGTCGGGACGCGGTCTGGCGGGCCTGTCCATGGGCGGCTACGGCACCCTGCGGTACGCGGCCGCGCACCCCGGCGTCTTCTCGGTGATCGGCGCGTTCTCGCCCGGCATCGACCTGCGCGCCAGGCCCGCCCAGCGCACGATCTCCGACTCCATGTGGCAGTCGGGCGCGGCGATCGAGCTGACCGACCTGGGCGAGTTCCGCGTCAACAAGTACGACAGCGGCAGCCCGCTGCCCGTCCTCGACCAGGAGGTGCAGCGCCGCTACCGCCTGGACACCCTGTTCGGCCCGCACACCACCACGGTCTTCCACGGCCGCACGGTCGACGACTGGCCCGCCGCCAACCCCGCCGACCTGGTCACCCAGGGCAGGTACGCCCCCTATGACGGACGGCTGGCCCTGTACGCCGGCGGCTGCGCGAGCCTCCCGAGCGTCCCGGACGGCGCCGAGCCCGCCCCCGCCGCGTGCAGCTACGACACCAGGGCGAGCGACGACGCCGCGAGCGTCAGCGAGCCCATCCTCGGCGCGTACGCGAGCGAGTTCGACGCCACGCTGACCGGCCTCGGCGTCGGCCACCGCTACTGCTACAGCAGGGGCGGCCACGACTGGAACGCCTGGTCGGCCTACCTGGTCGACTTCCTCCGGTACGCCTACGGCACCGCCCCCGCCCGCTGCCCCGCACTCTGACGCCGCAGCCCGCTTCCAAGTCGGCCACAAGTACCGGCCGGTAGTCCTGGACCGGTGACGAACCATCTTCCGACCCGCGTCCTGACCGCCCTGGGCGCCGCCGTCCTCACGCTGACCGCGCTGAGCACGGCGGCCGCCGCCGACACCGCCGCCGACTCCGCCGCCGGCCCCGCGAGCTGGAGGTGGGGCGCCCTGCACTCGACCGACGGCCTGGCGACCGCCCGGGGCAAGGTCGTGGTCGGCCAGTCGGGGCTGGCCGTGACCGGCACCCTCGACGACGACCGAGGCAAGGGCTGCTCGTGGGTCCTGATCAGGTACCAGAGCGCGAGCAACGGCCGCTGGCGCACGCACGGCGTCTACAA
Organism: Nonomuraea sp. NPDC004702; assembly: GCF_053601695.1. NCBI lineage: Bacteria > Bacillati > Actinomycetota > Actinomycetes > Streptosporangiales > Streptosporangiaceae > Nonomuraea > Nonomuraea sp. NPDC004702. The sequence continues at coordinate 77,435 of NZ_JBSGCE010000024.1, forward strand.
CTGCCTGCCGGGCACCGGCTCCTTCCGCAAGAACGTCGGCGGCGCGCTGCAGATCCGGGCGCAGGTGTGCCGCGGCAACGGCGCGCGGCCCGTCGGCCGGTGCTCGCGGTGGCGGACGATCTACACCCAGGGCGGCTGACGCCCGTCCCGCCGTCCCCGGGCGTCAATCGGCGCGCTTCTTGCTGGCGATGATGTAGAGCACCAGCTCGCCGCAGGCGCGGCAGACCGTCCTGTCGCCGTCGGCGCCCAGGTGGGCGGGCACGGCCCGCGCGCCGCAGAACGCGCACGGCCGCTCCACCGGCTCCCGCTCGCCCCGCACCGCCCCGGCCGTCGCCAGCAGCGCGCATCCCAGGCAGATCGAGACCGACTTGCCGACGACGAGATCGGCGGGGTCGGGCGCCGAGCCGCAGAAACCGCACTGGAACACCGCCGTCACCCCGATCCAGTCGCTCGGGCGCGCGTGCTCGCCGGACAACACCATCCGCAGGACGCGCAGGCAACGGCCGGCGACCTCGTCCGTGACGCCCGCCCCTTCGAGTTCGGCCCGGAGCTCCGCCCGCGCGCCGGGGTCCTCGGGCGGGAGCGCCTTCAGCAGGCCGAGCAGCGCCTCGTCGAGCGCGCGCAGGGCGTCCGCGGCGGAGGCGACGAGATCGCTCATGCCGCGCCGCCGATGAGCGGCGGGCCCGGAATGCCACGCGCTTGCTCGTACGCCCACTCGGCGCGGCCGGGCCATTTGCACTCGGGGCTTGTGCGTAATATCGCGATCCGCATCCGCCGCGCGTTATCACCGGCCGCGTCGGAAACGCTTCCCGGCGATGACCGTTCTAGAATTCTGCACCACCCCGAGTCAATGGACCGGGCCTCCGGGCCGAAGGGCATGAATTCATGCGCCCGGAAATCGGCGGCGAACTCGGGCCGGCCGGCGCGCAGCAGCGTCGTGGCGCCGGGTGTGGGCTTCATCTGCTCAGCCCCTGTCACCACCCGCCAAGAACCCGCAGCTCACAGCCGCGTTCCGGCGCTCCGCGGGCACGCCGGCAGGCGTCCCGGGGTGTCGAGTATTCGCATCCTTAAGCAAGGTCACGCATTCCCTCATTTCCGGCGGAGGCGCGGGCGCCCCTTTCGCGGCCATCATCACCCCGGCCCAATAAAGCGTCAACGGGCGGCGGCCCTACATTTTCCCTATATTGCGGCGTGGCGCCGTCTTGCGCGCCCCGGGTTGTCCCGGCACGCTGGCAGACGTGGCGGATAACCGTACTGGAAAGGGCCGCGCGCGAGCGGCGCGCAGATGGTCGGCCGCGCCGCGCAGCCAAATGTTCAGCCTTCCGGAAATCCTCGCCAAGCTCGCCGATCCCGACCGCGAGGCGCCCGGCGATCCGGAGCTGCGTGACTTGTTCGACCGCGACCAGGACGACCGGCGCGACGGCGGGCCCGGCGACGGCGGCGAGCGCGGCCTGGCCCGGCGGGCGCGCTGCATGGAGAAGTTCGCGGCCGGAGAGGTGCGCTCGCCGGGCGACTACTACCACCTGGCCGCGGTGATGCAGCACGGCGGGCTGGCCGAGCACTACCACCTGGCCTTCGAGCTGGCGCGGCGGGCGGCCGACGCCGGTTGCCGGCCCGCCCGCAGGCTGGCGGCCTCGGCCCTCGACCGGTGGCTGCTGCAGATGGGCCTGCCCCAGCGGTACGGCACCCAGTACGTCGACATCGGCGGCCGCTGGTCCCTCTACCGCGTCGACCCCGTCACCACGGACGCCGAACGCACGGTCTGGGACGTCCCGCCCCTGGCCGAGGCGCTGGCCCAGGCCGAGGAGATGAACCACGCCGACGGCCTGGGCTGACGCCCGCGCCTGAACGCCGGACGGGTCGCCGGCGGCGTCTCCCGTCGGAAACCGGACACGACCTTTGCCACGGGTTTTCCCGGAATTCCCAGGTCGCGGCGGGCCGGCGGGCGAACCTGACCATGACATGTTCCCGTCCCGGTCGAAACAGGCAGGTTCCCATGGTCAGACGGGCTCTCGGGGCGCCGGTCCCGCTCGCTCTCTCGCTGGTCGCCGTTCTCGCGGTCGCGCCGCCGGCCCAGGCGGTGACGCTGGAGGAGAAGCTCGCCGCGCTCTCGGGGTTCACGCAACCCACCGCGTCCAGCGCCGCGGCCTGGCGGGACGCCTGGGCCGACCGGGGGTCGTGGTCCGACTTCGACTTCGACTGGTCGAGCGACGGCTGTACGAGCAGCCCCGACCAGCCGCTCGGCTTCGACTTCTCCATCCCGTGCCGACGGCACGACTTCGGCTACCGGAACTACCAGGCCGTCGGCGACTTCCCGGCGAACAAGGAGCGCATCGACAAGGCGTTCTTCTTCGACCTCAAGCAGGTGTGCACCCAGTACTCGATCTTCCGTCAGCCGAGCTGCAACGCGCTGGCTAAGCTGTACTACCAGGCGGTCCGCCACTACGGCGCCCCTCGCGGCACCGGCGGGGAGATCGTGCGCGTACCGGACAGGGACTCTCTAAGGCAGCAGGGCGCCGCTGAGTCCGCAGACGGCGGTGACAAGATGTTCACCCAGAGCCCGCCAGGATTCTTCGACTGAACCGGCGGCGGCGTGCCCGGCCGCCAGGTCGGCCTCCAGCTCGGCGCTCATGTGCACGACGAGCAGCCGGATCATCGCCGCCTGCCGCTCGGACAGCTCGTGCTCCCGGTCGCGCATCGACGGCGGGCGCAGCAGCTCCAGCCGGCGGAACGAGGGCGTGCTCAACGTGGCCCGCGCCGCGTACTCGCGCAAGGACGGCTCCACGACGGCCTGGGCGAGGAACCGCCCGTACCAGGACGGGGTGCCCAGCTCGATGTGGTGCTCGATGCTCGGCGCGATCGCGCACGTGATCCAGTCGCGCAGCGACACCTCGCCCGAGGTCTCCAGCGCGGCCACCATCGGCAGGCGGTGCCGGTCGATGGCGGCCGCGTGACGGGACAGGATCGCGTGGATCAGCTCGTCACGGGTGCTGAAGTGGTATTGGACGGCGGACTTGTTCCGCTGGCCCGCGGCCTCGCGGATCATCCTGATCGACACGTGCGCGAAGCCGTGCTCGGCGTAGAGCCGCTCCGCGGTCTGCATGATCCTGTCCTTGGCCCGGATCGAGCGGGGAGACGGCGCGGCGACCGCCGTACTGACGTCCATGACCGGTCCTCGATCTCGTTTCCACCACCGTCCCCGAACGCTATCCCATGCCGCCGGCTGAGGTCAGCGGGTCACCAGGTGACCCACACGTCCTGGAGGCCGCCGGACAGGCCGCCCGTGCGCAGCCGCAGCTCGCGGGGGTCGTCGCGGAGCCGCAGGCCGGGCAGCCGCCGCGCCAGCAGGCCCAGGACGACCTGCAGCTCCACCCTGGCCAGCGGCTGGCCTAGGCAGTAGTGGCGGCCGGCGCCGAAGGTGAGGTGCTGGCTGCTGTTCTCCCGGCGCGGGTCGAACCGGTCGGGGTCGGCGAACTTGGCCGGGTCGCGGTTGGCCGCCGGGATGTTGGGGATCAGCGTGCTGCCGGCGGGCACGGTGATCTCGCTCAGCTCGACGTCCTCGGTGATGAACCGGGGCACGCCGCCGATGGCCGACAACGTGCTGTCCAGCCGCAGGACCTCCTCCACGGTGCCCGGGATCAGGTCGGGGTCGTCGATCACGGCCTCGTAGCGCTGCCGGTCGGACAGCAGCATCGCCGTCATGATGGCGATCATGTTGGACGTGGTCTCGTGACCGGCCAGCAGCAGCCCCCGCACGGTGGCGATGAGCTCGTCCTGGCTGAGCCTGCCGTCCTCGGCGTCGGTGATCTGGGTCAGCTCGCTGAGCAGGTCGTCGCCGGGGTCGGCGCGGTTGCGGTCGATCAGGTCCGACACGTACGCGTTGAACTCCCGGTAGGCCGTGTCGACCTCCTCCTGCGTGTTGCGCGTCAGGGTCAGCATCGTGCGCGACCAGTGCGCGAACTTGTCCTGGTCCGAGCTCGGCGCGCCGACCAGCGCGCAGATGACCCGTACCGGCAGGGGCAGGGCCAGGCCGGACGACAGGTTGCCCGGGGAGCCCTTGGCCAGCATGGAGTCGAGGAGTTCCTCGGCCATGGCCTGGACCCGGGGGCGCCAGACCTCCATCTTGCGGGCCGTGAACCAGCGGCTCAGCAGGCGTCGCCACCGCATGTGGCCCTCGCCCTCGCCGATGTCGCCGGCGCCGTCCTTGCGGCGGTTGAACAGGCCGCCGTCTTCGGTGGTGGACAGCCGGGCGGCGCCCTCGCGGGCGAGGTTGCGGCTGAAGCGGGGGTCGGCCATGACGGCGCGGGCGTCGTCGTACCTGGTCACCAGGGCCGCCACGTCGCCGCTGGGCAGGCGTACGTGGGCCACGGGGCATTTCTCGCGCAGGTCGGCGAGTTGTGGCGGCGGTTCCAGCGCCGTGGGGCGGTCGAAGGGGAAATCGGGGATCGCGTCAGCGGTCATGCGTCCTCCAGCTTGAAAGCCCGACACTTCGGAATATAAGGCGATCGACTTATTTGAGGCAATCGTCTTGACTGGATGGATTACTTCGGGTGCGGGAAATCTACCGAGGCGTTGCCTCTCCTTGGGGACCCGCGCGGGCGCCGAGCTGGCACGCATCGAAATACCCGGATACGACGATGGCTCACTATGCTGGCATCCATGGCGGAAGCTCCACTGATGACCGATTCCGAGCTGTCCGACGCGTTGCGGGCGCTGGCGAACCCGACCCGGCTGCAACTGCTGACCTGGTTGCGGGAGCCGGAGCGCCACTTCTCGCTGGAGGGGGCGATCGCCGACCCGGCGGAGGTCGGGGTGTGCGTGACGCACATCCAGGCCAGGGTGGGGCTGGCGCAGTCCACGGTGTCGGCGTACCTGAGCGAGCTGCAGCGCGCGGGGCTGGTACGCGCCACGCGCGTGGGCAAGTGGACGCACTACAAGCGCGACGAGCGGCGCATCGCCCAGCTCGTCGCCACCCTCGGCCGCACGCTGTAGAGACAGCACGCCGTAGAGGCAGCACGCCGTAGAGGCAGCACGCCGTAGAGGCGGCACCCTCCCGCGAGAGAGGCCGGCCGATTTCCATATATCGACATTTTGCGATATGTCTATGTTCCTGAGGATCGACACACGATGAGGGGACGTCCCATGGGCAGCATCGACGGCCTGGATCTCGGCACGTTCGGGATCTACACGTTCGACTTCGAGCACGTGCCGGCCGCGCATATGCGCGAGTCGATCCAGGAGCTGGAGGAGCAGGGGTGGCGGGCGTTCTGGATGCCCGAGCTGCTCGGGCGCGAGGCGCTCACGCACGCCGGCTTCCTGCTGTCGTGCACGCGGCGGATGCACATCGTGAACGGCATCGCCCAGATCTGGGCCCGCGAGGCCAGGTGGACGTACGGCGCCGCCCTGCTGCTGGCCGACGCCTACCCCGACCGGCACGTCCTCGGCCTGGGTTTCGGCGGCGCCCCCCGCCCCGGCACGACCCCGCTGACCGCCATGCGGACCTACCTTGACGAGCTGGACGAGCTGGAGACCGTCAACCCGGCTCCGAAGTCAGGCGTGCGCCGCCTGCTGGCCGCGTACGGGCCCAAGATGCTCGAACTGGCCCGCGACCGCGCGGCGGGCGCCCAGACCTACCACGTCAACGTCGCGCACACCGCCGAGTCACGGCAGCTCCTCGGCCCGGACGCGTTCCTGGCCGTGGAGCATCCGGTGCTGTTCGAGACCGACCCCGCCACGGCCCGCGCCGCCGCCCGCGAGCACCTGCGCCCCTACCTGAGCACGCCGTACAACGTGGCGAAGTTCCGGCGGCTCGGGTACGCGGAGGACGAGATCACCGGCGGCGGCAGCGACCGCCTGGTGGACGACTTCGTCTTCTGGGGCGATCTGGACACCGTCGTCGGCAAGCTGCGCGCCCACGTGGACGCCGGCGCCGACCACGTCGCCGTGCAGGTGATCGGGATCGAGCCGGGCCGGACGGCGATGCCCCACTGGCGCGAGCTGGCCGCCGCCCTCTCCCCCGGTCGCGACTGACCGCCACCGCTCAGATATACAAACGATCGGTCGTTAATATAGTTTGCCGGCATGACCTCCGAGTCCGGCCGGTGCGCCGCATGCTGACCTCACGCTGGATCCCCGGCCCCGAGGACGACCGGCCGGGGCCGCTGGTCGCCGCCCTGACGGACTTCCGCCTGCGGCGGCTGTTCGACCTGCCCGGCATCGCCCGGCACGGCCGGTCCCTGAGCCGCCACTGGCCCGGCCTGCCGGGCGCGGTGGGCATGTGGCTCTGGGCGGACCTCGCCGGCCGCCGGGTCGGCTCGCTGTCGGTGTGGCGGAGCGAGGAGGACCTGCGGGGGTTCGTCCGGTTGCCCGAACACGTCGCCATCATGCGCGCCTACCGCGACCGGGGCACCCTGCGCTCCCGCACGTGGCCCGTGGACGCCCTCGACCGCGAAGCCCTGCTGCGGTCGCTGCGCTGACCCGCCGGTCGATCCGGCCGGCCGGCCCGCTCATGGCGGACCGTTCCGCTGGCACGCTAGGGTCGGGCGGGAACGGCAGCCGGAAGGCGGGGACGGATGGCGTGGGCAGCCCGGGTGGTCGCCGTCGTCCTGGCCGTGGTCTCGCCGGTGCTGGTGCTCGCGGCGGTCCTGATGTACGCGGCGCTGCCGCCGGAGTGGCGGCTGCCGGAGATCTTCAGCCCGCTGGCCGCGGCCGGGGTCACGTTTCCGGCCTTCAGCGCGTTCCTCATCGTGCACCGGCCGCGGCTCAGGCTGGCGTGGCTGATGTGCGCGGGCGGTCTCGGCGGCGCGGTCAACACGTTCTGCCAGTCGGCGATGCTGGCCGCCGCGGCGGCCGGGGATCTCCCGTTGGCGGGGTTGCTGAGGTTCCCCGCGCAGGTCGGCTGGGCGGTGTCCGGGCTGCTGCTGGAGATGTTGCTGCCGCTGTACTCCCCCGACGGCAGGCTGCCGTCGCGGCGCTGGCGTCCGGTGGTGCTGCTCGGCGCGGTGTCGACCGCGGTGGAGCTGGCCCACATGTTCCTGCGTCCCGACCCGCCGGCCGAGGGTTATCCGCTGCCCGCGGTCATCCCCAACCCGTTACAGGTCCCGGAGCTGGCGCCGATCTGGCCGGTGGTCACGGTGGTGGCCTGGACCGGGATCCTCTCGACGCTGCCGCTGGCGGCGTGGTCGATGGTGCTGCGCTTCCGCCGGGCCGACCCGGTCGTGCGGCGGCAGATCGGCTGGCCGCTGTTCTCCTTCGGCGGGTACATCGTCTTCATGCTCGCCGGCGTCGTCGTGCCGGAGCTGTTCTGGTTGTCGATCGGGTGGGCGGCGGTCATCCCCGTGTCGATGGTGATCTCGGTGACCCGCTACCGGCTCTACGGCATCGACACCGTCGTCAGCCGGACGTTCGTCGCCGCCGGGCTGCTGGCCGTGGTCGGCGGGGTCTACTTCGGGGTGGCCACGCTGTCGAGCCTGCTGGTGTCGGGGTACCACCAGGTCGCCGGGCTCGCCTCCGCGCTGCTCACGGGCGCGTTCTTCCAGCCGTTGCGGCGGGCGCTGCAACGCGCGGTCGACCGCCTGCTCTACGGACCGGTGGGCGATCCGCGCGTGCTGGCCGAGCGGCTGGCGCAGGAGGTGCGCCGGGGCGATCCGGCGCAGGCGCTGGCGGCGGTGATCGGCGTGCTGCGCGAGGGCCTGGCGGTACGCGGCGTCGCCGTGGAGGTGACCAGCGGCGAGCCGGGCCATCCGGTCAGCGTGGCGAGCACGGACTGCGGGCAGGTCGGCGACTCCCCGCGCGAGGTGCCCCTGATCTGGCACGGCGAATGGGTGGGCCGGCTGCTGGTCGGCCCGCCCGCCGCGCGCCGCTTCCCCGCCGCGCACGACGAGCGGGTGCTGGATACGCTGGTCCCGTACGCGGCCGACGTGGCCCACGCGGTCCGCCTGGCCGCCGACCTGCAACGTTCTCGCGAACGCATGCTGGCCGCCCGCGAGGAGGAGCGCCGCCGGCTGCGCCGGGACCTGCACGACGGCCTCGGCCAGACGCTCAGCGGGCTGGCGATGACCGTCAACATGGCCCGTCTCAGCCTCAAGAGCTCGCCGGAGGCGGCCGACGGGCTGCTGCGCGAGCTGCGTACCGGCATGGACGCCGTCACCGGCGACCTGCGGCAGCTCGTCTACGGCCTGCGCCCGCCCGCCCTGGACGACCTGGGCCTGGCCGCCGCCGTGCGGGCGCTGGCCGCGCCGGACGGTCCCGCCGCGGAGGTGATCGCCGAGGGCGACCTGACCGGCCTGCCCGCCGCCGTCGAGGTGGCCGTCTACCGGATCGCACAGGAGGCGCTGACGAACGTGCGGCGGCACGCGCGGGCCACCCGCGTCCGGGTCGAGCTGCGCCGCGAGCCCGGCGCGCTGCGCCTGCTGGTCGCCGACGACGGCCGCGGCCTGCCGCCCGAGCACCGTTCCGGCGTCGGCCTGACCTCGATGCGCGAGCGCACGGCCGAACTGGGCGGCATCTGCCTGGTCAGCGGCGCGCCGGGGAAGGGCACCACGGTGGAGGTCATGCTCCCCGTCCAGCCCTGACCGTGCGCCTTACCGGCCGGACACCCTTCTGTCACGTAGAGTGCTGGACGATCACTCTCGGTAACTCTCATGGAGGTGTCCATGAAGCTCAAGGGCCGTCTCACCTGCGCCGTGGCCGGTGGCGCGCTGCTGACCGTCGCGCTCACCACTCCGGCCGCGGCCGACTCGCTGGCCGCCGGCGGGCCCGTCGGCGCGCTGCTCCAGCCGGTGCTGGACGTGTTCAACATGGTCAACGACACGTCCACCCTCGGCGCCCTGCTGCCCGGCGGCATCATCTCCGCCCGCTGACGCCCGCCCTCCCCCCGGGGCGACCGCGCACTGCCCTGCGGGCCCGGCCGGGGCGTACCGTGGTTCGCGGCGGTCACGGCGGAGGGCGGGAGCAACGTGCAGGGGTGGGAGCCGTCCACTGTCGTCAGTGACGAACTGGTCGACCCGACGCCGGTCGCCGCGCTCGCGGCCCTGTTCGACGACGGCGTGCCGGCGCCGGGGCCGGGCTCGGAGCTGCCGCCGCTGTGGCATTGGGCGGCGCTGGCGCGCTGGCCCGTCTCGTCCGTGCTGGGGGGCGACGGGCATCCCGTACGCGGCTCGTTCCTGCCGCCCGTCGGCCTGCCGCGGCGGATGTTCGCCGGGGGCGAGGTCGTGTTCCACGGGCCGCTGCGGGTCGGCGAGACCGTACGCAGGCAGAGCACGGTGGAGTCGGTCACCGAGAAGTCCGGGCGGTCGGGACGGCTGGTCGTGGTGGTCGTGCGCACCCGGCTGACCGGCCAGGACGGCAGCCCCGGGCTGGAGGAGCGGCAGGACCTGATCTACCGGGAGGCCGTGGCGCCCACCGGCCCGGCGGCGGCGGCCGAGGAGGCCGTGGCGGCGCGGGCCGCCGGTTCCCCGTTCCGCAGGGCGGGCGCCTGGGAGTGGCACTTCGACACCGATCCGACCCTGCTCATGCGTTTCTCGGCGGCCACCGCCAACGCCCACCGCATCCACTACGACTGGCCGTACGCCACCCGCGTGGAGGGCTATCCCGGCCTGGTGGTGCACGGGCCGCTGATGACCCTCGCCCTGGCCGAGACGCTGCGGCTGGAGGGGCGTCCCGAGCGGGTGACGCGCATCGCGCATCGCAACAACCGGCCGCTGTTCTGCGGACAGCGGGCCCGGCTGCTCGGCCGCAGGACGGCGGACGGCTTCGCCCTCGACCTGACCGGCCCGGCGGCCGCGACGACCGTCCCACACACCACCCTGACCGTGACAGCCCGGTAGACGCCGCTCGGGGGCCACGCCGCGACCGCCCGGCAGGCGCCGCCCCGGGCGCCGAGCTGGCCGTGACGGCCCGCGCTCCCCCCCAATCCCCCAGGCGTCGGCCCGCGCGGGCCCGTCAGGTGGTGATGACGTGTTCGGCGAGTTCGCGGGCGGCGGCGGCCGGGTTCGTGCCGGGGCGGGTCGCGCCGACGGCGAGGGTGCCGTCGATGAGGATGAGGAGCTGGTCGGCGGCGTGGTCGGGGTGCGGGTGGCCGAGCGCGGTCAGCTCGCGCGCCAGCAGCGCGTGCACCTGCCGGCGGTAGTCGCGGGTGATCTCGTGCGCGGGATGGGCGGGGTCGGTCAGGCCGAGGTCGGCGGCCAGGTAGCGGCAGCCGTGGAAGCCGGGCATGGCGACGATCTCGCCGATGCGGTCGAAGACGGCCAGCAGGCGCTCGCGCGGGTCCTGGCCGGCGGCGTCCATGGTGCGGCGGTAGTCGGCGGCGTCGGAGTCGGCGGCCGACCTGAGCACCTCGACGATCAGGCCGTCCTTGCCGCCGAAGTGCTCGTACAACGAGCGCCGGGCCACGTTGGCCGCCTTGAGCAGCGCGTCGACGCCGACATTGACGCCCTGGCTGTAGATCAGCTGGTCGGCGGCCGTCAGCAGGCGCTCCCGGGGGCCCGGTCCCGTACGAACAGTCATGGATTCAGGTTGCCACGGGTTGACGAGTAGATCAACCGGTCGATATACATAGATAGACCGATCGATCTACCCGCTTCCTTCTGGAGGAACCGTGTCCTTCCGAACCACCGCCGACGTCATGGAGCGCTTCAACCGGGCCTTCGTCGAGCGTGACCGCCACCTGCTCGACGACCTGGTCGCCGAGGACTGCGTGATGGAGTCCGTGCAGCCGGCCCCCACCGGCGAGCGCGTCACCGGCCGCCAGGCGTGCCTGGACTGGTGGGGCGCGCTCGTGGACGACCTGACCAGCGCGTTCGAGCCGCAGGAGGTCATCGTCGCCGGTGACCGCGCCACCATCCACTGGCACTACCGCTACGGCACCGGCCCGTCCGACTGGGTCAGCGGCGTCAACCTCATGCGCGTCCGCGACGGGCGGATCGTCGAGGCGCTCGGCTTCAGCAAGACCGCCGGCGAAGTTCCCCTGGCGACCGCCTGATGAACGTCATGCGCAGCTACCACGTCGACAGCGGAGCCGGCATCGAGGGCCTGTCGATCAAGGAACACCCCGTCCCTGCTCCCGGCCCCGGGCAGGTGGTGGTCGCGGTACGGGCCACCTCCCTCAGCTTCCGCGAGCTGATGATCCTGCGCGGTGACTACGTGCTCCCCGTCAAACCGGACGTGGTGCCGGTCTCCGACGGCGCCGGCGAGGTCGTCGCGACCGGCCCCGGCGTCGAGTCGGTCGGCGTCGGCGACCAGGTCACCGCCACCCTGTTCCCGAGCTGGCAGGACGGCCCCTTCGCACTGCGGCACCTGCCGCAGCTCGGCGGCTCGCTGGACGGCATGCTCACCGAGTACGCGCTGCTCGACGAGCACGCGCTCGTGCCGATCCCGGCCCACCTGTCCTACGAGGAGGCCGCGACGCTCCCCTGCGCCGCGGTCACCGCCTGGAACGCCCTGACCGGCGACGGCACCGGCCCGCTGCCCGGCCGGACCGTCGTCACCCAGGGCACCGGCGGGGTGTCGCTGTTCGCGCTGCAGTTCGCCAAGGCGCTGGGCGCCCGGGTGATCGCCACGACCAGCAGCCCGGCCAAGGCCGAACGCCTGTACGCGCTCGGCGCCGACGAGGTCGTCGACTACCGGGCCACCCCCGACTGGCCGGCCCGGGTGCGCGAGCTGACCGACGGCGAGGGCGCGGAACACGTCATCGACGTCGCCGGCGACCTCGGGCGGTCGCTGGCGGCCACCGCGATCGGGGGCCAGGTGGCCAGTGTCGGGTTCGTCCTCGGCGACCCGCCGCCCCTCGACGCGCGGGCGGTCTTCAGCGCGGGAGCCACGCTGCGCGGCATCGCCGTCGGCAGCCGCGCGCAGTTCCTGGCCATGAACCGGCTCATCGAGGCCCACCGGCTGCGCCCGGTCATCGACCGCGTCTTCCCCTTCGACCAGGCGCCCGACGCCTACCGCCACTACACGTCGGGCGGGCCGTTCGGCAAGGTCGTGATCGCCGTGTGAGCCGGTCGGCCCCGGGCGCCGGCCGGACGCGGCGGGCGAGGCGTGCCCGCGGAACACCTCGCCGAGCCGCCCCCCTCAGCAGGGGGTCTCGTGGAACTCCGGGTACGAGCCGCGGGTGCCCACCCACGTCACGTCGCCCACGCAGTTCTCGTACTTGACGCCGACCACCGTGGTCCGGGTGGAGTCGCTGTAGTAGTACGTCTCGCAGTGGTAGTCGATCTGGCAGGCGCGGGCCTGGGCGGGCGCGCCGACGACGGTGAGCGTGCCGAGGGCGAGCAGGACGGCGAGCGATGCGCGACGAATCATGGAGATCCTCTCTGACGCGAGGAAGCGCTACTGCCCCTGATGATCGATCGCCGGAGCGAACAGTTCAATACGGTTCATCACAGTTCAATGCACCTGATGCCGGGTACCCGTCGCGAAGGCGAAATGATCGCCCCTGTCACCGACATAGGATCTTTTCATCTGGTAGATGGCCGATTGTCGAAAGGCTTCCATGACCCACCCCCTCAGCCGCCGGTCCGCCCTGCTGGGGGCCGCGGCCGTGGCCGGAATCGCCCTGTGGGAGAAGCCGGCCGAGGCGACCGGCGCCGCCGCGTTCGACGCGGCCCGGGAGCGATGGGTGAGCCTGCTGGCCGGCGCCACGTACGACCCGGCGTACCTGGACAAGACGCAGGCCGTCGAGGGTTCGGCCAACGCGGTGCTGCGCAAGATGGACCCCGCTCCCGGTCGGCCGAGCCTGTGGCCCGACCTGCCGCTCGACGACCCCCGTACGGGCAACTTCAACCGCGCCTACAACCGCATGCGCACGCTGGCGCTCGGCTGGGCCACGCCGGGCACCGACATGCACCGGGACCAGCGGGTCGCCGAGACCGCGGCCAGAGCCCTGGACTTCCTGTACGAGCACGCCTACCGCGAGGGCCTCGACCGCCGCGGCAGCAACTGGTACTGGTGGGAGATCGGCGTCCCGCGCGCGCTGACCGACACCTGCGCCCTGCTCTACGACGGCCTGCCCAAGGACGACCTGCGCCGCTGGCTGCGCCCGCTGCGCCACTGGTGCCCCGACCCCGAACGCCGCGTCAGCCACCCCGGCGTCGTCGAGACCGGCGCCAACCGGGCGAGCAAGGCCATGGCGGTGGCGATGCGCGGGCTGCTCACCCACGACGCCCGCCTGCTCAAACGGGCCAGGAAGGCCGTCTCCGACCTGCTGCGCCGCACCGGCGGGCCGGGCGACGGCTTCTACCGCGACGGCTCCTTCATCCAGCACGGCGTGTTCCCCTACAACGGCAGCTACGGCGTGGACTACCTGGAGAGCGTGGCCAAGCTGATCGCCATGCTGGCCAGGTCACCGTGGGAGATCCGCGACGTCGGGAACGTCTACGACATCGTCGACCGCTCGTTCACGCCGTTCATCTTCGACGGGCTGATGATGGACTGCGTGCGCGGCCGGCAGATCTCGGTGCAGGGCCACCGCGACCACCACTCCGGGCAGAAGGCGGTCGAGGCCATCCTGACGCTGCTGGAGACGGCGCCCGAGCGCCACGCCCGGCGCTGGCGGCCGATGGTCAAGGGCTGGCTCACCCGCAACCAGGCCGTCCCGTACGCCGCGGTCGCCCCGCTGGCGAGCGTCGCGCGGGCGGAGGCGCTGCTGGCGGACGCGTCCGTGCCGGTCGGCCCCCGCACCACCGGCACGTACGTCTTCGCCGACATGGACCGGGTCGTGCACCGGCGTCCCACCTGGGCGTACGCGATCGCGATGAGCTCGGAGCGCATCGGCGCGGCCGAGGGCATGAACCAGGAGAACCTGCACGGCTGGTACACCGGCGACGGCATGACGTACCTCTACACCGCCGACCTGACCCACTGGAACGACGACCTGTGGCCGACGATCGACCCGTACCGGCTGCCGGGCACCACGGTCGACACCCGCGGGCGCGCCGACCTCCCGCACGGCGCGCGCCGCCTGCCGCCCACCCCGTGGGCGGGCGGCGCGGCGCTCGACGGCGAGTACGGCGTGGCGGCGATGAGGCTGATCGCCGACGGCTCCTCGCTGCGGGCCAGGAAGGCGTGGTTCCTGCTCGACGACGGCGTGATCGCCCTCGGCGCCGGCATCACCGCCTCCGACGGCCGCCGCGTCGAGACCGTCGTGGAGAACCGCAACACCCACGGCGCCCACCCCCCGCTGACCCGCGGCGACGGCTGGATCCACCTGTCCGGCGTGGCCGGGTACGCGCTGCTCGACGGCGCCGAGGCCAAGGTGATCCGCGAGCGGCGCACCGGGCGCTGGCGCGACATCGACACCGGCGCCACCACCGGCGGCGACCGGACCCCCGTCACCAGGCACTACACGACGATCCTGGTGGACCACGGCGTCGATCCGCGCCGGGCCCGCTACGCCTACGCCGTGCTGCCCGACGCCACCGCCGAGCAGACCGCGGCCTACCGCGGGCGGGTCGAGATCCTGGCCAACTCCCGCACGGTGCAGGCCGTCAGCCGGGACGACCTGATCGCCGCCGTGTTCTGGCGCGCGGGGGCCGTCGAGACCCCGCACGGGCCGCTGGCCGCCGACGGGCCGTGCGCCGTGCTGCTCCGCCACGACCGTCACCGGGTCCGGCTGGCCGTCTCGGACCCGTCCAGGACCGCCGACGAGGTGCGGATCAAGCTGCCGTGGCCGGTCCGGTCGGTCAAGGAGGGCGACCGGGGGGTGCGCCGGTCCAAGCGGGCGGTCAAGGTCGAGGTCGGCGGCAGCCGCGGGCACACCCGTCAGGCGGTCCTGCGCGTCTGAGCCGGGGCGCCGCCGTTCAGGAGACGCCGGTGGGGGCGTACGGCAGGAGCGCCGCCGTTCAGGAGACGCCGGTGGGGGCGTGCGGCAGGAGCTCCGCCATCGGGACGCCGGGGTCGGCCAGCCGGCGCGGATCGGCGGTGTGCCCGGCGGCGACCAGGGCCCGGAGGTGGCCGGCGGCGTCCTGGCCGTCCATCTGGCCGTCCATGGTCAGGGCGGCCACCGGGACGCCGCGGTCGAGCCAGAAGGCGGTGAACCCCGGCTCCCCCGGCTCGCCCCTGGTGACGACGCGGTCGGAGGTGGTGGGCAGGCCGACGTATTCGAGGGTGGACCCGTACTGCGTGGAGAAGAAGTACGGGACGTGGTCGATGGTGACCGGCTCGCCCACCAGCGTCGCCGCCGCGGCGGTCCCGTGGACGACGGCGTTGTCCCAGTGCTCGATCCGGACCGGTTTGAGGTAGCGCGGGTGCCGGTGGCGGGCGACGTCGCCGGCGGCCAGCGCGGCCGGGTGCGAGGTGCGCAGATGGCCGTCGGTGACGATGCCGCCGTCGACGCGCAGCCCCGCCGCCTCGGCCAGCTCGGTGCGGGGGACGGCGCCCACGGCGACCACGACGAGGTCGGCCGGCACGCGCCGCCCGGCGACCGTGCGCACCGCCTCGACCGAGCGCGTCCCTAGCACGGCCTCGACGCCGTCGCCGGTGAGCAGCTCGACGCCGTGGTCGAGGTGCCGGCGGGCGACGGCGCCGCCGATCCGGTCGCCCAGCACGTGGTAGAGCGGCGTGGGCAGCGGGTCGACGACGGTCGTGCGCACGCCGAGCGCGCGGGCGGCGGCGGCGACCTCGCAGCCGAGCCAGCCGGCCCCGACCACGACGACGGCGGAGGCCGCGCGCAGGGCCGCGCCGAGGCGTTCGCTGTCCTCGCGGTCGCGCAGGTGGTGGACGCCGTCGAGGTCGGCGCCCGGCACCCGGAGGCGGCGCGGGCGGGCGCCGGTGGCGATCAGCACCTGCCCGAACGGCAGCTCCACGTTGCGCCCCAGCTTCACCCGCCGGCCGTCGAGGTCGAGCAGGGTGGCGGGGGCGCCGAGGGCGAGGGCGACGTCCTGGGCGGCGTAGAACCGAGGGTCCAGGACGTCGAGCTCGGCGGCCTCGGTGGCGCCCAGCAGGTAACCCTTGGACAGCGCGGGACGCTGGTAGGGCAGGTGGTGCTCGTCGCCGACGAGCGTGAGCGGCCCGTCGTAGCCGTGGTCGAGCCGCAGGGCCCGCGCGGCCTGGGCGCCGGCGAGGCTGGCGCCGATGATGACGATGCCGGGATCGGCGGGCATGGGGACGCTCCTTGTGAACGGGACCGGGGTGGCGCGCTGGGTCAGACGACCTGGAGGCCGGCGCGGGGGTGTCAGACGACCTGGAGGTTGGCCATCATGGCCATGTCCTCGTGCTCGGCGTTGTGGCAGTGGAAGAGGTAGCGGCCGCGGTAGCCGTCGAACCGGGTGATGATCTCCACCGACTCGCCCGGACGCAGGGACACGGTGTCCTTCAGCCCCGCGTCATGGGGCAACGGCGGCCGGCCGCTGCGCGAGAGCACCCGGAAGCCGACCAGGTGCAGGTGGACGGGGTGGTGGACGTCGGCGACCATCCGCCACACCTCGACGTCGCCGAGGCCCACGGTGACGTCGGACCGGGCGGGGTCGAACGGCAGCCCGCCGATCAGCCAGCCGCGGCCGTCGTGCGTCCGGCCCGCGCGGAAGGACAGCTCGCGCACCCGTACGGCGTCCGCCCGCCGCCACTCCGGCAGGTCGGTGGACAACACGCGCGGGACCCGGCTGTCGTCGGCCGCGGCGCGCGCGACCCGGAAGGCCATCACGTCCCGGGTGCGGCCCGAGCCGAGCCGGTTGACGATCCGGACCCGCCCGCCGACCGGGACGCGGGCGAAGTCCACGACCACGTCGTAGCGCTCGGCCGGCGCGATCGGCAGCACCTGATGGGTGACGGGGGCCGCGAGCAGCCCCTGGTCGGCGCCGATCTGCACGAGGTCGAGCCGCCGCCCGTCGTCGAGCACGGCTTCGAGCTCGTAGTGGCGGGCGTTGGAGGCGTTCAGCAGGCGCAGCCGGTAGCGGGCCGCGTCCACCTCGTGGACGGGCCAGGGAGCGCCGTTGACCAGGATCACGTCCCCGAGCACCCCGGCCAGGTACGGTTCGAGCACGCCAGGCCGTTCCCGCAGGGTGGGGTCGAGGGCGGGGTAGGCGAGCTCGCCCTCGGCGGTGAACGCCCGGTCGGCGATCATGAGCGGCAGCTCGCGCGGCCCCGCGGGCAGGCCGAGCGCCTGCTCGGCGTCGTCGCGGACGATCTGCAGCCCGGCCAGGCCGCGCCAGATCGCGGGGGCGGTGAAGTCCATCCGGTGGTCGTGGTACCACAGCAGCGTCGGCCGCTGGTCCAGCGGGAAGGTGTAGTCCCTGGTCCGCCTGCTCAGCACGGCCCGGGGGTCGCGCATGTTCCCCATGCCGGAGCCGTGCGCCATGTGCATGGTGGGCTCCGTCCAGCCCTCGGGCAGCACGAGGTCGGTCGGGTAGCCGTCGGAGGCGGCCGGGGTGCGCCCGCCGTGCAGGTGGACGACGGTCGGCACGGGCAGGTCGTTGCGGTGCGTCACGGTGATCGGCCGGCCCCGGCGGGCCTCGATGGTCGGCCCGGGGAAGGTGCCCCCGTACGTCCAGGCCCGGGTGCGCACGCCGGGCAGGATCTCCAGGGTCGTCTCGCGCTGGACGATCTCGTAACGGTCGGCGCCGCCCGAGGTGCCGGACGGCGCCAGCACGGCGGGGATCGGCAGCGGCACCTGGAACGGCGGCGGCAGCGGCAGGTCGCTGCGCAGCTCGGCGCCGGTGATCGAGGGCCGCCGGGCCATCGCGGCCGAGGCGCCGAGCCCGGTGGCCGCCATCAGCCCGAGCGCGCCGCCGATGCCGAGCGCCTGCCGCCTGGTCACGCCGCGCGCCGGCCGGTCGAGCTCAGGCATCGCGGGCCGCCCGACGCGGGAAGGGGCGGCGCCAGACGTCGATGAACTGCACCGTGAGCGCGGCGACGGTCGCCACCCCCAGCGGGATGTGCAGCCACAACGCGCCGTCGAGCCCGGCGAAGTACTGCGCCGTCTCGGCCGCCACCACCGCCGCCGTGGCCAGGAACGGCCCGCTGCGGCGCAGGCGCGCCCACACCACGATCGTCACGATCAGCTGCAGGTAGCCGATGGAGGTGACCACGTCGGCGCCGAGGGAGTGCCAGCGCAGGCTGTCGTAGTCGCCGGTCAGGTAGACGCCGGCGAACACCGGCTGCCCGGCGATCGCCGCCATGTGGGCGCTGACCGTCGCCCGCAAGGTCCAGCCCACGGGTGCCGTGCGGCGCGCGGCATCGGCTCGCGGTCCGTCGACCACGCTGAGCATCGGGGGTCCTCCTCATGTCCGTCCTGGTGGAACGCATCCGACGCTATGGCTCCTGAGTTATCTTGTCCAAGATCTATATTGCTATGGTGTTATGCGTTGGGAGGCATGATGGATCTGAACGCCCTCCGCCAGTTCCTGGTGGTGGCCCGGCTCGAACACCTCAGCGCCGCCGCCGAGGAGCTGCGCGTCGCGCAGCCGTCCCTGAGCCGGACGATCGCCCGCCTGGAGGGCGAGCTGGGCACGCCGCTGTTCGACCGCGGCGGCCGGCTCCGCCTGAACGGCGCGGGCACGCTGTTCCGCGGCTTCGTCGAACGGGCGCTCGGCGAGCTCGACGCCGGACGGCGAGCCGTCGCCGAGGCCGCCGAGGGGTTCGGCACCGTACGCCTGGCCTCGGAGACCTTCCTGACCCTCACCGGGCCGCTCGCGGCCTACAAGCGCGCCCATCCCGCCGCCGAGATCGAGCTCCACTGGGCCCCCGCCGACGACATGACCCGCCGCCTGCGCGCCCAGGAGTTCGACCTGTGCGTCGCCTCCCAGCCGATCCACGCCGACGGGCTGGAGGCGGCCGAGCTGCTGGACGAGCCGGTCGGGCTGGCCACCGCGCTCGACCACCCGCTGGCCGGCCGCACGTCGGTGACCATCGACGACCTGGCCGACCAGCCCTTCGTCACCGCCCGCAAGGGACACTGGCAGCGCCGGCTGCTCGACCGGCTCTTCGCCGCCAGGGGCCGCACGCCGCGGATCGTCTGCGAGGGCGACGAGTCCAGCGCCATCGCCGACCTGATCAGCACGGGGCTCGGCATCGGGCTCGTCCCGTCCCTCGCCCGCCGCTCCACCACCCGCGCCCCGCTGGCCTGGGTGGACGTCGACGACCCCGACTGCCGCCGCACGCTCACCCTGTTCTGGGGCGCCGACAGCCACCTGTCCACCGCCGCCCGCCTGATGCGCACCACCATCACCAGCTGGGACTGGCTGGCCGGCGAGCCCCAGGAGAAACGCTCCTGACCGGCTCGGCGTGATCCGGCCGGTTGATCACCCGTGCCCGGTTCCGCCACGCTGGGCACGTGGTGTACGGGAAACGGGCCAGGATCAGGCTCCCGGTGGTGGAGCTGGGCGACCGCCGGGCCCTGGAACGATGGCGGCCGGCCGACGAGGACACGGTGGCGCGGGCCCGGCGGCTGAAGGAGCAGGCGCTGCTCGATCTCGGCATGACGCACAGCGCGATCGCGTCCTGGATCTACAGCAAGTGCTCGTACCAGATCCCGACCACGGCCGTGGACACCGCGGCCGTGCTCGCCTCCGGCGACGGCACCTGCCTGCTGCTCTACAACCCCGGCTTCTTCGTCGCCCTGGGGCTGGAGGGCGTGCGCTTCGTGCTGTTCCACGAGGCCCGGCACCTGGTGCAGC
Source organism: Nonomuraea sp. NPDC004702 (assembly GCF_053601695.1). NCBI lineage: Bacteria > Bacillati > Actinomycetota > Actinomycetes > Streptosporangiales > Streptosporangiaceae > Nonomuraea > Nonomuraea sp. NPDC004702. Next base: position 97,042 of record NZ_JBSGCE010000024.1, read on the forward strand.
GGCATCTCTTCGCCGATCCCGTCCTGCGCGAGGACCCGGTCTTCACGCTGGCCTGCGAGGTGACGATCAACCACGTCGCCATGGTCCGGCTGCGTCAGACCGGGCTGCCGGAGATCGGCGGCGAGCCGGTGGGCGTCGATCCCGCGCTGATCCACCGCGCCTACCGCGACGACCTGACGGCGCAGGGGCTCGACTGGCTGCCCTACGACGACTTCGTGGCCACGGACATGGACGTCTACCGGGAGCTGCGCCGGATGCGGCGCCCGCCGGTACCGGGGCCGCTCTGCGTGCACCTGCTGCTGGAGGGCGCCGGGCTCGACCAGGAGACGGTGGACAGGATCAGCTCCGACGTGCTGCGCAGCGTGCTGATCGCGGCCCGGCGCGGCGGCGCGCTCGCCCGCGGCGAACTGCTCGACCTGCTCGACCGCACCCGGGGCGGCGGCGATCGCGCCGACCGGATCCGGCGACCTCGGCGCGCACGCCCTGCGCGGCCGGACCGTCGCCACCCGCCGGGTGCACTGGTGGCAACAGTGGCTGGTGGACGTGCTGGCCGCCAAGCTCCGTCCCGGCGAGCGGCTGGTCTACCCGAAGAAGCGCGGAGCGCTGCTGGCCGCGCTCGGCCACGATCCCGTCCTCGCGCGGCGTGGCCCTGAGCGGGTGAGGAGGCTGGTCATCGCCCTGGACACGTCGGGGTCGATGCCGGACCCGGTGGTGCGATGGGTGACCGACCTGGTCGGACAGGTGGACGGCGTGGAGGCGCGCTGGCTGAGCTTCGACGGCGCGATCATGCCGTTCCGTCCCGGCGAGCGCGTGCACGGAGGCGGCGGGACGGACTTCGGCCTGGTCCGCGACTACGTCGAAGGCCGGCACGCGGTGAACGGCGAACGGGTCGAGGAACCTCCCGACGCGGTGATCGTGCTCACCGACGGCCACGCCCCGCCGATCACGCCCGCCGAGCCCGACAAGTGGATCTGGCTGATCACGCCGGGCGGCGACGACTGGCCGGACCGGCACCGGCCGCCGATGGCCTGCCACCGCGTACGCCCGTTGGCGCCGGAAGATCTCAGCCCCTAGCGTGTCGGATCGTGAATGCCACGACCGTCACCTTCGTCAGGGCCCTCGACATCCACGGGTGCGCCGCCGGTCTGCTGCGCTTCGCGGCCCCGTACGAGGTGGACTCCCTCCTTGGCGATCCGCTCACGCAGGGCGCCTTCGTCAGCCACGGCATGCTCAACCGGGTCGTCGCCGAGGCGCTGCTGCGCCGTCCCGGCCCGAAGCGGCTCCCGCCCGCGGACGTGCTCCTCGACCCCGGGACGTGCCTGCCCGGCCGGCTGCTCGACCTGGACGACCCCCAGGTCAACGGCCGGCTGTTCCTCTCCCCCGGGATGCCGCGCAACCTCCTCAGGCAGCTCGCGCACCAGACCTCCCGCCACGACGGCCGCACCCCGCTGCCGTTTCCCCAGGACGTGCTGGAGGCGGCGGTCACCCAGAGGCACCAGTCGTTCCTGCTGCACGCCGCCGACCCCGGCATCGCGGCCCGTGCCCTGCGGACCCTGGGCAGGGGCGCGGACCCGCACGGCGCGATCCAGGCCTGCCGCACCCTGCTGGACGCCGGGCGCACCGCCGAGCTCGCCGAGCTGGTGGAGCACGACCTGCTGCCCGATGTCCGCTGGGGCGCCGAGGAGGCGGAGCCGAGCGTGAGCGCGTACGCGCGGGCCGCGCTGACCAGCGAGGAGGGCGCGGCGCGGCTGCGCGAGGTGAGCGAGCGCCTGCGGCGTCCCGAACGGCTGCGTTCGGCCGCCGAGCTGGCCGACGCCGCCGCCCGCGCACCGTACGACGGCGCGCGGGCCCGCCCGGTCGTCCACCGGCGGCACCCGTCGATCCCCCGGGTGGACTGGGCCGCCGTGCTCGACGGCGAGCCGGAGCGACGGCGACGCGAAGGCCCGCTGCCCTACCGCGCGGCCAGGCTCATGGCGCAGCGCGCGGACGTCCCCGAGGAGCTGCTGCTCCTGGCCGTCGCCGACCATCCCGAGCTGGCGCCGCTCGTCCCCAGCCCGTCACCCGCGCTGCTCGCCCTGGTCCGCGACCGTCTCCCGGCGGTCGGCGCGGGCGCGGTGGCGAAGGTCGCCGGGAACGGCTACGTCGCCGGCACGCTGACCGCCGAGGAGATCGTCGCCGGCCTGCCGCCCGAGGCGCTCGACCGGTACGCGGAGTCGCTGTGGCTGCCCGGCCTGCGCGGCACGGCGGCGGTCCGCACGCTGCTCGGCCGGGACGGCGACGTGCCGCTGCGCCCGTTCGTCGTGGACGAGACCGGTTCCGGCCCGCGCCGCCGCCTGCGGACCCCCGGCGTACGGGCCCACTGGGACGCCGAGACCCTCTACGGCCAGCTGGCCGCCGCCGAGCTGCGACGGCTCGGCGAGCTGACCGCCGACGAGGTGCTGTCCATGGTCAGGCCAGAAGCGGTGCTCGCGCCACCGCCCGGCGTGCTGCCGGATCCGCGCGTGCTGCGCCGGCTGGCCGAGCTGGTCCACCGGCACCTCGGCGGCAGTCCCGAGGCGTGGATGGTGGCGCTGCGGCTGCTCACGGAGGGCTTCGTCGGCACCCTGCCCGAGCTGCTGGCCACGGCGGGCGCGGTCGCCGGCTGACACCTCACCAGGGTGCGACCCGGTAGTCCTTCAGCAGGCATCCGTACGGCGGGTCGCCGGCCTCGCCGCGCACGATCGGGTCGTACACGCGGGCGGCGGCGTCCACCGCGTCCAGCGGCGGGCGGAACCCGGCGGCGGCCCGGCGGCGCCGGTCCGGGTCCGGCTGCTGGTCGGAGAACCAGCCCGGGTCCACGCTGGTGACGTAGACCCCCGCGGCGGCCAGCTCGGCGGCGCTGGTGAGGGTCAGCATGTTCAGCGCGGCCTTGGCCATGTTGGTGTGCGGGTGCTCGGGCCCCTTGTACACCCGGCCGAACTGGCCCTCGGCGGCCGAGACGTTCACCACGTACCTGCGCGGGCGCGGCGAGCCCACGAGCAGCGGGCGCAGCCTGCCGATCAGCAGGAAGGGCGCGGTCACATTGATGAGCTGCACCTCCAGCAGCTCCACCGGGTCGACCTCGTGCACCAGCCGGGTCCAGGAGTTGTCCGGCGCGGGGTCGGGGAGCAGTCCCGCGACGTCCACGGCGACGCTCACCGCGGTGTCCGGCGCGCCCTCCTCCGGCGGAGGCGTCTGCCCGGCGGTCAGCTCGGCCGTGTGCTCGCCCGCGAGCAGCGCCTCGTAGGAGGCGGCGGGCGGGCGCACGGTCTGGGCGGCCAGGTTCACCAGGATGTCCAGCGGCTCTCCCGCGGCCACCTGCTCGTCGCACCACCGCACCACCGCCGGGACGTCCCGCAGGTCCATGCCGGTGACCGTGAGCCGGTCGGCCCACTCCTCGTGATCCGGCACGGCGGCGAAGCGGCGGCGCGCGTCCTGCGGGAACCGGGTCAGCGCGGTCACCGCGGCCCCGTCCCGCAGCAGCTTCAGCACCAGCTCGAACCCGGCCTTCACCCGGCCGCCGGTGACGACGGCACGCCTGCCGGTGAGGTCTGTGCGGGCCGTGCGCCGCCGCGCGTTCTCCTCGGCGCACACCGGGCAGAGCCGTTCGTACCGCTTGTCGGCCGTACGGAAATGGGCCTTGCACACGTAACACCTGGTCAGGCCGTCGATACGCGAGGACGGCTCGGCCGCGCGGGCGACGGCCCCGGCGGCCGGGCCGGGAACGCCGGTCGTGACGGCCGGAGCGGGGACTCCGGTCGTGACGGCCGGAGCGGGGACTCCGGTCGTGACGGCCGGAGCGGGGGCGCCGGCGAGCGCGGCCGCGTCCCGCTCGGCGAGCCGCCGCCGTTTCCCGGCCCGCTCGTGGTGCCTCGTCCTGCCGAGGAAGGCTTGGGCCGCTTCCCGGACGCGGACGCGATCGGGATCATCCTCGGGCGCCTCGGCCAGCTCGGAGAGCACTCTCAGGCACGCCTGCAGGTCGTCGTCGCGCACAAATCAGATGATATTGCTGGGTCTGTCCCGCTCTACTGAGATCCATGGGAGGAACACGGGTGACGTCGAAGCTGGCCGACTTCATCGACGCGATGATCGATCTGGGCATGACCGGCCAGGTCTTCGGCGCGCACGGCATCGGCAAGACCTCGACGTTCTTCTCCCACCTCAGGGACCGGTACCGCCTGGTGTACGTGCCGGCCGCCAACCTGACCCCCGACGACCTGCTCGTCAACGCCCCGGTACGGCAGGACGGCCGGCTCGTCCTGCGCCAGCTCATCATGAGCCGGCTTAGGCCCGGCCGCCCCTTCGTCCTGCTGATCGACGACTCGCTGCAGGCCGGCGACCTCATCCAGGCGCAGCTCATGCAGATCGCCTCCTCGTGGACGCTGGGCGAGCACGACCTGCGCGCGCTCGGCTGCGTGGGCGTCTTCCTCACCGACAACGAGTCTGCGGAGGAGACCGCCGCACGCCGTACCGACCTCGCGATCCTGGACCGCATGACCACGCTGCGGATCACCGCGGCGGACACGGCCTGGCGGCAGGCGCTCTCCCGCAGGTTCCGCGGCACCGACCTGTCCGGGGTCTTCCGCGTGTGGGCCTCCCTGCCGGCCGAGCTGCGCCACCGGTTCTCGCCGCGCACCCTGGAGCACGTGCTCGACTGCGCGCTGGCCGGGTTGCCGCCGCACTGGGGCCTGCCGCTGCTCAACGGCGAGCGGCTGCGTCTGGCGGTGCGCCGGGCCGACGGCACGCCCGGCCCCGACCAGGCGCCGGAGATCCTGGAGCGGATCGTCGCGGAGCTGCGCCGGGCGGGCGCGGACGTGCCCGCGCCCGGCCATCTGCCCGACGCGGTCCGCAGGGTGGTCCGCGAGGCGCTGCGGCGGCGCTGGGCCGTGCTGGTCCAGGGCCCGCCGGGGTGCGGCAAGACCGAGGTGGTCAAGGAGGTCGTCCGGGAGGAGCTGGGCCGCGACCCGATCTACTTCTCGCTGCCGGTCACCAACGTCGAGGACCTCTGCGTGCCGCTCCCCACCGCCGACGGCACGCTCGACAACCTGCTCGCCGGGATCTTCGTCGGCCCCGAGCCCAAGGCGATCGTGTGGGACGAGTACAACCGGCCCAAGGACCGGTCGGCCTTCGCCAGGCTCATGGAGGTCACCCAGGAATGGTCGCTGGCCGGGCGGCGCATCGAAGGGCTCCAGGCGCAGGTCGCGCTGCAGAACCCGCCCTACCATCTGGGCCGCAGGCTGCTGGTCGCGCGCAACACGATCGCGCAGGCCTCCCGCTTCACCGTCTCCCTGGACATCGGCCCGGACGACATCCCGGCGAACGAGTGGCTGATCGCGCGGTACGGCGCGGTCGCCGAGACCGTCCTGGAGTGGTGGAAGAACGACATCGACGACGAAGGTCGCGCCTGGCTCACCAAGCGCACCCTGGAACGCCTGATCAAACTGCACGGCCGCGGGCTGCCGCTGGAGATGGCGAAGATCTACCTGGGCGACGGCGAGTACGCGCCCGTCCCGCTCGCCGACCTGGAGGCCAGGCTCGCCGACCGGCGGGTGACCGGGCTTCGCGAGCTGACCGACGACCTCGACGGCTGGGCCGAGCGACTGCGCCGGGCGGCGGACGAGGGCCCCGAGGGCACGGACGCGAGCGACGTCGTGCACCGCGTCCTGGCCAACGCCGAGCTGTCGCAGCTGCGCGCCCACCGGGGCACCGCCGCCCGCCTGGCGCCCCTGCTTCCGCCCAAGCTCAAGGCCACCTACCTGATGGGGGTGGACGGCGAGCGCCAGCGCTTCTGGATCGACGTCTTCACCGGCCGGCCCTGACCCCGAGGCGCCGTCCGCACCGTCCGCACCGTCCGCACCGTCCGCACCGTCCGCGCCGTCCGCGCCGTCCGCACCGTCCGCGCCGTTCGCGCCGTCCGCGCCGTCCGCGCCGTTCCCGCTGTTCGCGCCGTTCGCGCCGTCCGCGCCGTTCGCGCCGTCCGCGCCGTTCGCGCTGTCCGCGCTGGGAAGCGGTCGTGGTCTACGGCGGGGGTGCGCCGATCCAGCGGCGGTAGGCGTCCATGTCGACGTTGGCGCCGCAGACGATGGTGACCACGTGCCGGCCGGCGAAGCGGTCGCGGTCTTCGAGGATCGCCGCGACGCCTAGCGCCGCCGACGGCTCCACCACCAGGCCGGCGTGGTCGAGGAGCAGCCGCATGCCGGCCACGATCGACTCCTCCCGCACCAGGACGGCGTCGTCGGCGACCACGAGAAGGTCGTCCAGGACTGCCGGGATCGGACACCGGCCCGCGACGCCGTCGGCGATGGTGCGGGTCGGGCCGGTGGTGACGACGCGCCGCCGTCGCCACGAGAGGGTCATCGCGGGCGCGCCCAGCGGCTGGACGCAGATCACCTCGACGCCGGGCGCGAGCTCCTTCAGCACGTGCCCCACGCCGCTGGCCAGCGCCCCGCCGCCGAGCGCGATCAACACGGCCTCGTACGGCGGCACAGCGTCGTACGGCGGCACAGCCCCGTAGGGTGGCACAGCGTCGTAGGGCGGCACGGCTCCGGCCAGTTCCAGGCCGATGGTCGCGGCGCCCTCGCAGGTCTCGATGTCGAGGCTGTCCTCGACCAGCCGGATGCCGTGGTGCCGGGCCATGGCCGCCGCCCGCTCGCGGGCCAGGTCGAAGTCGCCGTCCACGAGCTCCAGCCCGGCGTCCAGGGCGCGGATGCGGTCGAGCTTGGCGGCGGGCGCGGAGCGGGGTGCCACGACGGTGACGCCGAGGCCCCGCCGACGGCCGGACCAGGCGAGGGCCTGGCCGAGGTTGCCCGCGCTGGCGCACACCACGGCCCGCGCGCCGCCGTCGGCGAGCAGGCTCGCGACCAGCTCCGTGCCGCGGGCCTTGAAGCTGCGCACCGGGTTCGCCGTCTCCAGCTTGACGCTCACCGCGCACCCGAGGTGGGGCTCCAGTGCCGGGCAGGGGAACAGCGGCGTGTCGAGGAACATGGGGTCGATCATCGGGCGTGCCGCCCGGATCCGAGCAGTGTCGAGCCGCGTCTCCCGCACGGCACAGGAGCGTAGCAACGGCTCCCGCACGGCACAGGAGCGTAGCAACGGCTGGGCCGCGAGAACCCGGACACGCGGCGCGACCGTCCGTACACTTTCTGTCGCTGGTCTGCGTGGCCTTACGGCCCGGTCAAGAGAGGGCGGGGTGGGGAGCGATGAGCGAGGTCCACGGCGGCGGGCCGCCGCCGGGCGCCGCGGAGGCCGCCGGGCCGGAGTCGGTGACCTGTCACGAGGATCTGGTGAGGCTGCTGGCCGAGCAGTTCGCCCGGGCCGACGTGTCGCTGCGGGAGTTGCAGGCGCGGGCCGACAGGTCGGGCGGCGCCCGGTTGCCGCGCAGCACGTGCGCGGACATGCTGGCCGGTCGGCGTTTCCCCAAGAAGGCGGTCATGGTGGCGTTCCTGCGGGGGTGCCGCGTGCCCGAGCACCAGCTGCCCGCGTGGGAGCGGGCCTGGGACCGGGTGCGGATCAGCCGGCTGCCCGCCGGCGTCTGGGACGACCGCGGCTCGCCGGCGTCCGACGGCCCGCATACGTTCGGCAGCCCACGGGCATCCGACGGTCCGCAGACGTCCAGCGGCCCGCAGACGTCCAGCGGCCCGCAGACGTCCGACGGCCCGCAGACAGCCGGCAGCCCGCAGGCGTCCAGTGGCATGTTGTCGGCCGCGGTCGGCTCGGCGGGGCCGGTGCTGCCGGGCGGGGCGGCGGCGGTCGTGGGCGGTGGTGGACTGCGGCGGGCCGTCCTGTTCGCCGGGATCGCCGTGCCGGTGACCGCCGCGCTGGTCCTGGCCGTCGTCGTCGCCCTGCGGTTGACGGGACGGCCCGAGCCGCGGCCCGAAGGCGCGTCCGGCCAGACCGTGGACTCCGGCCAGATCGTCACTGACGACGGCCGCGCGTTCCCTCGCGGCGGGTCGAGCCGGTTCACCGTGAGCGTCAGCCCGGCCAACACCGGCGTACGGCTGATCCGCCGGCTCGACGCCGGCGTCGGCCTGCAGGACGCGACCATCACCGTGGACGGCGTCCCCGCGGCGAGGTGGCGGCCCCTGCTGGAGGACGCCGTCCACAAGTGGCGGAACCAGATCGTCGATCTTCCGCCGGGGCTGACGGCGGGGCGGCGGGCGCTCACCGTCGTCAACACGTGCGTGTCCGAGACGGGGTTCAACGAGTTCCTCTACACCGTGGAGCACCGGATCAACGGCGTCTGGTCGGTCGCCGACCGGGTCGACGTGGGCCCCGACCACCCCGCCAGCGAGGCGGCGCACGACTACCGCGTCGTGCGCGGCGACTGGGCCCACCACCAGACCTTCGCCTACCCGCCACGAAAGGAGGACTGGGACGTTCGCTAACATAGCGAAGTACTTCATAATGAAGTACGTAAACAAAGGATCCCCCATGGCCTCCATCCGGCACGAAGTCGTCATCGACGCCTCCCCCGACCACATCTGGGACGTCCTGCGTGACGTCGGAGCCGTGCACGAACGGCTGCTCCCGGGCCGCGTCGAGGACACCAGACTGGACGGCGACCAGCGGTTCCTGACGTTCCCCGACGGGCACGTGATCCGCGAGCTGATCGTGGCGATCGACGACGACGCCCGCCGTCTGGCCTACGCGGTCGTGGAGGGCGCGAGGCCGCCGCTGGCCCACCATCACGCCTCCTTCGAGGTCCGTCCGGAGGGCGAGGGGGCCGGCCGGCTGATCTGGATCACCGACGTGCTGCCCGACGCGCGAGCCGCCGAGGTCGGCCTGCGGATGCGGTACGGCGCGGCCGAGATGAAACAGGCGATCGAAACCACGTCCCGCCACTAACCCGTTCCCCACCCGCCGCCACCCCACCGCCGACCCACCGCTGCGCCGCCACAAAGGCCGGGCACAGGAGCTGCCTCAGAACCCTGTGCCGCGCCCGGCACACGATCCGGCACAGGGCCCAGCACAAGGGGCCCAGCACAGGGGCGGGTACAAGGCCCGGCACAGAGCATCGTGGTGAGGTCACTAGGATGACCGGCGCCGGATGACCCCCCGTCCCCTCCAGCCGGCTCCCCCGCACCACCCGAGAGGCGCACACCACGATGGCGGACCGCGACGCCACCCCGCTCGACGACCCGGTAGGCGCGTCACTGCGCGGCCGTCACGCGCACCTCGCCCGGCGGCTCGGCGCGGCGGTCACGTACCGGGCGGAGGTGGCGACCTTCTCCTCGTTCCCGGCCGAGCCGGACGAGCGGGCGTGGGCCGACCTGGCCCGGCTGCTCGGGCCGGGCGAGCTCGCCGACCTGTTCAGCTCCCCGGCGACCCCGCCGCCCGGCTGGGAGCCGGTGTTCGCCCTCGACGGCCGCCAGCTGATCTGGGACGGCGGCGACCGCGTCCCCGCCGCGCCCGACGACGTCACCGAGCTGGGCGCGGACGACTTCCCGCACATGCTCGACCTCGTCGCCAGGACGCGACCGGGGCCGTTCTGGGCGCGTACCCGCGAGATGGGCGCCTACCTCGGCGTCTTCGACGGCGGGAAGCTGGTCGCGATGGCGGGCGAGCGGCTGCGACCGCCGGGCTGGACCGAGATCAGCGCCGTGTGCACCGCGCCCGAGGCGCGCGGCCAGGGGCACGCGGGCCGCCTGGTCGGCGCCCTCGTCTCGCGGATCGTGGCCCGCGGCGAACGCCCGTTCCTGCACGTGGCCGAGGCCAACACCGGCGCGATCGCCCTCTACGAGCCACTCGGCTTCCGAACCCGCCGAACCGTGACCTTCCGAGGCTTCCGCACCCCCTGACGCCCCCGGTTCCCGCCCCCGTACGGCCCGGGGCGGGCGCTCGGGTCCTGGTGGAAAACGCGTTGCCTCGGGTGCTCGGTGAAACGTATGGTTTTGCGCTCGTGGTCACAGTCGTGGAACGGGTCCTGCCGGCCCGGTTGGGGACAGGGTTCCGATGGTTGCTGGCGTCGAGCTGGCTGACGAATCTCGGTGACGGGATCGCGGCCGCCGCCGGCCCGCTGCTGATCGCGACGCTGACCCGCGACCCCCTGATGATCTCGCTGTCCGCCCTGGTGAGCTGGGCGCCGCCGCTGGCGTTCAGCCTGTACGCCGGCGTCCTGTCCGACCGGTACGACCGCCGCAGGATCGTGCTGGTCGCGAACGCCGTGCGCGCCGTGGTGCTGGCGGCGCTCGTCGTGCTCATGGCGACCGGCACCGTGACCGTGGCGACGGCGCTGGCGGCGCTCACGCTCCGGTCCATCGCCGAGGTGTTCGCCGACAACGCGACGTCCACGCTGACGCCGATGATGGTCTCCAGGGACGACCTGATCGTCGCCAACGCCCGCCTCGGCACCGGGTTCATCACGCTCAACCAGCTCGCCGGACCGCCGATCGGCGCGGCGCTGTTCGGATTGGGCCTGACCTGGCCGTTCGCGAGCCAGCTGCTCCTGGTGCTGGCGGGGATGGTCCTGGTCTCCCGCATCGCGCTGCCGGCGCGGGTCCGGCCGGACGGCGCGCCGCGTCCGAACACCGTGCGCGAGCTCGTCGCCGGGTTCAGCTGGACCGTGCGGCACCCGGCGGTCCGCACGCTGGCGCTCACCATCCTGATCTTCAACTTCACCTTCGGCGCGGCCTGGTCGGTGCTCGTCCTCTACACCCAGGAGCAGCTCGGCCTCGGCGCGATGGGGTTCGGCCTGATGACCACCATCGGCGGGATCGGCGGCCTGATCGGCACCGGCCTGTACGGGACCATCACCCGCAGGGTCAGCCTCGGCGCCCTGATGCGGATCGGGCTCATCATCGAGACGTTCACCCACCTGGGCCTGGCCCTGACCCGTTCGCCATGGATCGCCGGAGCCATCTTCCTGGTCTTCGGCGCGCACGCCTTCATCTGGGGCACCACCTCGGGCACCGTCCGCCAGCGCGCGGTCCCGCAGGAGCTGCAGGGACGGGTGGGCAGCGTCAACACCGTCTGCGTCTACGCCGGCCTGGTGGTCGGCTCGCTGATCGGCGGCGTGCTGGCCACCCGGTTCGGCGTCGCGGCGCCCTTCTGGTTCGCCTTCGCCGGTTCGGCGGTGTTCGTGGTGCTGCTGTGGCGGCAGCTCATGCTCATCGCCCACGACGACTGAGCAGCGAGCGCCGCTCACTTGAGCGGGTCGTGCCCCCAGTTCATCAGCGAGTAGCGCCACCGGGTCTCCCGGACGTCACCGGACGGGCGTTGCGCCAGGTGCCGGTGGATGTAGCCGATCACCTTGGTCATGTGCTCGTAGTCGTGGCCGGTCCAGGCGGACCTGCCCTTGCGCAGGAGCCGGACGATCTCGCGGCCGGAGGCGTGGCCGGTCGACTCGCCGCCGCCGTCCTGCTTCTGGCCGACCTCCTTCGACTCCTCGGTGTCCAGCCAGCGTTCCAGCTCGTGCGCGGTCATGTTGACGGCCTGGCCGAACTCGGCCGCCACGTCCCGGTCGTCGCTCACTTCGCGCCCTTGCCCTTGTCCTTGCGCAGGGCGGACGGCTTGTGCACGGCCTCGCGCCCGCTCTTGTCGCTGCGCACGACGTACTGCGGGTCGTCGGGCGAGGCCGCCACGGTACGGCCGGCCTCCTTCGTCCTCTTGGTGATCTTCTTCTCCACCTTGCCGCGGGCCGTGGACCCGTGGCTCTTCCAGGAGACCTCGTCACCCACGGACGGATCGTCCTTGCGCTTGCCGGTCATAGGATCCGCGCTACCCCACCGCCCTTCCGCACTCGGTCAGGCGGGCAAACCTTCCTTTACCGGCGCCGTCCCGGGTTCGGCGACGGCGTCCTCGGGGCGGGGCGGCTGCTGCTCACGCGTGGCCGAATCGTAAAGTGAGCAGGATCGCACCAGTGATGTAGGGAGCCCTTGTTGCACGAGAAACTGTCGTCGACCTACGACAACGTCCTGCGCCGGAACCCCGGCGAGGTCGAGTTCCACCAGGCCGTGCGCGAGGTGCTCGAAAGCATCGGCCCAGTTCTCGGCAAGCATCCCGAGTACGCCGAATCGAAGATCATCGAGCGGATCTGCGAGCCCGAGCGGCAGATCATCTTCCGCGTGCCGTGGCTGGACGACCGGGGCGAGGTGCAGATCAACCGCGGCTTCCGGGTGGAGTTCAACAGCGCGCTCGGGCCGTACAAGGGCGGGCTGCGCTTCCACCCGTCGGTCTACCTGGGCATCGTGAAGTTCCTCGGGTTCGAGCAGATCTTCAAGAACGGCCTGACCGGCCTGCCCATCGGCGGCGGCAAGGGCGGCTCGGACTTCGACCCCAAGGGCCGCTCCGACCGCGAGGTGATGAGCTTCTGCCAGAGCTTCATGACCGAGCTCTACCGGCACATCGGCGAGTACACCGACGTCCCGGCCGGTGACATCGGCGTCGGCGGGCGCGAGATCGGCTACCTGTTCGGCCAGTACAAGCGCATCACCAACCGCTACGAATCCGGCGTGATCACCGGCAAGGGCCTGGTCTACGGCGGCGCCCAGGTACGCACCGAGGCCACCGGCTACGGCTGCACGTTCTTCGTGGACGAGATGCTCAAGGCCCGCGGCACGTCGTTCGACGGCAAGCGGGTCGTCGTGTCGGGCTCCGGCAATGTGGCCGTCTACACGATCGAGAAGATCGAGCAGCTCGGCGGCGTCGTGGTGGCCTGCTCCGACTCCTCCGGCTACGTGCTCGACGAGAAGGGCATCGACCTCGACCTGCTCAAGCAGGTCAAGCAGGTCGAGCGGGGCCGTCTGGAGACGTACGCCGAGCGCCGGGGCGAGCAGGCCGTCTTCGTCCCGGACCGCAGCGTGTGGGAGGTGCCCTGCGAGGTGGCGATGCCGTCCGCCACGCAGAACGAGATCACCGGCCGGGACGCCGCGTTCCTGGTGGACAACGGCCTGGTCGCGGTCGGCGAGGGGGCCAACATGCCGACCACGCCGGAGGGCATCAAGGTGTTCCTGGAGGCGGGCGTCGCGTTCGGGCCGGGCAAGGCGGCCAACGCGGGCGGGGTGGCGACCAGCGCGCTGGAGATGCAGCAGAACGCCAGCCGCGACTCCTGGACGTTCGAGTTCTCCGAGCGCCGCCTCCAGGAGATCATGCAGGACATCCACGGCCGCTGCCTGCAGACCGCCGACGAGTACGGCATGCCGGGCAACTACGTGGCCGGCGCCAACATCGACGGCTTCCGCCGGGTCGCCGACGCCATGCTGGCGCTGGGCCTCATCTGACCGCGCCGGCGCCTCGGCCTGCCCTCCCGCCCCGGCCGCCCTCCCGGCGCGGCATGCGCGAGAGGTCAGGCCGGGGCGCCGGGAGGCAGCTGGTGGTCGGCCCAGACGTAGGTCTCGGGCAGCAGGTCGGTGACGGGGACCGTACGGAGACGGTCGCCGTCGCCCACGATGACCTGGAGGGCCGGGAAGTAGTCCAGCAACACCTGACGGCACCGGCCGCACGGCGGGACGACCCCGCGCTCCCGGTCCCCCACCGCGACGATCGTGTCCAGCTCGTACGCGCCCTGGGCGGCCGCCGTGCCGATGAGGACCAGCTCGGCGCAGGGCCCGCCGGTGAAGTGGTAGGCGTTCACCGCCGTGACGATCCGGCCGTCGCGGGTGCGCGCGGCGGCCGCCATGGTGTGGTTGTCACCCCGGCAGCGAGTGCGGGCGACCTCCGCGGCCGCCTGGACGAGTTCGCGGTCGACGTGCGGGCTCACTGCTCCTCCTCGTGACCTGGCGCGTCAGGCGCGGGTCTGCTCGCGCAGGAACCCGACGATCAGTTCGGTGACCTCGTCCGGCCGTTCCATGCTCGCCAGGTGGGCCGCCCAGGGCAGCTCGACGTTGCGGGCGGCGGGCAGGTCGGCCTCGGTGTGCCGGAAGTCGGCGACGTCGTGCGCGCCCGACACGGCCAGGCACGGCATCGTCACGGCCGCCGGGTCCACCTGGACCTTGACCGGGCCGACGACCCCCTCGGCGAGCTGGAGCTCGTAGGCGCGCAGCTGCATCTCGTGCACGGCCCGCCCGGCCTTCTCGTCGGCGTCGGGGCCCAGCCAGCGGTCGACCATCAGCTGCGCGGCGCCCGCCAGGTCGCCGGCCTCGACCAGCGCGTCCTCGCGCTCGCCGACCGCGCGCAGCTCTGCGCTCGGCTCCCGCCACGGCAGGGCGGCGGAGAGCAGGATCAGCGCCGCCACCCGCTCGGGGCTGCTCGCGGCGACCTCCAGCGCCACCTTCCCGCCGTAGGAGCAACCGGCCAGGAAGAACCGGTCGATGCCCAGGCTGTCGAGGAGGCCCAGCACGTCGCCGGAGTTGCTGTACGGCTCGGTGGGCAGTGGGCTCTGCCCGAAGCCGCGCAGGTCGCACCGGACCACCCGGAAGCCGGCGGCGACCAGGGGCTCCCACTGGGGGTCCCACATGCGCCGGTCGCAGACCCCCGCGTGCAGGAGGAGCAGGGCCGGTCCGTCGCCTGCCACGTCATAAGAAATCGTCATCGCGCAGACGTTACCAGTCATTCACTGACCGGTTTGTCCCACGCGAGACGGCGCCGGGGCATTTCCGGCGACCCTGGCCATCCAGGCCGTCACGCCCAGCACCACGGCCGCCAGCACCCCCGGCAAGGCCGTTCCAGGGACGTCACAACGACCTCCCCGGCCCGGCGAACGCCACGGACAGCCGCCGAACGCCCCCGGCAGGCCGCGCAGCCGGGCCGTGGCCGTGTCGGCGTTGTGCCGCAACCGCTCCGCCTCGGCATCGCCCTGGGAGTCATGCCGACGATACATACCGGTGATCGGAGCATGCCCCAACTCCGGGGCGCGGAGGGCCGTGCGGCCCCCCGCGCCCAGAGCACTACGGCAGGGCCACCGCGCGGTCCAGGGCGGGCGGGGTCAGCGGGCCCTGTCGCAGGTAGGCCCGCATGGCCTCGTAGTCGCGGCTGCCGCGCACCGCGTCGGTGTACCCGGCGAAGGCGGTGTAGCCGTCGGCGCCGAGCAGCGTGTACGCCAGCGCCGCGAGCCGGTAGGTCCGGCCGGTGTCGAGCGGCTGGCCGTTGATGACCACGTCGGCGGGGTTGATCCGGTCGCCCACGGGCCGGTTCGGGGAGTAGGAGAAGCGCACGTTCTTCGACACGGCCAGCGGGGCGAACTTCACGGTGCCGTCGGCCTGCGTCTGCCACTGCTGCTCCAGGGCCTGCTCAAGCTGCGAGCCCTTGACCGAGACCGTGACCACCGGGTTGGCGTAACCCCAGGCGGCCCACGACTCGCCCATGAGCACCTTGCCGTCGGCGTCGGCGGCGTTGGCGCCCTTGGCGAACCTCAGGTCGCCGCGCAGCGAGTTCGAGCCCTTGGTCGGCGCCACGGCCACCATGGCCAGGTCGGCCTTGCCGCCCTCGGTCTGCTGGGAGTCGAAGTACTCCACGTCGGCCACGGTGTTGCCGAGCGTGCTCTGCCCGGTCACGTCGCGGGTCCTGGTGAGGTCGCCGGTGATGGTCCCGTACGGCTTGGCGTAGGTCTCCTTCTGCATGGCGTTCCAGTGGTCGACCAGCTTCACCATGGCGGGGTCGGGCGCGATGTCGCGGGTCACCGGGTGGTTGGCCGCGGTGGTCGCGGTCCTGATGACGTCGCGGGTGCGGCGGTCGAGCTTGAGGTTGATCTCGCTGATGAGGCGGCCGTGGTTGGCGGCCTCGACGACCGGGCGGGGGTTGCCCGCGGGGTCGGGGATCGAGCAGTTGAAGTACCAGTGCCAGTGGCCCGTGACGATGGCGTCGATGTCGGGCGAGGCGTTCTTGGCGAAGTCCCAGATGGGTCCGGCCTTCTGGTCCGCGCAGCCGCTGTAGTCCTCGCCGGCCTTGCCGCCCTCGTGCACGTTGGCGACGATGGCCTTGACGCCGCGGCGCTTGAGGATCTCGGCGTACTTGTTGGCCGTCTCCACCAGCGGCAGGTTGTCCAGCGACGGCTGGTAGGAGGTGGAGCCGTCCACAGTGGTGGGCGTGGTCAGGTTGATGAACCCGACGGGGATGCCCTGGAACCGCTTGATCACGTACGGCGGGAGCACCGGGCGGGTGTCGCCCTTCATGGTGATGTTGGCCGTGGAGATGTCGAAGTCGGCGCCCTGGAAGGGCTGCCCGTCGGAGTCGGTGAAGCAGCTGTCGAGCCCGACCTCGCCGAAGCACTCCCCCTTGCCCATGTGGTCGCGCAGGAACTCCAGGGACCGGTCCAGCTCGTGGTTCCCGACCGTGGTGAACTCCACCTTGATCTTGTTCAGGAACTCGATCGTGGGCTCGTCGGCGTGGTACGACACCTCGGTGGGCCAGCCGCTGAAGTTGTCGCCGCTGGAGAAGGTGACCGTGTTCTCGTGCCCCTGCCGGAGCCGGTCGAGATGCGCCGCCAGGTACGGCGCGCCGCCCACCACCAGCGTCTTCCCCTGCGGATCCTTGATCGTGCCGTCGGTGGCGTTGCTCTGCGGGGTGATGTAGCCGTGGAAGTCGGTGAGCGACAGCAACTGCACGTCCACGGGCTTGGGCGCGGCCAGTGCCGGTGACGCGGACGAGGCCAGAGTGACGCCTAAGGCGACAATGATCCACTTACGGAACGAAGACACGCAGACTCCTAAATAAGGGGATATAGCGGGAGAAAAGACTTGCGGATCAGCCCTTCGAGCCGGTGAACGCGATCCCGGCGATCAGCTGCCGTTGCATGACCACGAAGAGAACGATCACCGGCAGCGAGGCCACGACGGACCCGGCGAAGAGGATGGGGTAGTTCGTCAGGTACTGGCCGCGCAGCGAGGCCAGCCCGGCGGAGAGCGTCATCATCTCCGGATCGGTGTTGACCACCAGCGGCCACAGCAGGCTGCTCCAGGACCACATGACGGTCAGCAGCCCGAGCGCCAGCAGGCCGGGCCGGACCAGCGGCAACATGATCCACCAGTAGATCTGCAGCGGGTTGGCGCCGTCCAGCCGCGCCGCCTCGTCCAGCTCCCTGGGCAGGGTCTTGAAGAACTGCCGCAGCAGGAACGTGCCGAACGCGCCGAAGACGCCGGGGGCGATGAGCGCCTGGAGGGTGTTGAGCCAGCCGAGGCCCTGCATGATCTCGTACCGGGGCAGCAGGAACAGCTCCCCCGGCACCATCAGCACGGCCAGGAACAGCATGAAGATCGGCCCGCGCCCGGGGAAGTCCAGCCGCGCGAAGGCGAAGGCCGCCAGCGAGCACAGCAGCAGCTGCCCGGCCGTCACCGCGGCCGTCACGACCACCGTGTTGAGGAACTGCCGCCCGAGCGGCACGGTCCGGAACACGTCGGCGAAGTTGTGCCACTGCCAGGAGGGGACCGCCGTGGGCGGCACCCGCATCGACTCGGTCATGGTCTGCAGCGAGACCACGAGCTGCCAGACGAACGGCATGACCATGATCAGACCGCCGATGAGCAGGACCGCGTGCACGATCCAGCGCCTACTCATAGTGGACCCACCGCCTCTGCAGCCGGAACTGGACGGCGGTCAGCATGAGGATCAGGGCCAGCAGCACGACCGCGATCGCGGCGGCGTAGCCGCGGCTGTTCTGCACGAAGCCCTGCTCGTAGAAGAGGTAGACGATCGTGCGGCTGCCCGCCAGCGCCGGGCTCTTGGTGTCGATCATGAGGTAGACCAGGTCGAAGACCTGCAGCGTGTTGATCAGCGTGATCACCACGACGAAGAACGTGGTGGGCGTGAGCAGCGGCAGCGTGATGCGGAAGAACTGCCGCACCCGGCCCGCGCCGTCGATCGAGGCGGCCTCGTAGTAGTGCTTGGGGATGCCCTGCAACCCGGCCAGGAACAACACCGCGTTGTACCCGAGCGAGGTCCAGATCCCGACCACCGCGACCGCGTAGATCGCGAACTCGGGGTCGGACACCCAGTACGGCCCGTCGATCCCGGCCAGGCCGAGCAGGTAGTTGATCGGCCCGAAGTCGCCGTTGTACAGGTAGCGCCAGGTCAGGCCGACGGCCGCGGGCATGGTGACCACCGGCAGGAAGTACAGCGTGCGGTAGAAGCCCAGCCCGCGCAGCCCCGGCACGTTCAGCAACGCCGCGATCACGATCGACAGCGGCACCCCGACCAGCACGAGCACGGAGTAGAGCAGCGTGTTGCGCAGCGCGCCGGCCATCTCCTCGTCGCCGAGGAGGGCGATGAAGTTGTCCAGGCCCACCCACGTCTGCCCGCCGAACACGCCCGACTCGGTGAAGCTGAGGTAGAGCGTCTGGACGATCGGCCACAGGTAGAACACGGCCAGCCCGAGGGCCATGGGCGCGATCAGCCCGTAACCCCACAGCCAGTCGCGTCGCGACCGCCGCCCCGGCGGGGCCGCCGCCTTGACGGCGGCGGCCCGTTCCTCGGTCAGCACCATCGGCTACTCCTTGGCCAGGATCTCGTTCATCTGCGCGGCGATCTCCTTGGCCGCCTCCGCGGTCGGCCGCTTGCCCGCCCACGCCTCGGCCAGGAGCTTGTTCTGCACGTCCTGCCACTTGGCGGTGTTGAGCGAGACGGGGTACGGCACGCCGTTCGGGATCGAGGCGTCGAAGGTCTCCTTCAGGTGGTAGTCCGGGAAGGCGGCGAACCAGCCGTCCTGGGTGCCGGCCCGCGAGGAGACCGAGGCGCCGCCGGAGTCGCTGAGGATCTTCTCGGCCTCGTCGGAGGACAGGAACGTGGCGAACTGCGCGGCCTCGGCCGGGTGCTCGCTCTTGGCCGAGACGGAGTTGGCCAGGCCGAGCAGGATGACGGCCTCCTGCGCCGGCCCCTTGGGCAGGGGCGCCACGTCGACCTTGCCGCCGCGCTCGGTGTTGGTCTTGAACGTGCTGGCCAGCCATGAGCCGCCGTAGTACATGGCGTACTTGCCGGTCATGAACAGCTGCACGGGGCTGGTGTCGGTGGTCGCCTGGGCGGGCGGGGCCACCTTGTCCTTGTTGATCATGTCGGTCCAGAACTCCAGGCCCTGGATGGAGCCGGGCTCGTCGAAGCCCGACTTCTTGCCGTCGGCGGAGATGACGTGGCCGCCGGCCTGGATCATCGTGGGGTAGAAGCCGCCCTGGTCCCACAGGGGGGCCAGCAGGCCGTACTGCTTCTTGGCCGGGTCGGTCAGCTTCTTGGCGGCGGCCTTGAGGTCGTCCCAGGTCCAGTCGGCGGTCGGGTACGCGACGCCGCCCTTGTCGAACAGCTCCTTGTCGTACCAGAGCACGGGGACGCCGACGTCGCGCGGCATGCCGTAGAGCTTGCCGTCGTAGCGGTAGCCGTCCACGA
Source organism: Nonomuraea sp. NPDC004702 (assembly GCF_053601695.1). NCBI lineage: Bacteria > Bacillati > Actinomycetota > Actinomycetes > Streptosporangiales > Streptosporangiaceae > Nonomuraea > Nonomuraea sp. NPDC004702. Next base: position 116,302 of record NZ_JBSGCE010000024.1, read on the forward strand.
TGGCCTGCGGGAAGGCGCTGACGTCGGCGTTCTCGAAGGGGGCGATGACGCCGCCCTTGGCGTACATGCGCACGTTGAGGCTGTTCATCCAGAAGACGTCGGGGGCCGCGCCGCCGGTGGCCGCGGTCTGGAGCTTGGTCCAGTACTGGTCCCACGGGGTGATCTCAAGCTTGACGGTGACGTCGGGGTGCTGCTTCTGGAAGGCGTCGATGATCTTCTGGGTGCTGGGCTGGTCGTTCTTCTCCCAGATCGCGTAGCTGATCGTGACTTTTCCTGGCTTGGTGGCGGTGGTGTCGGAGCCGGAGCCACAACCGGCCAGTGTCATCGCCAGGGCGGCGGCGAGTGCCATACGCAGGCGCACGGGCAGTTCCTTTTCTCTAGAAGGCGTCGGGGGATGGTGATCAGGGTCTCGGTCGCGGCGGGCGGCGGGCTCAGAGTCCGGTGTTGGTGAAGCCGGTCCTGGCCACGACGTCGCCGTATCCGTTGGCGTCGAAGTCCTCGACGTAGAAGAGGTGGAACCCGCTGCCGTCGGCGGCGACGGCGGTGCCCGACTGGTCGCCGGCGGTGTTCGGGTTCATGCGCTCGCAGGGGAAGCGGCCGGTCGTCGTCCCGTCGGCGTTGAACCCGCGGGCGTACACCTCGTGGGAGCGGCCGGCGTTCCACAGGTCGGACTCGGTCCAGCCGACCACGAACCGCCCGGTGTCGTCGACGGCCACGGACGGCGACCCCTGGACGGCGCACCGGTAGGTCTGGTCCACCTTTCCGCAGAGCGGCGGGTACTCCTTGCCGCCGTCGGAGGGCGTGTTCGGCGCGTACCTGCCGAACGCGACGGGGAGCTCCGCGAACCTCTGCCCCAGGGTGGGCGTCAGGCCGCGCGTCCGCACCCGCCAGACGGTCGTCACGTCGCCGCCGGTGACCGCCACGTTGTCGCTCCAGGCCACGACGCTGTCGCCGCCGGGGGTCGTCGCCACGGCGGGGGCCAGGTGCTGGGTGGCGGCGTTGGTGTTGATCCGGGTGGCTGCGGCGACGGTCGCGCCGGTCGCCGAGATCCGCCTGCCGTACACGTTGGGCGCCTGCTGCCAGACCACGGTCGCGGTGCCCGCGCCGTCGACGGCCACGTCGGGCCGGTCCCCCGTGCCCACCTGGAGCGGCGCGAAGGAACGGGCGGTCAGCGAGGCGTAGCCGGCCGCGCGGACGGTCCCGGTCGGCCCGTCCTCCCAGGCCACCGTGAACCCGCCGGCGCCGCGGACCGCGATCCTCGGCCGGGTCTGGTCGCCGCTCCACTGCGGGTCGTTGGCCCAGATCGTCGCGCTCAGCGTGCCCGACGGCGAGAGCCTGCGCACCGCGATGTTGTGCTCGCCCCGGCAGTCGCCGTCCTCGGCCCAGGCGACGTAGGCGTTGCCCGCGTCGTCGACGCCGGCCGACGGCTGCACGTGGTTCCAGCCGGCGGCGCAGCCGACGCCGCCCATCGAGACCTTGACGGGGCCGGTCACCGGCTGCCCGTCTCGGTAGATGCGCGCGTAGACCTCGGCGCCCTCCACCGAGGCGCGGTCGCGGTCGTCCTCCCAGGCCACGGCCGTGTAGCCGGACCGCATGGCGGCGGCCCTGGGCGCGCGCTGGTCGTCGGGGCCGTTGGCGGTCATCTGGAGTCCGGCCCCGGGGAAGGCCCTGGGGACGATCTTGACGACCTCGTCCTTCATGGCGGCGAAGTCGGCGTCGTACGCCGCGTAGACGGCCGGGTCGTCGACGCGGACGAAGGAGTCGTCCGAGGCGGTCAGGGAGCCGCCGTTGAGATTGTGGGAGCCGGTGTAGACGTAGCTGCGCCGCGCGCCGCCCGCCGCCGCCGACGGCCCATCCACCAGGATGATCTTGGAGTGGATGCTGTCCGGCGCGCAGGTGTCGCCGATCGGGTAGTGGCAGCCGCCGGGCCGGAAGGTGTGCACCACGATCCCGCCCTTGGCCAGCTCGGCGGCGGTCGCGGCCGTCTGGTTGCCCTCGGCCACGAGCACCTGGACGTCGCAGCCCTGCTGCTTCTTGGCCTTGAGCTCGGCGATGACCAGCGGCCGGTCGGTGGCGAACTGCGACTGCACCACGCGGATCGAGCCGGGGCAGCCCACGTCCCGGATCATGGCCGCGACCAGGTCGGCGCTGCCGTAGGCGCTCTGGTCGTAGGCGGTGTCGCGGGGCTCCATCCAGACCGTGACCTTGCCGCTGGTGGCGGTGAACGGCGCCCGCCAGGAGGTGCGCACCTGGGAGGCCAGCGTGTCGAACACCTGCCGGTAGCCGTCGGCCAGCGCGGCGTCGCCCGAGCTGATCAGCATGTTCTGGTGCAGGCCGGTGTCGGGGGCGAGGTTCTGCGAGCTCTGCACGACCACGTCGGTCCTGCCGTCCGTGAGCCGGCTGAACACGAGGAACTTGTGGTGGCTGATGTCGGTGTCCGGCCCGTTGCAGCCCCTGTCGCAGAGCGTGACGGGCACGCCGGCCGCGGCCAGCTCGTCCAGGAGCGCGTTGTGCCCAGATCCCTCGGACACCACCCGTACGTCCACCCCCCGGGCGTGCGCAGCCACCAGCGCGTCCTTGACGGCCTTGATCTCCAGCACGAAGGTCGCCACGCGCAGCGTGGAGTCCGGGGCGGCCAGCCCGATCAGCTCCAGCACCTTCGCGGGCAGGGGGTCGGCGAGCGTGCCGTCCACGCTCGGCCTGCTGAAGTACGCCGACAGCTCCGGAGCCGCCGCCTGGGCCGGGGTGACCAGTCCGAGTAAGCAGGACAGGCCGACGAGGACGACGGACAGACGCTTGATCATGCTCGCTTCCCTTCGCTGAGGTTGCGCCGCAGGCCGCGGGTCCAGGCCGCCACCTCGGCCTCGGTCTCCGCCCGCTCCTTGGGCCGGCCGCGGACGTCCGGCCGGGTCTGCCACGGCTCGGGGCCGGTCTCCTTGCGGTACTCCACGCCCAGCGCGGCCAGCCGGCGCTCGTGGTGGCGCAGCCGCGCCAGGAAGTCGTCGAAGTCGCCGCCGGCGGGGCTCCACACGACCTCGGCGAAGGCCGACAGCCGCGGGAAGGCCATGTAGTCGAGCCCGCGGGGCGAGTCGATGTGCTCGGTCCAGAGGTTGGCCTGCGCGCCGAGGACCCGGGCGGCCTCGGCCTCGGTCAGCTCCGGCGGCACCGGCTCGAAGCCGTGGACGTCGCGCAGCGAGATCACGTTGCCGATCGGGACCGGCTCGTCGGGCCGGTCGGACTGCCGGAAGTCCAGGTAGAGCTCGGTGAAGGGGCAGGTGACCACGTCGTGCCCGGCCCGCGCCGCCGCGACCGCGCCGTACGTCCCGCGCCAGGACGCCACCGTCGCCCCGGGTGGCAGGCCGCCCTCGATGATCTCGTCCCAGCCGAGCAGGCGACGGCCGCGCGCCGCCAGGTGGTCGGAGAACTGGCCGATGAACCAGCTCTGCAGCTCCTCCTCGTCGCGCAGGCCGAGCTCGGCGATGCGGCGCTGGGCCGACGGGCTCTGCCGCCACTGCTCCTTGGGGCACTCGTCGCCGCCCACGCAGACGTACTCGCCGGGGAAGATCTCCATGACCTGGTCGAGCACGTCCCGGTAGAAGGCGAGCGTGGCGTCCTCGACGTTGAGCACGTTGGGCGAGACGCCCCACCCGGTGGCGACCTCCAGCCGTTCGTCGAGGTTGCCCAGCTCCGGATAGGCCGCGATGGCCGCCTGCGAGTGGCCGGGCAGCTCGATCTCCGGCACCACGGTGACGAACCGGTCGGCCGCGTACGAGACGATCTCGCGCAGGTCGTCCTGGGTGTAGAAGCCGCCGTGCGGGCGGCCGTCGAACACGCCGTGCCGGCGGTCGCCGAGCGGGCTCTCCCTGCGCCAGGCGCCGACCTCGGTGAGCTTCGGATACCCCTTGACCTCCAGCCGCCAGCCCTGGTCGTCGGTGAGGTGCAGATGCAGCACGTTGAGCTTGTGAGCGGCCAGCAGGTCGATGTACCGCAGCAGGTCGGGCTTCGGCAGGAAGTGCCTGGCCACGTCGATCAGGCAGCCGCGCCACCGGAAGCGCGGCCGGTCGGCGACGGTGACCGGGGCGAGCAGCCAGTCCTGCTCGCCGACCGCGCCCCTGCGGAAGGCCGCGGGCGGGAGGAGCTGGCGCAGGGTCTGCGCGCCGTAGAACGCCCCGGCCGCGTCGCCCGCCTCGACGCGCACCCCGTCGGGACGCACGGTCAGGCGGTAACCCTCCGGGCCGAGCCCGGCGGTCAGGGCGAACTCGATCGCCCCCGGCCCCGGCGCTCCGGCGGGCAGCGGCAGGCCGGTCGCGGGCGACAACGCGGCCCGCAGCCAGCCCTCCACCCGCGACAGGCCGGGAGGGGCGGCGATCACTGTGGTCGCGGTGAGGGCGAAGGGTTCCCCGCCGTCTGGGGTCACATGGACGGGTCGTGGCAGCAGCAAGACAGGTCCCTGGGGGGGTTCGGGGGCGGGATCGTCGGTCGGTGACAGGGCGGGCGGCGGGTCGTAGCATGGCGCTCGGCTTCCGGTCGCCGCGAGCCGCCCGCGGCCATGCCCGTGATCTGGCCTCTTTTTTTCTGGGTGAGAGCCTCGATCAGGATTTATGATGGAGCTCACCATTAAGATTCGTCAAGAAGGGTCATCAGTGACGCTCTCCGTGACCGGCGGCGACCTCCAGCGGCTCCGGCGGCTCAACGCGCTCGCCGCGCTCTCGGCCCTGCGCGCCGGCGGGCCGGCGACGCTGACCCAGCTCGCCGAGCGCGCCGACCTGGCCAGGGCCACCATCAAGGTGGTGGTCAAGGACCTCATGGAGCTGGGCTGGGTGGTCCAGATGGATCCGAGCGGCGGCGAGAAGGGCAGGCCCGCGCGCCGCTACCGGTTCCACGCGGAGGCGGGCCGGGTGCTCGGCCTCGACATAGGGGCGCACAAGGTGCTCGCGGTCGTGGCCGACCTCGACGGCAACGTCCTGCACACCACGCGCGAGCCGGTCACTCCCGAGCAGCCGCGCGGCGAGCGGCTGGCCGCCGTCGACCGGGCCATCGACGGCTGCCTGACCGGCTCGGGCACCGCCGCCGCCGACGTCTGGCTCGCGGTCGCGGGCAGCACGGGCTACGTCGACCTGCAGGGGCGCGTCGTGCTCTCGCGGGCCATCCAGGACTGGTCGGACGTGCCGCTGGCCGACCACCTCGGCGACCGGCTGCGCTGCCCCGTCCTGGTGGAGAACGACAGCAGGCTCGCCGCGCTGGCCGAGTGCCGCAGGGGCATCGCCCGCGACGCGCGGAACCTGATCTTCCTGCACGTCGGACGCCGGGCCGGCGCCGCCGTCGTGCTCGACGGGGTCCCCCTGCGCGGCAGCGGCGGCGCCGCCGGGGAGATCGGCGTGCATCCGCTGTTCAACCTCGGTCACGTGGGCGAGCTGCTGCAGGCCGTCCCGTCGGTCGAGCCCGGCACGCCGCCGGAGGCGGTCGCGGGGGCGGTGTTCGAGGCCGCCAGGCAGGGTGACGTCGAGGCGCGCCGGGCCGTCCTGCGCTACGTCAAGGTGCTCGCGCTGGCCACCACCGCGATGGCCCTCACCGTGGACCCCGACCTGGTGGTGCTCGGCGGGGGGTTCTCGCGTTCGGCCGACGTGCTCATGGAGCCGCTGCGGATCGAGCTGGAGACGATGTGCCTGCGCACGCCCGAGCTGCGGGCCTCCGTGCTCGGCGACGAGTGCGTGGCCATCGGGGCCGTGTGCCACGGCGTCGAGCATCTGGCCAAGGTGCTCTTCGACCCGGAGATCGACCTGTCGGTCGCGGCGCCTCCGTCCTCATTAATGGTGTAGCTCACCGAATGTAGTGCATTTACATCGAACTTCGATATAAATGGGCGCGTGGCATCCTCTCAGGCGGACCCCGGCCCCGATCTCGACCTCGACGCGCTCGTCGGCGCGATCGAGGACTTCAACGCGTACTTCATCCGGCTGCCCTCGGTGCGGCGGCTCAGCTTCTCGACCCTGTCCGTGCTGCACACGCTGGCGGGCAAGGGTCCGATGCGGCTCACCGACCTGACGGCGACGGAACAGCTCAAGCAGCCCGCGCTCACCAGCCTGGTCGCCCGGCTCGAACGGGACGGGCTGGTCGCGCGCCGCCCCGACCCGCGCGACGGCCGCGCCGTCCTGCTGAGCCTCACCGAGGAGGGCAGGGACATCGTCCGCTCCCGGCGCGCCGACCGGGTGGCGCGGGTCGCCCGCCTGGTGGCGCACCTGAGCGAGGACGAGCGCGCGGAGCTGGCCCGGTACGCGGGCGTCCTCGGCCGCCTGACCGAGATCGCCGCGCGTGTCGAAGACTAGGAGGACGGTTCCCTTGGCTCGCTCGACTCCCTTCCCGTTGCGCCCTGAACCGCTGCACGTACCGGACGAGGTGCTCGACGACCTGCGCCGCAGGCTCACCTTGACCCGATGGGCGCCGTCCGCGGGGAACGACGACGGCTTCTACGGCGTGCCCGGCGCGTACCTGCGCGAGCTGGTCGCCTACTGGGCCGACGGCTTCGACTGGCGGGCGGCGGAACGGGCGATCAACGCCTACGAGCACTACCGGGTGGACGTCGGCGGCGTGCCGGTGCACTTCATGCGCAAGCCCGGCGTCGGCCCCGCCCCCGTGCCGCTGATCCTCAGCCACGGCTGGCCCTGGACGTTCTGGCACTGGTCGAAGGTCATCGACCCGCTCGCCGACCCCGGCGCCCACGGCGGGGATCCGGCGGAGGCGTTCGACGTGATCGTGCCCTCACTGCCGGGTTTCGGGTTCTCGGCCCCGCTGGACGGCCGGCCGGACATGAACTTCTGGAAGATCGCCGACGTGTGGCACGAGCTGATGACCGGCGTCCTCGGCCATGACCGATACGCCGCCGCCGGATGCGACGTCGGGGCGCTGGTCACCGGGCAGCTCGGCCACAAGTACGCCGACGAGCTGTACGCGATCCACATCGGCTCGGCGCAGAAGCTCACCTTCTTCAACGGCGACCGCGCCTGGGACCTGAGCGGCGGCATGCCCATCCCGGACGGCCTGCCCGCCGACGTGCACGCCCGGTTCGTCGAGCTGGACCGGCGGTTCGCGGTGCATCTGGCGGCGCACATGCTCGCGCCGTCCACGCTCGGCCACGGCCTGGCCGACTCCCCCGCCGGCATGCTGGCCTGGATCCTGGAACGCTGGACGAAGTGGTCCGACAACCACGGCGACGTCGAGAACGTCTTCACCAAGGACGACCTGCTCACCCACGCGACGATCTTCTGGGCGGGCAACACGATCGACAGCTCGATCCGCACCTACGCCAACAACAACCGCTACCCCTGGACGCCGTCGCACGACCGGTGGCCGGTCGTCGAGGCGCCCACGGGCATCACGTTCGTCGACTTCGAGAACCCGCCCGGCGTCACGACCGGCGACCAGCGGATCCGCGGCTTCCTCGACGGCGACCGGGCCGCCTGGTACAACCACGCCGGCATCACCTGCCACGCTCGCGGCGGGCACTTCATCCCATGGGAGATCCCCGACGAATGGGTCGCAGACCTCCGCCGCACCTTCCGCCCCCACCGCTGACCCCTCCTTGCCATCGGGCGCCGTCCGGCCCGGCCCGGACCTGGCCGGACCAGCGTCTCGGTGGGGCGTGATCAGGGTTTTCCTTCGGTCGCGGATGAGTCGTTCGTAGAACATGTGGTCCGAAGGACGGTTTTCTTACATCCCGGTTCGTATTTCCGGCGAACCGGGCTAACCGGCGAGGGCCTGGGTGATCTGCCGGGTGGTCTGCGCGGCGACCCTCGGGCTGACGGCGGCGTAGGCGGTGTACGCGTTCAGGCCGGTGGCCAGGGCCCAGCCGCGGCCCCGGGTCCAGGTGGCCTCGTCCACGCCGAGCGCGGCACGGAAGGCGGCCCGGCTGCCGGCCGACATCAGGGTGAAGGCGATCATCAGGTCGGCGGCCGGGTCGCCGATGCCGAGCCCGCCGAAGTCGATGACCGCGCTGACGCGGCCGCCGACGGTCAGCACGTTGCCGGTGTGGAAGTCGCCGTGGAACCAGACCGGCGCGCGGTCCCAGCCGGGGGCGCTCATGGCCGCGTCCCACAGCCCGGTCATGGCGGCGCGGTCGAACACGCCGCCGAGCGCCGCGATGGCGGCCCGCGTCGCGCGATCCCGGCCCGCCAGCGGCTGCTGGGCGAGGTCGGGACGGGTCTTCAGGGACGGGACGGACTCGGGCGCGAACCGCTGCAGCGCGACCAGGAACTCCGCCAGCCTCTCGGCGGCCACGGACGAGCCGGCCAGCGCCTCGACGGTGGCCACCTCGCCCGCCAGCCAGCGGGACACCGCCCACCGCCACGGATAGCCGAAGCCGGGCTCACCCACTTCCACCGGCACCGGTACGGCCAGCGGCAGCCTCGGCGCGAGCCTGGGCAGCCACTCGTGTTCCTTGTCGGCCTGCCCGACGGCGTCGGCGTGGCGGGGCAGCCGGACGGACAATTCGTCGCCCAGCCGGTAGATCACGTGGTCGGAGCCCGCCGGGTCGAGCAGCCGCAGCGGCAACGCGGCCCACTGCGGGAACTGCGTGTCGACCAGCCTCCTGACCAGGGCGGCGTCGATCGTGGGGCGGACGGGCGCGGTTCCCGGGACTGCCAAGGACGACTCCAGCGACGGGCCCGCACCGTGCGGCGGGCGGCCGGACCATCACAGTGCACCGCGGGCCCGCGTGTCGACCCGATTATCGAAGGCCCGCCGCCCGGCGCGAGGCCGCGCCCCCGTTCAGCACCCGAAGCCCGATCGAACCCGGCGCGCCCGTGAGAGGTGCAGCCGCCCGAAGCCTGCTCGAACCCGGCGGGCCCGTGGGGCGGGTTGCGCCTGCCCCACGGGTGTCGCCCGCGTCCGGTACGCGTTTCCGGGGCGGAGCCGCCGGGGTCAGCCGGGGCGGTTGCCGGTCGGGATCACGATCTTGGTCTGCGCGCCCTTGGTCAGGTAGAACGTGGTCCACTTCTTGATCATCTCGTCGAGCAGCCAGGCCGCGGCCGGCACCAGCGGCAGCCCGATCACCCCTTCCCTGAACGCCACCAGCAGCGGCCAGGCGGTCTTGACGACCGGGTCCCACAGCGGCTCGCGCGGGATGCCGTTCCAGTCGGCCGCCTGGTTGCCGGTGAGGTACCTGGAGAACGCGTTGACCAGCGGCTTGTCGATGCTGCCCGGACTGGTCAGCTCCGCGAGCATGTCGCGCAGGATGTCGTTCAGCTCCACGCCCTCCGGCGTCGGCCCCATGTTCCTGGGCAGGACGATGTCCGACTGGGCGTAGGAGGTGTCCCAGGTGGCGGGGATGAACTCGTCCCTGATGCCGAGCATGTGCGCCAGCAGCTGCAACGAGTGCAGGTACGCCGCGGACTCGGCGGCGGAGATGCGCACCTTCCACTCGCGCATCCCGCGCATGGAGTAGGTCGCCAGGGTGTGCCACGTGACCAGCATGTCCTCCTGGCTGATCGGGATGGGCCCCGGCCAGTGGGGGGACGACTTGAGCAGGTGCCGCACGGCCGCGTGCACCAGCCGGGTCTTGACGGCCTCGACCACGGCCGTCCCGCCGGGCCCCCAGGCGTTCTGGGGCCTGACCGCGTACGCCAGGACGTTCGTCTTGGCGACCCGGTCCTTCAGGTCGGCGCCGCCCGCGGAGTAGTAGACCGCGCGGGCCTCCTTGGGGATGGCGGTGGCCAGCATGCCGGCCCCGACGATGGTGAGCACGACGATGTAGTTGCCCTTGAGCGCGTGGAACCGCGACGCGGCGTCCAGCTTGCCCTGGTCGGCCCAGGACGGGAGCTGACGCGCCTGCTCGATGAAGGCCCGCAGGTCGGCCGGCAGCCCGGCGGGCAGCGGCTGGTCGTTGCGGTTCCAGTCGTAGAGCAGCCGGTTGACCTCGGGGATGACCCCGCGGTCGAACAGCGAGGCGAGGAGCGGGTCGGCGACGTCGTCCCACACCCAGCGAGGGTCGGCGCCGGTGCCGGAGCCCGCGACCGAGCCGGCGGCCGGCCACTCCCAGCCGTCGGCGAGGGCCTTGGCCTGGGCCGGGGAGGTGATCCCCAGCGCGCCGAGGGCTCCCAGGGCGGTGCCCGAGATCAGTATCTCGCGCCTGCTCAGCTCTGCCATGCTCTGCACTCCTTCGAGATGGGGGGTCCCGCTCAGGGCAGTCTCGATCGGCTCGCCGGAGATCCACCGAACAGGGAGCGCGTGTCGGCGCCGTCGCCGGAATCACGCCTGCTGAGTTCTCCCACGCCGCTTCCTCCTTCTCGCCCGGGGCCGAGAAGTGGGTGATACTGAGAAACAAACCATGAGTCTGTGTATCATCATGAGAGCACGTTGTGATGGACATCACAAGACCCGCCCCTGAGGCAGAATCGATCCAGGAGGTGATCGTGGAATCCGTGCTGTCCGGCTTCATGGCGCCGTCGGGCTCGGAGTCGTTGCTGGAGCGCGCCTTCGTCGACGCCGTCGAACGCGTCGGCGACCCCGACGAGCTGCGGACGCGCATCCTCGACGCGGCCTACGAGCAGTTCTGCCGGATGGGCATCAGGCGCTCCACCATGGAGGACGTCGCACGCCTGGCCAAGGTGTCACGGATCACCGTCTACCGGCGCTTCGACACCAAGGACACGCTGGTCGAGCACGTGGTGCGCCGGGAGTTCCGCCGCTACTTCGACCGGTTCCTCATCGACATCGAGCAGGCGCACACACCGGCCGACCGGGTGGTCCTCGGCTTCGTCAGCTCGTTGCGGGCCATCCGCGGCAACCCGCTGATCGGCGGTCTCATCGCCACCGAGCCCGATCTGCTCGTGCCGTCCCTGATGACCGACGGCGGCCAGACCCTCGCCACGGTGCGGCAGTTCGTCGCCGGCCAGCTCCGCCGGGAGCAGCGCGCGGGCAACGTGTCCGACGGCCTCGACGCCGACCTCGTGGCGGAGATGATGGTGCGCATCTCCACCTCCTTCCTGGCGATCCCCAGCGCCGTCATCGACCTCGACGACGACGGGCAGCTCGCCGAGGTGGCCAGGCGCTTCCTGGTGCCCATGCTCCAGCCGCCCGCCTGACCCGCGGGGCCCGGGCCTCACTTCCCGCCGGCGAAGGCGGCGCGCAGTGCGGCGCCGCGGGTGATGACGGCGACGCCGGCCAGGGCCAGCGCCGACAGGCCCTGGAGCACGGCGTACCAGGCCGGGCAGAGTCCGGGGATCAGGTCCACGCCGATGATCGCGATCGGCATGACGGTGGACAGGGTGCGCACCCGGTCGAACGCCTTGTACGACCCCTCCGCGGCGCGGACGGTCATCCGGTGGATCAGCGCAGCCATCGCGACCAGCACGACCCCCCGGACCCACATGAAACCGGACGCCTCGCCGCCGGTGAACGCCATCACCGCGACCACGCCGAGGACGATGACACCGACGGCCCCGAAGAGCGTGACGCACTTCCTCACCGTGGCGAGGGCCTCCTGGGCACGGGCGTCGCCGAGGGCCGTCGTCGCGGTCGGGGTGTCGCCGGTGTTCGCCATGATCTGTCTCCTCCATGTCGTTGTGGCAGCGAGCTTAGGAAGCACCCACCGGGCCGAACATGGGGTTGGCCGTACGGGTGGGTGGGGCTGGCCCCACTTCTGCAGGCGGTCCCGTCCCGCCCGTCCCTCTTGACTTATTCTTTTGACCGACATATCTACTTTCCTGAAGGCATTTTCCAGCCACGCAACATTGGCCGATCAGATGAACTCCGAGGCGATTAGGCATTTCGTCTGGGACCATGAATCGCGCGTCGTCGTGTTCAGCCTTTCGCCGACCATCTGAACAGTGGAATGGAAATTCGCGATGTCTCACGCACCGGTTCCCTCCGACGTCTCCGCCGCCCCGTCCGGATCGATGTCAGGGCCGTCCCGGCGGGCCGTCCTGGCCGGTGGCGGCGCCGCGCTCGCCGCCGCGCTGGCCCCGGCCGCACCGGCGCGGGCCCGCGTGGCGCGGGACGCCGGCCGGACGGCCGTCACCTCCGGCACCGACTTCGCCGTCGCGCCCTCGCCCGACGGCCGCCTGCTCGCCCTCGACCTGCTCGGCGTCCTGTGGGTCTGCTCGGCCTCCGGCGGCGCCGCCCGCAGGCTCACCAGCGACCTGTACGACATCGCCCAGCCCGACTGGTCCCCCGACGGCGAGACGATCGTGTTCCAGTCGTACCGCGACGGCGTCTTCGACCTGTGGACGATCCGGCCCGACGGATCCGCGATCAGGAAGCTGACCACCGGCCCGTACGACCACCGCGAGCCCCGCCACAGCCCCGACGGCCGCACCATCGCCTACTCCTCCGACGCGGGCGGCAGCTACGGCATCCACCTGCTCGACGTCGCCACCGGCGCGAGCCGCGTCCTGACCGACGGCTCCGCCGAGGAGTACGAGCCGGCCTGGTCGCCCGACGGAAGCAAGATCGCCTTCGTCGTCGCCGACACCAGGATCGACGTCGTCGAGGTCGCCACCGGCACGCGCGCCACCGCGGTCACGGTGCCCGCCGGGCAGGTCGTCCATCAGCCGTCCTGGCTGCCGAACGGCGCCGACCTCGCCTACCACCACTTCCACGCGGGCGCCAACGACCTGGCCGGCACCGCGGGCGCGCTCGTCACCGGCGAGGAGGTGTTCCCGTTCCGCGCCCGGTTCGCCCCGGACGGACGCTATTACTACACCTCCGCCGGCACCATCAAGGTCCGCCGCCTCGGCTCCCCCACCGCCGGCACGGTCGGCTTCACCGCCGCGCTGACCACGACCACTCCGAAGTACCGGAAAAAGGTCCGGGTATTCGACCGGCCGGGCTCATTCCCGGTCGTCGGAATCGGCAGCCCGGCCGTTTCGCCGGACGGCTCACTCGTCGCCTTCCGCGCGCTCAACGACATCTATCTCATGCGCGCCGGCGGCACCCCGGAACCGCTTTTCCGGGACCGCTGGTGGAAAGCCGACCCGGATTTCTCCCCCGACGGGCGGCGGCTGGCATTCGTCACCGACCGCACCGGCACGCTCAACGTCTGGGTCCGCGAGCTGGACACCGGCGCCGACCGGCAGGTGACCCGGCTGACCGACTCCGCCGCCCTGTCGGTCCGCTGGTCGCCGGACGGCAGCGAGATCGCCTACCTGGACCAGGACGGCGCCCTGTGGGTCGTGGAGGTCTCCACCGGCGACCGCCAGAAGATCTACGACGCGACCTTCGAGCCGGGCCGCCCGACGTGGTCCCCCGACGGCAGGACGCTGGCGATGGCCGCGGTGGTGCCGTACTCGCGGCGCTACCGGGAGGGGCTGTCCAAGATCCTGCTCGTGGACCGGGCCACCGGCGCCGGCACGTACGTCGACCCCGCGCCCCACCGGTCCCTGCAGACCCGCGGCGACGACGGCCCCGTCTGGTCGCCCGACGGCACGATGCTCGCCTTCGCCATGGAGTCGGTCCTGTGGGTGCTGCCCGTCGACCGGACCGGCCGGCCCACCGGAGCGGCCCGTCAGGTCACCCGGGAGGTCTCCGACGCCCCCGTCTGGGCCGGCGACTCTGCCACCCTCCTCTACCTGAACGAGGGACGTCTCAAGCGGGCGAGCCTCGACGGGAGGCCCGCCCAGCCGGTCCCGGTGCGGCTGACCTGGCGCAACGACCCCGGCCCTGACCAGGTCGTCATTCACGCGGGCCGCATGTGGGACGGCGTCTCCGGCCGCGTCGTCCGTGACGTCGACATCGTCGTGCGGGGCCAGCGCATCGCCGCGATCGAGCCGCACCGGGACGGACGGCCCGGCGACCTGATCGACGCCCGCGACAGGTTCGTCATGCCCGGCCTGATCGACATCCACCACCACCGCGAGATGCAGGGCTACGCCTACGGGTCGCGGCAGGGCCCGCTGTGGCTGGCGCTGGGCGTCACCACCACCCGCTCGCCGGGCTCGCCCGCGTACCACATGGTCGAGGAACGGGAGTCGGTGCAGTCGGGCGCCCGGCTCGCGCCGCGCTACCTGGGCACCGGCGAGGCCATCGACGGGGCGCGCATCTATTACAACTTCATGCGCCCGACGTACTCGCACGAGCAGCTGCGGCTCGAACTGCGGCGGGCCGCCGCCCTCGACTACGACCTGCTGAAGTGCTACGTGCGGCTGCCGGTCGTCTGGCACCGGGAGGTCATCGACTGGGCCCACCGCCAGGGCAAGCCGGTCAGCTCGCACTACCACTACCCGGCGATCGCCATGGGCGGCGACCAGACCGAGCACGTCGGCGCCACCAACCGGTTCGGCTACTCGCGCACCGTCACGAACGTCGGCTCGGCCTACTCCGACGTCATCTCCATGTTCAACGCCTCGAAGATGGCCAGGACCCCGACCCTGTTCGCCTCCTCGACCCTGTACCGGGAGGACACCTCGCTGGTCACCGACGAACGGGTGCGCCGGCTCTACCCGAACTGGCGGATGGCCGCGCTCCGGGCGACGGTCACCGCGGCGCAGACCGCCGACCCGGCGGCGGTCCAGGTGGTCCGGACGAACCTCGCCAACCAGGTCGCGCAGCTCGCGGCGATGATCCGCGGCGGCGGCGTGGTCACCGCCGGCACCGACGCGCCGATCGACCACCTCGGGCTCAGCCTGCACATGAACCTGCGGGCCATGGTCCGGTACGGCCTGACCCCGCGCGAGACGCTCACCGCAGCGACCAGCACGTCCGGGGCCTACCTGGGCCTCCCGCTGGGCCGGATCGCCACGGGCATGTACGCCGACCTGGCCATCGTCGACGGCGACCCGCTGTCCCGCATCGAGGACGCGGCCAACGTCACCGCCGTCGTCGTCGGCGGCAGGCACCACACCGTCGAGCAGCTTCTCGCGCCCTACCCGTCCGCCGCCACCGCCGCCGCCGCCGCCGCCGCCGCCGACCAGGGGGCGGCCGCGCCCGCCGGGCGGGTCAAGGCCCGCGTCCCCGTCCATCCGAGCACGGCGGGCCACTGGTGGAACGACCCCGCCCACCTCGCCGAAGCCCGCACCGCCTGCTGCGACGGCCACTGAACCAGCCCCGGCCGCTCATGTCCGCGTAGGTCGGAACATCACGTCGCGCCGGGCGGTCCCCTGCGCATCCAGCCGCGTCCAGGGGCGGGTCGGCGCGGATGCCGGGGGGCGTGCCCGCTGCGGGTCAGGCCGTCCGGAGCAGGACGCCGGAATGGCCGTACGGCCGATCTTGGTCGGCCGTTCGGCCGATCAAGGTCGATCGCGCGGCCCCCTAGCGTCGGTGCCGACATCATCAGAAAAGGGGGCTTTCTGTGCGTGCACGAAAGATCGTCACAGCCGTCGCCGCGAGCGCGACCCTGATGGCGGGGATGGCGGTCACCGGCCAGGCGTCGGCGGACGTCAGACGTGACAGCGGGACCGACGCCCTGGCGGGGTTCCACCGCCAGGCGCTCGCCTGGCACCGCTGCTCGACCGGTCCGGCCGACGACGCCGGCGCGGCTCTGGACGCGGCGGGCGCCCAGTGCGCCGAGGTGACCGTTCCGCTGGACTACCGCAGGCCCCGGGGGCGGACCGTGTCGGTGGCGATCTCACGGATCAAGGCGGCCGATCCCGGCGCGCGCCGGGGCGTCCTGCTGATCAATCCCGGCGGTCCGGGCGGGAGCGGGCTGCGACAGCCGCTGCTCGGCAGGCTCATGCCCGCCGTCGCGGCCCGTTACGACCTGATCGGGATGGATCCGCGCTTCGTCGGCCGCAGCACGCCGATCCGCTGCCGGTGGACGACCGACACCCCCACCCGGTCGGCCGGCCCGACCCGCCGCACGTTCGGCGAGAGCGCCACCCTCATGAAGGAGCTGGCCGCCGGATGCGTCCAGGGCAACCGTGACCTGCTGCCGCACGCCTCCACCCGCAACACCGCCCGCGACATGGACGTCATCCGCGCCGCGCTCGGCGAGCCCAGACTGTCCTACCTCGGCTACTCCTACGGCACCTACCTGGGCGCCGTCTACGCGCAGCTGTTCGGCGGCCGCGCCGACCGGTTCGTGCTGGACAGCGCGGTGGACCCGGACGTCTACGGCCCCGACCTGCTGTCCGCGACCGGCCCGGCGATCGACGCCGCGCTGAGGCACTGGGCCTCCTGGGCCGCCGCCCGCGACGCCGAGTACGGCCTGGGCGCCACCGAGGCCGACGTCCTGGCCACCGTGGAGCGGGTGAACCGGGCCGCGTCGCGTCGTCCGCTGCGCGTCGGCGGGTACCGGATCGACGCCCACCACGTCCCCTACCTGCTGTTCATCCGCCTCTACGACGACAGCGCCAAGGCGTACGCGAGCTTCGCCGCGGAGGTGCGGACGCTGGCCCGCGCCGCCCGCGGCGACGCGGTCACCGTCCCGGCGTCGTTGCAGGAGACGCTCGACGGCCTGTTCACCGGGTCGGGGTCGGCCGAGGACCGGGCGGGCACCCCGATCCTCTGCGCCGACCGGGCCGCCTCCCGCGACCTGGAGTCCTACTACCGCGACATCCAGGCCCACCGCGCGGACGAGCCGCTGTTCGGGCCGATGACCCGCAACCTCGGGCCCTGCTCCTTCTGGCCGGTCGCGCCGGTGGAGGCGCCCACCGCGCTCGGCAACGACGTCCCGCTGCTGGTCGTCGGGGCCGAGGGCGACCCCGTCACCCCCTTCCCCGGCCAGCGGTCCATGCACCGGGCGCTGACCGGCTCACGCATGATCACCCTGCGCGGCGCCTACCGCCACGGCGCCTACCTCGCCGCGGGCGACGCCTGCGTGAACGCCACCGTCAACCGGTACCTGGTGGACGGCGTCCTGCCCGCCGAGGACACCACCTGCGACGGGACCGGCCGGGGATGAACCCGGCCGCGGATCGACAGGCGGGACCGGCCGGGGGAACCCCGGCCGCGGATCGATCGGCGGGCTGACCCCGCCGGAGGTCAGCCGGAGCGGGCGCGCCGGCAGCGGTCCAGCTCGGCGCGCAGGTCGCGGCGGAGCGCCCGGTCCAGGCCCGGCTGGGCGAGCGCGTCGGTGAAGTCGCGGGCCGCCTCCTCCCAGCGGCCGAGCCGGGCCAGCGCGGTGCCCCGGTTGTAGCGCGGCTCGGGCGCGGGCGACAGGGCCACCGCCCGGTCCAGGTCGGCCACGGCGGCGGTCACCTCACCGCGTTCGAAGCGGACGGCGGCGCGATTGGTCCACGCCTCGACCAGCGTCTCGTCGCCCTCCAGAGCCTGGGTGAACAGGTCCTCGGCCGGTTCGCCGCGCTCGGAGCGGATCAGGCCGAGCGTGCACAGCAGCGCGGGGTCCTTGGGGGCCAGTTCGAGGCCGGCCAGCGCGTCCCGTTCGGCGGCGTCGAGCGCGCCGCGCTCCAGGTGGGCGTTGACCAGGGCGATCCGGGCGTCCAGGTGGCCGGGGTCGATGGCGAGCGCGTGCTCCAGGTCCTCGCGGGCCCGGTCGTCGCGGCCGCGTTCCAGGTGCAGCACGGCGCGGTTGTAGTAGGCCTCGGGCAGGTGCGGCCCCAGGCTGATGGCGGTGCCGTAGTCCTTGATCGCGGCTTGGACGCGACCGGCCGCCCGGTGCAGGGCGGCCCGGTCCACGTAGTACTCGCTGTTGTCCGGGTCGTGGGCGATCACGCTGTCCAGGTCGGCCAGGGCCCGCTCCGGGTCGCCGAGCGCCAGGTGCACCTGGGCGCGGTTGTGCCGCAGGCGGGCCAGGTGCTGCGGGTGCTCGCCCGGCGCGAGCACCGCGGTCAGCCTGGCCAGCCCGTCGTCGACCAGCCGCAGCGCCCGGTCGGGCGCGCCCGCCTTGGCGTCCAGCAACGCCAGGCCCTGCTCGTAGAAGACGGTGGAGATCACCCGGTGACGCGGGTCGTCCAGGCTCTGCGCCAGGTCGAGCGCCTGTTCCAGCCAGTGCCGGGCCTGCGCGGGGTCCTGGCGGGCGGCCGGGAGGTGGCGGGCGTACAACATGGCGGTGGCGTACGCGGCGGACATGTTGATCTTCGGGTCGCCGGTGGCGGCGCGGGCCTCGTCGTAGAGATCGAGCGCCTCCTCGGCGCGCTCCAGCGCCGCCAGCGCGGTGGCCAGGCCGGTGCTGCAGGCCCACCATTGCCGCAGGTCGCCGTCCGGGGTGACGAGGGCGCGTCCGTGGGCGGCGACGCGGGCCGCGTGGTGGTAGAAGCCGCGGGCCAGGCCGTCGCCGAGGGCGGCGCGGACGGCGTCCGGGGCCGTGGGCAGCGGCGGCGGCTCGGCTGGACCGTCGGCACGCAGGTCCAGGCGCAGCGGGGTGGCGGCGGTCCGCGGGACCAGGACGTCCAGCAGCTCGGCGGTGGTCTCGTCGGCGTTCGCGACGTGGTCGAAGGTGACGGTGACCGGGCGGCGGAGGGTGCCGGCCCAGGCGGCGGCGAACTCGGCGGCGCCGTACGCCAGGCAGGCGGTGCGGCGGGCGGGGTGGAACCTGATCGGCTCCTCCTCGGCGGCCGGCCGCGCCGTACGGTCGAGCCAGGGGGCGATCGCGTACAGCTCGACCCGATGACGGGCGGCCAGGCGGGGACGCTCGGCGGCGATCGTGGCGAGGAATCCGGCGACCCCGGCATAGGGCCCGTGGCCGCGATGGCAGTCGTAGCGGTTCACGGCCGCACCGGGAACCGCAGGGGCGGGCACCCGAGAGCGCCCGCCGTCTCGGCACCTACCAGCACCACTCGATCCAGAGCCGGCGGGCCCCGGCCATCAGGCGCTGCGTGCTCTTGCGGCGGATGGTCATCTTCTTCATGGGCGCCTCCCAGGGGGGGTGATCCACTTCAGGTTGCCCAGAGCATAAACCGGCTTGTCCGAAATGAGTAGAGCATCCGGAATCAAAGATGATCTGGCCTCAAAACCGGCGGAACGCGCAGCGGAGATCTTGTCGGTGGCGCGATCTATCGTCCCGGCCATGACTTCAGCGACGCAGGCGTACACGTACGCCGCGCCCTCCTCGCTCATCGACGGTCGCCTCGGGCTCGCGACCTCCGGCGGCCGTGCCCTGTCCGGCCCCGCCGTGGCCCCCCGCTTCTTCAGCGGCGTGGTGACCCAGGCCGCCCCCGCCGCGGCGGCCCTGCTCGGCGTCGCCGACGTGGCGCTGGCCCGCTACCACCAGCCGCAGGAGCGACCCGGCTGGGTGCGCGACCCGGTGGTGACGTGCAACGGCGACCGCCTGCGCTTCGAGTCGTTCTCCGCCTGCGGCGGCGCGTACGCCCGGCTCGACCTGCTGCAGGGCGCGCTCGACGGCGAGGTCTTCGACCGGGGCACCACCAACGTCGACGTGAACGCCCCGCTGCGGGAGGCGCTGGCGCGCATCGGCGCGCGCGACCCGCTGCACCTGGGAGTGGGCCTCGACGAGCTGGTCGTGACCACGACGGACGGCG
This sequence comes from Nonomuraea sp. NPDC004702, assembly GCF_053601695.1. Classification (NCBI taxonomy): domain Bacteria; kingdom Bacillati; phylum Actinomycetota; class Actinomycetes; order Streptosporangiales; family Streptosporangiaceae; genus Nonomuraea; species Nonomuraea sp. NPDC004702. Next base: position 135,669 of record NZ_JBSGCE010000024.1, read on the forward strand.
CGGTGGTGGAGAAGAAGGTGCCGCTGCCCGAGCGCTGGCTGCGCGGGTTCGCCGAGGTGCAGGTCATCGCCTCGGGCATGGACCAGCGCGGCGAGCTGGCCGGCATGGCGGCGGTGCGCTTCCTGCGCGGGCTGCCCAGGAAGGGCACGGTGTGGGTGGCCCAGGTGGGGCGCGACCTGAAGGTCTCCGATCGCCCGGTCGCCGGATCCGTCCAGCTCGCCGGCCCCAACCGGCTCGCCACCCTGCTGCCGTTGCTCCGCTTCGCCAAGGCCCTGCGGGTGTACGGCCCGTCCGACGCCGCCTCCAGCGCCTGGGAGCTGGAGCTGCCGGGCATGCGCTACACGCTCACCCTGTCGCCCGAGCGCTGGCGCGGCTTCTCCGGCGAGGGCGCGGTGCTCGACGACCTGGCCACCGACGAGGCCGAGAACGACGCCGACGTGGTCGGCATGCTGCTCAACTTCGAGCCCGAGGTCGAGATCGGCCTGCTGGCCGACCGCGCCGGCATCCCCGCCGACCGGGTGCGGGCCGCGCTGACGCAGCTCGGCGTCGCCGGCCGGGTCGGCTACGACCTGGCCGAGGCCGCCCACTTCCACCGCGAGCTGCCCTACGACAAGGACAACGTGACCGTGCTCAACCCGCGGCTGGCCAAGGCGCGCAGGCTCGTCGAGGCGGGCGCCGTGCGGCTCGACGGCGACTCGGCCACCGTCCGCACCTCGGGCGGCACGCGTCAGGTCTCGCTGGCCGACGGCTCCTGCACCTGCGAGTGGTGGTGGGACCACCGCGGCTCCCGCGGCCCGTGCAAGCACGTGCTGGCCGCCCGGATCGTCGCCCGCGCCGCCGTGGAGGTCTCCCGATGACCACCTGGACGGAGATCCGCGACCTCGTCGTCCGCAACGAGTCCGGCCGCCTGGCCGACCGGCTGGTCACGCTCACCGAGCAGGAGCGCGCCGAGCTGGCCGGGCAGCTGCCCGGCCTGGTCAAGGAGCTGCGCCGGGTCCGCACCGAGCAGGTGCGCGCCGAGCACCCCGACGACTTCGGGGAGATGGTCTCCTGGGAGGTCGAGAAGCTGTTCACCGGCATCGCCAGGGCGCTGCTGGTGGCCGGCGTCGGGCTCATCACCGGCCCGGCCGCCGCGGTGACGTGGATGACCGGCCGCGACGTCAACCGCCGCTGGGGGCCGGACATCAGGGTCGACCAGGTGTGCCGGGTGGCGGCCGCCCGTCCGCCGGAATGGCGCCGGGACGTCGCGGTCCGGCTGGCCCGGCGGGTGCGCCGTCCCGCCGACCGCGTCGCGCCGCTGGCCCTGGAGCTGCTGCGCCAGTCCGGCGCGGTGCCGCCCGACCACGACCCGCTGGTGGCCGCCTGGCTGTTCCAGCCGACCGTGCCCGACGACCCGCTGGCCCCCGTGCTGCTGCCCCGGGTCTTCGACGCCGACGGCGCCGGCCGCGTCCTGCGGGAGGAGTCGCTGCAGCCCCGGCCCTCCCGCTGGCTGGCCGCCGTCGCCCGCGAGATCCCCAGGGAGCAGGCCCTCGACGGTTGCGTGAGCCGGTTCCTGCGCGGCGGCGACCAGCAGGACCTGCGGTTCTTCGTCCGGCTGCACACGCTGCTCGACCCCACGCCCGCGGAGTCGGCTGCCCGCCTGCGCGACTACCTGCGGTTGTTGCCGTCCGCACCGGGCACGGTCGCCGAGTCGGCCGCCGCGCGGGTGCGCGCCGCGATGCCGCTCGACCACGCCGACCTGGTCGAGGCGGTCGACGCGCTCACCTTCCGGGCCGAGGCCAAGCTCGCCGCCACCGGGCTGCGCTGGCTCGACCAGGCGATCCGGGCCACGCCGGAGACCGCCGCCGACTTCGTCGCCGCGCTGACCACGGCGTACGCGCACACGTCCTTCGAGGTGCGCAACCGCGCGGTCGAGCTGACCCTCAAACACGCCGGCCTGCTCACCGAACACGCCGAGGCGATCCTCGACGCCGTCCGCGACCTGCCCGCCGACCTGGGCGCGAAGCTGGCCGGGCGGTTCGGCGGGGAGACCCCGGTCGAGGAGCTGCTGGAGCCCAAGGAGTTCCCGCCGCTGCCCGAGCCCGCGCAGGCGCTGCCCTTCCCCGAGCCGTCGATCTTCCCCGGCGGGCACGAGCCCTGGATCGACGAGGAGCGCTGGCTGGCGGCCTTCGTCACCGGCGTCGCCGACGACCGCGCGGAGCTGCGCCGCAGGCTCGCCCCCCACGTCGAGCAGACGCACGTCGCGCAGGCCCACGCCGAGCAGGCCCACGCCGAGCAGGCCCACGGCCGCCGGCGGCTCAAGGACGTGTGCCTCGATCCCGGCGAATGGCGGGCGGCGCTGGCCGCGGAGCTCGTCACGCCCGGCAGCGTGCCGGAGCTCCCGCCGATCCAGCCGGAGAGGTTCTGGGAGCGCGCCGCCCACTCCGTGGGAGTGCGCGTCGTCCCCCGCGGGCAGGAGCCCGGCCAGGAGCCGCCGACCGGGCGGATCATGGTGGGCGGCGGCCGCCGGCCCGGCCGCTTCCTCGACGACGACGCCCCGCTGCGCGCCTTCTCCATCACCTGGACCAGCGACGAAGGTCCCGCCAAGGCGGTGGTCCGCGAGGGCGACCAGGAGATCCCCTTCGCCGGCGGCCGGATCCGGCTGAACGAACCCGATGATCGCCCGGTGCGGAAGAGGCCCGGCGTCCTGTACGACGACTCCGTGGAGGCCATGCCGTACCACCTCCTCGACCGCGCCTACGACGAGATGACGGCGCTCGGCGTGGACCCCGCCCGGGTCGCGGCGATGCGACTGGGGGAACCGGTGCCCCCGCCGGGCCCGGACGAGCCGCTCGCGCGGGTGACCGTCGTGTTCGTCCCGCCGCGGCGGCGTTCGTACCTGCCCGAGGCGCTGTCCGAGCAGGACGAGTGGCGGCGGCGCAACCGCCTGCCCCGCGCCGGCCGTGTCGCCCCGCTCCACGACTTCCTGCTGCACCGCTACGCCGAGCTCGCCGCGGCCCTCCGCGAGGACGCCCTCCCGCCGGTGCTGCTGGCCACCCCGACCTGGACGAGCGGCCACCTCGACCCCGACGCGCTGGTCGGCCGGCTGGAGACGTGCGCCGCCGCCGGGGTGGAACCGCTCCCCGCCGACCTGGCGCAGGCGCTGCTGCGGCTGCCGCGGGGCCGCCATCCGGCGGCGGCCGAGCGGGCCGCCAAGGTCGAGTCGGAGGCGGCGCGGTCGGCCGCCCGCTGGCTCGCCGGTGACGGCATGGCCGACCCCGAGTGCGGCCACGGGTGGCGGCACATGGTCGACGCGTCCATGGTCGAGTTCGGCGACGGCGACCCGGAGCACTTCACCGAGGTCAGGCTGCGGCCCGTGCTGCGGGTGACGGCCCCGACCGGCCATCGGCTGATCGACGAGGTGGTGCTGCGGGAGCCGTCCGACCGGGCGGGCAGCGAGTCCGGCCACATTCTGGGGGCGTGGCCCGCCGTTCTGCCCTCCCACCGCGAGGTCGTGGCCGTCAACTTCCTGCCCTACCTGCTGCAGGGCCACTGGGGCGTCTGGCGCGCTCCGGCGGAGATCATCGGCCTGGAGCTCGCCCAGGGGCCGATGGGCGAGTCCACCGCGCTGGTCCTCGCCTTCCTCCTGGCCGGCGGTGTGCCCGACCTGATCCCGCTGGTCCTGCGCATGGCCGCCAGGGGCGAACTGCCCGCCGAGGAGATGGGCCGTCAGCTCGCGCTGGTGCTGCGCCGCACCTGGCAGGAGACCACCCCCGCCATCGCGGCCCTGACCCGGCTGGCCGAGGCCGGTGGCCACCACGAGGTGTGGCGCGTCATGCGGGCCCTGCTGCCCGTGATGTCGCCCGGCGAGGGGCGGCGCGTCACCGTGAGCCACACCCGGCTCGTCGCCCTCGCCACCGACGTGGCCCTCTGGACCGGCGCGCGCGGGGAGATCCCGGTCGTCGCCGAGTTCGCGGGCGGCCGCCGGACGACCCGCTTCGCCCACGCCTGCCGCCGCCTGCACGCCCAGCTCACCGGAGCCACGTCATGACCGCCGACGACGTCCGCGCCGAGATCAGGCGCCTCGTGCTCGCCCGCGACACCGAGCGGCTGGCCTCCCGGTTGCCGGGCCTCACCGGCGCCGAGCGGGCCGCCGTCGCCGCCGAGCTGCCGGGCCTGCTCGCCGAGCTGCGCCCGCGACTGCTGGCCGCCCGCTGGAACGCCTTCGACCAGCCCACCAGTCACTCCGAGGCGCTGATGATGGTGGGCGCGGCGACCGTTCCCGGCCCGGCCGGCGCGGCCACCTGGCTGATGAAGCGCGACCTCGACCCGGGAACGTCCGGCGCGCCGAGCCCGCACCGGCTGGTCAGGGCGGTCTCCGGCCGCCCGGCGGCCTGGCGGGCCGATCTGGCGGTCCGGCTCGCGCGCCGCGTCCGCCGTCCCGACGACCGGGTCGTGCCGCTGGCGCTGGCGCTGCTGCGCGACGGCCCGGTTCCCCCGCCCGACCACGAGCCGCTGGTGGCGGCCTGGTTGTCGGCGGCGACCGTGGCTGACGACCCGCTGACGCCCCACCTGCTTCCGCGGATCTTCGAGGCGGCCGGCGCGGGCCGGGCGCTGGCCGACGAGCAGCTCACCCCCGAGCCGTCCCACTGGCTGGCCCTGACCGGCCGCGCGCTGCCGCGCGAGCAGGTCATCGCGGGCTGCGTGCGCCGATTCCTGCTCGGCGGCGACGCGCGTGACCTGCGCTTCTTCGTCCGGCTGCACACGCTGGTGGCGCCCACGCCGGCGGAGTCGGCCGGACGGCTGCGCGACTACCTGCGGCTGCTGGCCACCGCGCCGGGCCCGGTGGCCGAACTGGCCTGGCGGCAGGCGCGCGCGGCCCGGCTCGACCCGGCGGACGTCGCCGAGGCCGTCGAGTCGATGACCTTCCGCCCGGAGGCCGGGCTCGCGGTGAAGGGCCTGACCTGGCTCGACCGTGCCCTCGGCTCTCACCCGGAACGGGTGAACGACCACGTCAGGGCGCTGACCAACGCGTACGGGCACGCCTCCCACGAGGTGCGCGACCGCGCGGTCGCCCTCACCCTCAAGCACGCCGGTCACGTCACCGACCCCACAGCGCTCCTGGAGGGGGCCGAACTGCTGCCCCCGGCCTCGGCCCGGCGGCTCCACGAGCGCTTCGGCGCGGGCCGGACCGGCGACTTCACCCCTGGCCGGCTGCCCGAGGCCACCGTGCCCGGCCCGTTCCCGGTCCGCGGCCCGGAGGCCGGCCCGCCGGCGGAGGCAGGCTGGATCGCCGTCGAGGCGTGGCTGGCGGCGGTCGTGCGGGAGGCCCACGCGGACCCCGGATCCCTGCGTGAGACGCTGGCCCGGCGGTTCGGCGAGGAGCTGCGACCGGTGCTCTACGACATGCCGGTGTGGGAGTCGCCGCGCGACTGGTGCACCGCGCTGGCCAGGGAGCTGGTCAACCCGGGCGAGGATCCGGGGCCGCCCGGCTCGCGTCCGCCGCGGGAGTGGCCGCCGTACCGGAGCACGCCCGGCGACGTCGGGCAGGCCCTGTACGACGGCATGGTGAACCTCGCGGCCACGGCCTTCCGGCTGCTCCCCGGCCTGCGCACGATGCTCCCGCTGCACGATCTGCCCGACGACGTGCAGGAGCAGCTGCTGCGGACGGACGACGTCGAGACCGATCTCTACGCCCCCGGCGCCCGACCGGCGCCCGCCGAGTGGAACCGCCTCCCCCGCCCGGAGGAATGCGCCGGCCCCCACGCCTTCCTGCTGTCCCGCCTCGACGAGCTGCTGCGCGCCGCGAAGGCCGGCGCCCTGCCCCCGGTCGTGCTGGCCACGCCCACCCGCGCCGATGGCCACCTCGACCCCGAGACCCTGCTCACCCGCCTGGCCGGGTGCGCGCGCTCCGGCCGCGAACCGCTGCCGTTCGACCTGGCGCAGGCCCTGCTGCGGCTGCCCCCCGATCCGGCCCCCGACCTGGCCGAGCGCGCGCGGGGCATCGGCTCGGAGGCGGCCGCCGCGGTGGCCCGCCGGCTCGGGCGCGGCGCGCCCCCGCCGCCGCGGGTCGAGGTGACCTGGACCCCCGACCTCGGCTCGGCGCCCCACGAGCAGGTCCCCGGCCGGCGCGGGATCGCCGCCGTGAGCTGGCCGCCCGCCGAGCCCACCGGCCTCGCCCGCGTCGACGCCCTGCTGGCCGCGCCCTCCGGGAGAGGCTTCTCCCGGCGCGGGTCACGTGACTTCTGGCCGCGCCAGATGCCCCACCACCGGGAGCTCGCGGCGGCCCATCTGGCGCTCTGCCTGCTCGACTACTCGGTCCCGCCCGGAGTCGACGACCTGCGCGGCCTGGCGCTGGCCGGCGGGGAGTCCGGTCCGGCCACGGCCCTGGTCCTGGCCTCCGTGCTCACCACGGAGGGCGACGACGCGGTGCCCCCGCTGCTCGAACTGGCGGCCAAGGGCGCACTGCCCGCCGCCGGGACGGGCCGTGCGCTGGGCATGCTGAGCCGCCGCGGCGGCGTGGGGGCCGACCTCGCCCTGCCGTCACTGGAACTGGCCGCCCGGCAGGGCGCGCACGCCGAGGTGTGGACGATCCTGCGCCACTTCCTGGCCGTCTTCCTCCCGCGCGGGGGCGAGCGGGCCCGGCGTGCGCACACCGACGCCGTCGTGCTGGCCACGGACGTCGCCATGTGGGCCGGGGCGCGCGGCGAGATCCCGGAGGTCGCCGCCCACGCGGGCAGACGCGGCTCGACCGCGCTCACCCGCGCCTGCCGTGGCCTGCACCAGGCGCTGACCAGGGAGCCCTGAACCGGCCCTGAACCGGCCCTGCCCCGGAAGCCCTGAACCGGCCCGGCGCCGCTCCCGCCGACCAAGCCGAACCGGCGGTGGGGTCAGCACCGGGCATGCCGAAGCGGCGCCGGGGTCGGCCCGGCGCCGCTTCGGTGGTCTTGACGGCTCAGCCGGCCACCAGCTCGTAGCCCGCCTCTTCGACGACGTCCCTGATCTTCGTGTCGTCGAGGGCGTCGGTCGAGGTGACGGTCACCTGCCCCGTGGCCAGCTCGACGTCGACCGAGGAGACCCCGGCGACCTTGCCGATCTCGGTCTTGACGGTGCCCGCGCAGCCGCCGCAGGTCATTCCGGACACCGTGTAGGTCTTCGTGCTCATCGCCTCGCTCCTCTCGTGATACCCCGGCCGGGTATGTCGGAAGAGAACGTACGCCCGATCTTGCGGAAAGGCAAGCCATACCGCGGAGGGGTATGTGAGACGCGCGTCACATTGCCGCACCCATACCCCCTCCCGGTATCGTTGCCTCGCATGAGAACCCTTGACAAGATCGTTGTGGTCGGCGCCTCGCTGGCGGGGCTGCGGGCCGTCCAGACCCTGCGCCGGGAGGGCTTCGACGGCGAGCTCACGCTGGTCGGCGCCGAGGCGCACGTGCCGTACAACCGGCCGCCGCTGTCCAAGAGCGTCCTGCGCGGCGACGAGGACGTCACGCTCCCCGGCGCCGAAGAGCTCGGCGACGACTGGCTGCGCGGCAGGCGGGCGGTACGCCTGGACGCCAGGAGCCGCACGGTCGTCCTCGACGACGGCGCCGAGCTCGGCTACGACGGCCTGGTCGTCGCGAGCGGCGCCCGTCCCAGGCGGCTCGACGGCGTGCACACCCTGCGCACCCTTGAGGACGCCCTGGCCCTGCGCGCCGAGCTGGACTCCGGCCACGAGCACGTGCTGGTCATCGGCGGCGGGTTCATCGGCGGCGAGGTGGCGACCACGGCCAGGCAGCTCGGCCGCAAGGTCACCCTGGTCGACTCCGGCCCGCACCCCATGCACGCGGGCCTCGGCGCGCAGGCGGCGCGCTGGCTGGCCGGGCACCACGAGCGCAACGGCGTCGAACTCGTCACCGGTGTGCGCGTCACCGAGGTGACCGGCGGCCAGGTGCGGCTCGACGACGGCCGCGTGCTGTCCGCCGACCTGGTCGTGGGCGGCATGGGCGTGACGCCCAACACCGAATGGCTGGACGGCAGCGGCCTGGCCGTGGACGACGGCGTGCTGTGCGAGCCGACGCTGTACGCCACCGGCTCGGTGAACGTCGTCGCGGCGGGCGACGTGGCCCGCTGGCCGCATCGCCTGTACGGCGACGCCCTGATCCGCGTCGAGCACTGGTCCAACGCCAACGAGCAGGGCGCGGTGGCCGCCCGCAACCTGCTGGCCGGGCCCGACGAGGCGCAGCCGTTCGCGGACGTGCCCAACTTCGCCACCCACGTGCACGGCGCCCGCATCCAGACGGCCGGCCTGCCCCACCTGGCCGACGAGGCGCGCGTCGTCGCCGGCGACCCGGAGGAGGACCGCTTCGCCGTGGCCTTCGCCCGCGACGGCGTGCTGGTCGGCGCGGTCGCCGTCAACGCGCCGAAGGACCTGATCAGGCTCAAGCGGTCCATCGCCGCGGGCGAGGCGATCTGACTACGACCGCGGGTAGCATGACCGGCATGATGCGTGGCCTTGGCGAGCTCGAATCCACGATCATGGACTGGATGTGGGCCAGGCGGCGTCCCGCCTCGGTCCGCGACGTCTTCGAAGACCTCAAGCAGCGGCGGACCATCGCCTACACCACGGTGATGACCGTGATGGACAAGCTGCACACCAAGGGCATGCTCCGGCGCGAGGCCGTCGGTCGCGCCTACGTCTACGAACCGGTCGCCTCCAAGGAGGCGTACACCGCCGACCTGATGCGCCGCGCGCTCGCGGGCAGCGGCAACCAGGCCGCCACCCTCGTGCACTTCCTCGAACGGCTCACCCCCGAGGAGGCCGCGGCGCTGGAGGCGGCCCTTCAGGTCTACCCGCACCGGGGCCGTCCCGCATGATCGCCGCCGTCGTCCTGGCCTGTTACACGGTGGTGGCGGCCGTCTGGCTGCCCGTGCTGGGGCAGCGGGCCGCCAAGTGGTCCGACCGGGCGCCGCGGCTGGCGATCGCGCTGTGGCAGGCGGGAGCGGCGTCCGTGGTGGCCTCGGCCGTGCTCGCCGCGCTGGCCTTCGCCGTGCCGGCCGAGATCGTCGGCCATGGGCTGGCGGGGTTGTTCGAGGCGTGCGCCGACATGCTCGGCGACGGCTCCAGTGTGTCCCGGGTGGGGTTCGCGGCCATGCTGGCGGCCGGCGCGGTGCTGTCCAGGGTGCTCTGGTGCGGCGTGACGGTGCTGGTGCGGGCCGCCGTGGAACGTCGCCGGCACGCCGCCATGTTGCGGCTGCTCGGGCGGCGCGACGCCGAGCTGGGCGTGGTGGTGATCGACTACGACGAGCGGCTGGCGTACTGCGTGCCGGGCCGGCGCGCTCAGACGGTCATCACCACGAGCGCGCTGCGGGCCCTGACGCCGGAGCAGATCGCCGCCGTGCTGGCGCACGAGCGGGCGCACCTGCGCGGCCGCCATCATCTGGTGCTGGCCTGGGCCGAGGCCCTGGTCCGGGCGTTTCCCAGGGTGCCGCTGTTCGAGCGGGCCAGGACCGAGATCGCGCGGCTGGTCGAGCTGCTCGCCGACGACGTCGCGGCCCGCCGCCACCCGCGCGCCCAGATCGCCGCGGCGCTGGTCAGCCTGGCCACCGGTCGCGCGCCCGCGTTCACGCTCGGGGCGGGCGGGGAGACGGCGCTCAGCCGCGTACGCCGGCTGCTCGGCCCCGAGCAGCCGCTCGGCCGCCGCGAACGGCTGACCGGGCTGCTGGCGGTCAGCGCGCTGCTCGGCGGGCCCGCGGCGGTGGCGCTGGCGCCGGGGGTCGGCTCGTTCCTGGCCCACCACTGCCACTCGCTGCTGTCGCTCTGACGTACTACTTCCCTTAGTAGCCAGGTGGCCGGACGGGGTCAGGCGACGCCCCAGCGCGTCCAGTGCTGCACGGCCGCCGCGACCAGTTGCACCGCCATGGCGGCGGCCAGCAGTCCCATCACCCGGGTGACCAGGTTGAGCCCGTTGTCCTTGAGCAGCCGGCCGATCACGGAGGAGAAGCGCAGCGTGAGCCACGTCAGGAGCAGCGCCGCGGCCAGCGCCAGGACGACCGCCGTCACGGCCGCGGCGGTGGCCGCCTTCTCCATGTAGAGCATCGTCGCCGCGATGGCCCCCGGCCCGGCGAGCAGCGGCGTGCCGAGCGGGACGAAGGCCACCGCTCCGCTCCCGGCGTTGGCCCGGTTGCGGGCGCAGTCGGCCTTGAGCAGGTCGAGCGCGATGAGCGCGAGCAGCACGCCGCCGGCCACCTGCAGCGCCTGCAGGGAGATGCCGAGCGCGTCGAGCAGCCCGTTGCCGAGCACCGCGAACACGGCGACGACGCCGGCCGCCACCAGCACGGAGACCCTGGCCGTACGGCGGCGGCCCGCCGGGTCCTGGCTCCTGGTGAGGGTGAGGAAGATCGGGATGGCCGCCAGCGGGTCGAAGATGACCAGCAGCGTGACGAAAGCCTGCACGAACAGCGACATGACCTGCTCCACGGGTACGGAGGGGCTCCCCGCGCGTCAGCGCGCGGGGCCGGGCCGGATCTCCGTGGAGCGGCAGGGCACGGGCCGGCGCAGCCACACCGCGCCGCCGTGCTCCCGCCTGTTCATGCCCGCCCGAACGGGGGCGGCGGCCGGGCTATTCCCGAGGCGTCCGGATGGCGTCGGACCGCTCTGCTCTACTATTCAGAATAGTAGGCTGACCGTCCGCGCCCATCCGGTCCCCGACCTCCCTCTTCGCCCCCATGCCGTCGACAGGAGGCTCACCTCCCTCTTTACCGGCATACCCCATACCCCTAAAATCGGTCACCCCACCTAAGGAGTATCACCATGGACCATAGTGGACATCATCCTCCCTCCTCCTCGTCGGAGCACCAGCACGCCGCTCCGCCCGCCGCCACGTGGGCCATGGCCGCCCAGGCGACCCTGCACTGCCTGACCGGATGCGCGATCGGCGAAGTGCTCGGCATGGTGATCGGCACCGCGCTCGGCCTGTCCAACCTCACCACCGTGATCCTCTCGGTGGCGCTGGCCTTCGTGTTCGGCTACGCGCTGACCATGCGCGGCGTCCTGCGTGCCGGGGTGGACTTCAAGTCGGCGCTGAAGGTGGCGCTGGCGGCCGACACCATCTCGATCGCGGTGATGGAGGTGCTGGACAACACCGTGATGGTGACCGTGCCGGGCGCCATGGACGCCGGGCTGGGCAACTGGCTGTTCTGGGTGGCGCTGGCCGGGTCGCTGCTGGTGGCGTTCCTGCTGACGACGCCGGTGAACAAGTGGCTGATCTCCCGCGGCAAGGGTCACGCCGTGATCCACCAGTACCACCAGGGCCACGGCGGCCACGGCGGCCACCAAGGTCACGACGACCACGAAGGCCATCAGGGACACGAGGGCCATCACGGCCACCAGGGCCACTGACAGGACACCACCCCAGTCACGACACGAGCCGACCCGCCCGCCGTCCGCGATCGCCGACGGATCCCGGACGAGAGGCGGGCCCGCTCACAGACCCCCGCCCCGCCCCCATGACCGCCCCTCCCCGACCACCCCACAGGCCGGCCCCCACACAGGCCGACCCCGACGCCGAACCCGGAGAGCACGGCAACCCCGACACGACGCCCAGCTCACCGCCGCGACCGGGCATCTCCCTCCCTCGCGCCATCGCAGGCCCACCAACGCCGAGCCGGGTGGGCAGGGCCACCCCGGGCATACCCTCGGCTCACCGCCATGAGCGGGCAATTCCCTGACGCCATGGCGGGCCTATCCGCCCCCGAACCAGGAGGGCACGGCTACCTCGGCGTGTCCCTCGGCTCGCCGCCATGAACGGGGCATTTCCTTGCGCCGCAAGGGGCGCCCCCGACGTCGAGCCAAGATCGCGCGGCGATCCCCCGACGCGACGCCTCCCGCGACGCGTCAACCCGCACACCCACCCACCCCGGGCACGCCAAGCCCGCACACCCCAGGCCACCTGACGGACCCCGCATACCCCCTCCCCGCACACCCCAGCCCCGTGACGCACACCGCATACCCCTCCCCTGCACACCCCGGCCCGCTGACCCGCTCCGCATACCCCACCCCCCGCACTCCGCAGCCCCTGGCGCGCTCCGCATACCCCCGGCATGCGGGGGCCGCGGCGTGTGGGCCGGGTGTGGGCTGGAGCGCAGGGGCCGGAGCGCAGGGGCCGGGGTGCGGGGGCCGGGGTGCGGGGGCCGGGGTGCGGGGGCCGGGGTGCGGGGGCCGGGGGGTATATGGCTGCGAGGGTGAGGTATGGAGGCGCGGCCCGGCCCGCACACCCAGTCCCTTATGCGTGGCGCATACCCCCGCCCCGCATGCCGCGCGACCCATCCCCATACCCCGGGCCCCCACACATCCCGCAAATCGCCGCCTGACCCGCGCACCCGGTCCTCTGCGCGTGCCGCATACCCCCGCCCGGCACATCTCCCGGCCCACCCCCACCCCCGCACGCCCTCGCCCCCGAACGTCCCGCACACCCAGCACCGTGCATGTGTCACTTGCGCGTCCCCGCCCCGTGACACATCACCCCCCGACACCTCGCCATAGGCCGTCAGAGCTGCGGGAATGCTGTCGTCGCGCGGTCGCCCTTCCGCATCGCCGGCGCACGTGGGCCCGCTGTCACGCGGTGCCGCCTGGATGGTCTCCGGCGTGCGGACTTGACAGATACCCCCCCGGTGTATGTATGTTCATCGCCAGATACCCCCTACCGGTATTTACGAGGAACCCAAAAGACCCGCCCGCATCCCCACCGGGGTACGGCGTAGCGCTGGAGAATGCTCATGTCCGCACCATCCCCCCGGCGATGGACCGCCCTGGCCCTGATTGCCACGGCCCAGTTCATCGTCATCATGGACACGTCGATCATCGGCGTGGCCCTCCCCCGCATCCAGGAAGACCTCGGCTTCTCGCAGGAGAACCTGTCGTGGGTCTTCAACGCCTACGTCGTCGCCTTCGGCGGCCTCCTGCTGCTCGGCGGCCGGCTCTCGGACCTGTTCGGCGCACGCAAGCTGTTCGGCGCCGGCTGGCTCATCCTGCTCGCCGGCTCGCTCGTCGCCGGCATCGCCCCCGAGGTGTGGGTCGAGCTCACCGGACGTGCCGTCCAGGGCGTCGGCGCGGCCCTGATCGCCCCGTCCGCGCTGACCCTGCTGATGATGCTGTTCGGGCACGACCCCAAGGAGCTCACCAAGGCCCTCGCCCTGTACGGCGCGGCCGCCCCGGCGGGCGGCACCGCGGGCGTGTTCCTCGGCGGCGTCATCACCGAGTACCTGAGCTGGCCCTGGGTCTTCTACATCAACATCCCGATCGCGCTCGTTGCGCTCTTCGCCACCCGTCCGCTGATGCCCGCCGGTCAGTCCCAGCGCGGCTCCATCGACATCCTCGGCGCGCTGACCGTCACCGCCGGGCTGGGCGCGGCCGTCTACGCCATCGTCCGGGCGCCCGAGGTCGGCTGGGGCTCCGCCCAGACCTGGGGCGTGCTGGCCGCCGCGATCGCGCTGCTCATCGCTTTCCTGGCGATCCAGGCCCGCCGCCGCGAGCCGCTGATGAGGCTGTCGATCTTCCGTACGCCGAACCTCGCCGCCGCCAACCTGACCCAGCTCCTGCTCGGCGGGGCCTGGATCCCGATGTGGTTCTTCCTGAACCTCTACCTGCAGCAGGTCCTCGGCTACAGCGCCTTCCCCAGCGGCGCGGCCCTGGTGCCGATGACCGTCCTCATCATGCTCGGCATGATCGTCCTGGCGCCGCGCGCCATCAACCGGTTCGGCCCCAAGGCCGTCACGGTGGCGGGCCTCGTCCTGCTCGCCGTCGGGATGGGCTGGCTGTCGCTGATCAGCCCCGAGGGCAGCTTCGCGGTCGACGTCCTGCCCGCCAGCCTGGTGGCCGCGCTCGGCATGTCGCTGGCCTTCATCCCCTCGCTCGGCACCGCCATCTCCTCCGCCCGTCCCGAGGAGGGCGGCCTGGCCTCCGGCATCGTCAACACCAGCTACCAGGTCGGCTCGGCCCTCGGGCTGGCCGCCATGACGGCCGTCGCCGCCGCCAACGGCGCCGCCCAGCTCGGGAACCTGCCCGCGCTGACCGACGGCTTCTCCTCGGCCTTCGTGGGAGCCGCCGGGATCGCGGTCGCCGGCGCCCTGATCGCCGCGCTGACGCTCCGCTCGCGGGGCGCCGCACCCGCCGAGGCCGCCGACACCGCCGAGACCACCCCCGCCACCCGCGGCTGACCTCGACGCTCACAGCTCCGAAGGAGATCCCATGTCCATCCTCATCGCCTACGACGGTTCACCCGACGCCCGCCACGCCGTCGAGGAGGCCGCCCGGCTGTTCCCCGGCGCGTCCGCGGTGGTGCTGTACGCCCGTCAGCCCCTGGAGAGCCTCGCCGCCCACCTCGAAGGGCATCCCGCCCTGGAGGACCTGCGGGACATCGACGCCAGGACCATGGACGCCTCGGAACGGCTGGCCGCCGAGGGCGCCGACCTCGCCCGCTCCCTCGGGCTGCGGGCCGAGCCGCGGGTCGCCTCGGTCCCGGAGGAGGTCGTCGCCGCCGCCATCGTCGACGCCGCCGAGGAGGCCGACGCCTCGCTGATCGTCCTGGGCTCGCGCGGCCGGCAGGGGCTGCGGGCGCTGCTGTCGGGCAGCACGTCCACCCACGTCATGCACGCCACCGCGCGCCCCACGCTGATCGTCCCGTCCAAGCCGCTGGCCGACGCCCGTCGCGCCGCCGAGCACCGCGCGGCCCGCTGAGGTCGCCGAGAGACGCCCGGCTCCCATCGGGAGCCGGGCGTTTCGGCGTTCCGGTGAACGCGCCGGACGTGGCGCGCGTATCCCCACACGAGCCGGAACGACGGCCTGTTACGCCGGATAGTACGGACGAAATGCCAACAAGCAGGGCGACCTTCGGTACTATTCCGCCTCAGGCATGGAGGCGTACGAGGAGGCATCGTAGTGGTCGTGGCGACGAGGCTGGGGCGAGCGGCAGTGGCCGTGACACTTGCGGCGGTCGCGGCGGTCTCCATCCCGGGCGTCGCCTCGGCCGACCCGTCACCCGCCAAGGCCAAGGCCAGGCTGGTGAAGCTGAACGAGCGGGCCGACGAGGTGGTCGAGCAGTACAACCAGGCGACCGAGGCGCACAAGAAGGCCAAGCAGAAGTACGACGCGCTCAACGCCGAGGTCGCGCGCAAGAACGCCCAGGCGGACGGGTTACGCAAAGACCTCGTCTCGGCGGTGGTCAGCGACTACCAGTCGGGCCCGCTCACGACCTGGGGCCGCTTCGTCGCCGACGGCACCCCCGACGAGGTGCTGAGCGGCATGGCCGCCCTGGAGCAGATCTCCCGGGCCAGAGCGGCGAAACTGGCGGCGTTCCAGGCGACCACCAAGGACCTGCGCGCCCGGCGCGACGAGGCCCGGACCGTCCTGGCCGAGGCCGACGCGGCGCGCGACAAGGTGCGGGCGGAGAAGGCGAAGGTCGACAAGCTGGTCAAGGCGCAGACGAAGCTCCTGCGCAGGCTGGGCGCCTTCCGGGCGGGCGATCCGAACAGCGCCGGCATCAGGTACACCGGCTCGGCCTCCGGCAACGCCCGCCTGGCGTTGCAGTTCGCCTTCGCCCAGGTCGGCAAGCCCTACCAGTACGGCGCCGAGGGCCCGAGCTCCTACGACTGCTCCGGCCTCACCCAGGCCGCCTGGCGCACCGCGGGCGTCGAGCTGCCCCGCACCACCTGGACGCAATGGGCCTGGGGCGCGAGCAGACGCGTCTCGCTCGACGCGTTGCAGCCCGGCGACCTGCTCTTCAGCAAGGGGCTCGGCCACATGGGCATGTACGCCGGCAACGGGAAGATGGTCCACGCGCCCCAGACCGGTGACGTCGTCAAGGTGGTCGACCTCGACGACTACTGGCGCACCCGGCTGCTCGGCGCGGTCCGCCCCTGACCGGCCCGGCGAGCGGGCGAGCAGGGGTGCTCCGGCTGTGCACAGGCCGGGCACGTGAAGAGGGCTCCGGGCGTCGTGCCCGGAGCCCTCTTCACTTGAGGCCGTTGTTCACTTGAAGCGGCGCAGCCGGAGGCTGTTGCTGACCACGAACACGCTGGAGAAGGCCATCGCGGCCCCCGCGATCATCGGGTTGAGCAGGCCGAGCGCG
>NZ_JBSGCE010000025.1:0-149785 GCF_053601695.1 Nonomuraea sp. NPDC004702
CGCTCGCCCGCGCGTCGACGGCGACCCCCGCACGCGCGTCCTCCTGCTCGGCGAGCTCACCACCGTTCGAGCCGCCTGCTGGACGCGCTGCGCCGGATCCGGCGCAGCGCGTCCTGTCGGGGTTCGCCACCGCGTCCTACCGGCACGAGGTGACCCTGCGGATCCACGGGACGGCCGAGCGGATCCGCACCCGCCTGCCCGCCGCCGTCGCCACCATGGAGGAGATCACCGACGGGCCCGCCCTCGACACCGCTGACGACCCCGCTGAGGAGCCCGCCGGGCCGGCAGGCGAGCGCTGGTGGCGGGTCGAGCTGCGGGCCGAACGGCTCGACTGGCTGCCCGGCGTGCTCGCCGCGCTCGACCGCCCGTTCGTCATCGAGCGTCCCGCTGAGCTGCGCGACCTCGTCCTCGCCGTCGCCGGCCGCCTCGCCGCCCGCGCCCGCCGATCCTGACCGCCCGGCGTCACACCCCGACGAAGCTCACCGTCTCGGCCAGGTCGGCCCGCCCGGTACGCAGCCGCGGCACGTCCTCCCTCTCGAAGCCCACCGCGACCCCACAGAGCAGGACAAGACCGTCATGAGCGCCGATGGTCTGGCTGACGGTTTCGCGGTACATCGTCCACATCACCTGGGGGCAGCTGTGCACCCCTTCCGCCCTCAGCAGCAACATGACCGTCTGCAGGTACATCCCCGCGTCCGCCCACTGCCCGGGGCCCATCGCCTGGTCGAGGTAGCAGAACAGGACGACCGGCGCCCCGAACGCCGCCGAGTTCAAGGCGGCGATCCGCCGCGGCCGGTCGGGGGCGTCGCGCTCGATCCCCAGCGCCTTGTACCGCTGGTCGGCCGCGGCGGCGAACCGGTCCAAGTACGGCGAGGTCAGCTCGGCCGGGTACATCGGATACTCCCGCTCGTCACCCGGGTCGCCCGCCAGGGCCCTGGCCGTCGCCCGCCGTTTCAGCTCGGCCAGCGGCTCGCCGGCCACGACGTACAGCCGCCACGGCTGAAGGTTCCCGCTCGACGGGGCCCGCGTCGCGGCGGTCAGCACGCGTTCGAGCACCTCCTTGGGGACCGGCTCGTCGCTGAACGCCCGCACCGCCCGGCGGCTGTCCACGGCTTCGTACACGTCCATGCCTTCTCGCCCTCTCACGTCAACCTGCCCGTGCGGGCCGCGGCGAGCAGCCGTGCGGCCGTCACCGCCGTGCCCGCGACCGCGGCCGTCACCAACCAGACCATGAACGTCGGATACAGACAGACCACCTGGATCCACATGATGTCGCCACCCCGCAGGAGCACCCGCATGATCGGGACGATCATGACGCACAACGCGAGCGGGGCCAGCAGCGGCAGCAGCCGCCACCGCCGCCACCCCACGCACCCGGCGGCCCAGCGCCGGGAGCGGGCCACGCCCCGTACGGCCAGCCCGGCGGTCGCGAGGGTCAGCAGGACGAACAGGATGTCGGTGACGAGGTAGGGCGGCGCGGAGGGGATCTCGGGTGTGCCTCCCTCGATCAGGGCGACCAGGCCGTCCATGAGGGCGCCGGCGTCGCCGAAGGCCGTCCCGGTGTTCGCCATGACCGCGACGCCGTATCCCCGCTCCGGCATCAGCAGCTGGGCGGCCGTGGAGGTGAACAGGTCGCCGTCGTGCCGGACGACGGGGGTGCCGCGCGCGGTCTGGCCGATCTCCCAGCCGAGGGCGTACTCCCCGTCCTGCTCGGACGGCGTGCGCATCTCCTTGACGCTTCGCGGGGAGAGGATGCCGTCGTTCTGCGCGATCAGCCATCGGGCCATGTCGCCGGCGGTGCTGAGGACCCCGCCCGAGCCGTTGCCGAACCCGGGCGGCTCCGGCACGGCGACGGCCCGGCCGAGCACGACCAGATGGCCGCGGGCGCTGCCGGGCAGGTCGCGGTCGGTGTCGACCGTCCTGCTGTGGCGCATGCCGAGGGGCGTGAAGACGTTCTCGCGCAGGTACGCCGCGAACGGCTGCCCGCTCACCACCTCGACCAGCCGCGCGGCGACCTGGTAGTTGGTGTTGTGGTAGCTGAAGGCGGTGCCCGGCTCCGCGGCGAGCCGGGCCGTCCTCAGCCGGGCCACGGCGCCTTCGAGCGTGCGGGGCTGGGGCAGGCTCTTCTCGCGGAAGGCCGAGTCGGCCATGCCGGAGGTCTGGTTGAGCAACTGCCGCACGGTGATCCGGGCGGCCCTGGGATCGGCCATGGTGAACTCGGGCAGGTAGCCGCGCACCGGCCTGTCCAGCTCGACCTGGCCTTTCTCCACCAGTTGCAGGACGGCGAGCGAGGTGAAGGACTTGCTGACCGACGCCACGGCCATGGGCGTGTCCGTCGTCACCGGCTCGCCGGAGGCGGTCCGGCCGTACCCGGCGGCGTGGACGACCCGCCTGCCCTTGATGATCGCGACCGCGACCCCGGGGAGCCCGGTCGCCTCGCGGTACCTCGTGACGAAGGCGTCCACCGACGAGGGCGCGAGGTCCTTGGGCACGGCCGGGCCGGACGCGAGCGGCAGGGCGAGGCAGAACACGGCGACGATGTCTCTGAGCACCCGCCCAACGCTATGGATCACCCTCGTTCCGCCACCATGGCGAAGTCCCTCCGCTTTTCCTACGGAAAACCGCCACTCCCTCGCGGAAGCCGGGCGGGCCCGCCTGGAACGCGCCTGCACCCCGCTGACCCGCGAGCGATTCGTCTGTTTCGCCGGAAATGAAACCTACGGTGCGCAGGTGTCCCTGATGGCTACCGTGGCGGAGTGCACACAGTGATCACGCGAGACGGCCGCGCCCTTGCCGTGGAGCAGTGGGGCGTCCCCGACGGGACACCCGTCTTCTACCTGCACGGCACCCCCGTGGGACGCCTGGCCCGCCACCCCGACGACTCCTTGTACACCAGGCTCGGCATCCGGCTGATCACCTTCGACCGCCCCGGCCTCGGCGGCTCGACGCCGCTGCCCGGGCGGCGCGTCGTGGACGGCGCGGACGACGTCGCCGCCGTGGCCGACGCGCTCGGCCTCGACGAGTTCGCCGTCTACGGGGTCTCCGGCGGCGGGCCGCACGCGCTGGCGTTCGCCGCCCGCCACCCCGGCCGGGCCGTCCGGGTCGCCTCGCTGGCGGCGCCGGCCCCGCGCGACGCCGAGGGGCTGGACTGGACGGCCGGGATGATGGAGGGCAACCGGCGCAGCGCCGCCGTCGCCCTCCAGGATCGCGACGCGATGATCGCCCACCTGGGGGCGGACTCGTCCGGGCCGCCGCAGTTGCCGCCGTTCGAGGCCGCCGTCCTGACGCGTCCCGAGGTCAGCGCCATGTTGGCGGCCGCCTACGCCGAGGCGGTCCGTCCCGGCCTCGGCGGCTGGGCGGACGACGTCATCGCCCTGTTCGGCAGGCCCTGGGGGGTGGACCCCGCCGCCATCACCGTCCCGGTCCGGCTGTGGCACGGCGAGCTGGACGGCGTCGTGCCGGTCGCGCACGCCCGCTGGCTCGCCGCCCGCATCCCCACCGCCACCCTCACCGTCCAGCCCGACGCCGGGCACGCCGGGCACTTCGACGCCACCCCCGCCACGCTGGAGTGGCTGCTGCACGGCGACGAACCCCTCCGCGACCAGGACGAGGTGGCGGCCGCCACGACATAGGCGGCCCGCCGTCAGTGGGGGATGGCATCGATCAGTTCCCGGGCGCCCTGGCGGAGCAGCGCGACCGCGACGGAGGTGCCGAGCGTCGCCGGGTCGAGCGGGCCGGCCCACTCGTGCGCGTCGAGCACGCGCTTGCCGTCGGGGGAGAAGACCCGGGCGCGCAACGACAACCGGCCGTCGCGCTCGGCGCGGGCGTACCCGGCGATGGGCGAGTTGCAGTGGCCCTGGAGCACGTGCAGCAGCATGCGCTCGGCGGTGATCTCCCGCCACGTGTCGGCATGCCCCAGCCCGGCGACCGCGTCGACGGTCGCCGGGTCGTCCTCCCGGCACTGCAGGGCCAGCACGCCCGCGCCGATCGGCGGGCACATCGTCTCCAGCGACAGCGCCTCGGTGATCCGGTCCGGCCGGCCGATGCGCTCCAGCCCGGCCACCGCCAGCAGCAGCGCGTCGGCCTCGCCCGCGTCGAGCTTCTCCAGGCGCCGGTTGGCGTTGCCGCGCATCGGCACGCAGCGCAGCTGCGGGTGGGACGCGGCGAGCTGGGCCACGCGCCGCACCGACGACGTGCCGATCCGGGTGCCCTCGGGCAGCGCGTCCAGCTTCAGGCCGCCGGGGTGCACGAGCGCGTCGCGCAGGTCGTCACGCTTGAGGAAGGCCGCGAACACCGTGCCGGCCGGCAGCGGACGGTCGGCGGGCACGTCCTTCATGCAGTGGACCGCCAGGTCGGCCTGGCCGGCCAGGAGCGCCTCGTCGACCTCTTTGGTGAAGGCGCCCTTGCCGCCCAGCGCCGACAGCGCCCCCTGCCACCGGTCGCCGGACGTGGTGACCGGGACGACCTCGGTGCGGATGCCGGGATGCCGGTCGGCCAGCTCCCGCCGGACGCGCTCGACCTGGGCGAGCGCCATGGGAGACGAACGCGTCACGATGCGGATCAGCTCGGGGACGGCCATCCCCCGATCGTAGGGCGTCACCTCCGCGCCGCGCGGGCTGATCCCGGAGCTCGCCATGGATGGCCCGCCGAGGGGATGGCGGCTTAGGGTACGGATCACCAATTGTCACGGGGGAAGAGGACGGGGACGTACATGATGGCCAATGATCCGGGGCGGCCGACGCTGATGACGCGGATGGTCGCGGCGTACAAGGGCGAGGTGCGCGCGGACGAGCTGGAGGCGTACCGGCGGGCCGGGGGCCTGGTCTACACCGAGCTGGAGCGTGCCGAGGAGCTGCGGTTACGCCTGGTCCAGGACGGCGTCAACCTCTGGCACGGCCCGCAGTCCGCCTCCGGGCAGCTGCTGTGCACCTGGAACGCGTTCGTGCTGCAGACGATCGGCGAGCAGCTGCTCGACTCCGACTACAGCGCCGACCCGCGCACCGCGGGCTACGTGCCGCCGGTCACCAGCCGGCAGGTGGCCGCCTGCTTCGCGCAGGTGGAAGGCTGGGTGTCGCGCGCCCGGCAGGCGGCCGGCAACACCCGCTATCTGGTCGAGACAGAGCTCCAGCTGCCCGCCGACCTGCCCGAATGGGCCGAGGCGGACCCGTGCCCGCTGCCCCATCTGCACGGCATGCTGGCCGCCACCCGCGCGATCCGCCGGCACGCGGAGGTGGCCTTCGGGGTGTTCGAGCAGACCGTCGCCGACGACCACGACCACCAGGCCGACCTGCAGCGGCTGCGCCAGCTCGTGGCCGAGGCCGCCACCGCCGCCGACTACGCCGAGGGGCTGCTCAAGGCCGATCCGCAGCCGAGCCTGCACGAGGCGATCGAGCAACGGCTGCAGCGGTCCCTGGAGCTCTACTACCACGTGGGCCAGCTCATCGCCATGCCCAGGCACATCGCCACCTACCAGAGCACCGTCACCAGGCCCGCGGCGACGTACCGGTCCCTTGAGGCGAACCTGCGCGGCCTCGACCCCTGGTGCCTGACCGACCCGCAGCGGCGGGACTACTGGCAGGCCGACCCCAAGGCCCGGCAGGCCGTCAAGGAGATGTGGGAGTACGACCCCGACCCGGCCGCCACGCTGCACATCCAGGCGCAGATCGACGCCGCCTTCCGGGACGGCGCCATCGCCTACGCCGTCGACGCGACGGGCAAGCCGCTCGGCAGCTACTACTGCTGCCCGTTCCCCGCCATCTACTCGGTGCGCAGGCCGGTGGTCATCGCGGGCAGGCTGCTGCGGCCCATGCAGCGCTTCACCTTCGAGGCGTCCGCCGAGGAGATGGAGAGCGGCGGGCCGTTCCGGCGCGAGATCATCGTGGCCGACTTCAAGCCGACGAACGAGATCGACTACTGCGACCCCGACGGGCTCCACGGCGACTAGACATCGGACGGGCCACGGAGGACGTGCGGCGGAAATGCGGCGGAAACCGGGCCGGGCCGTCGGTATCCGAGGACATCCGGCCTCGGAGCTGCCTATATTTCAGGCAACGGAATTCTCCTGTTGGAGGTCTCGGTGTCCGATGTGTTCGCCAAGGATCTCAGCCGCCGGGTCGTGACCAGGATCGCTCCCGCCGAACTGCCGCTGTTCGACCAGACCTGGGACGCGCTCGGCGGCAGGACGAGGCCGCGGTCGCATCGGGATCCGCTCGGTTTCGGGTTGCCGGGGGTGGACGAGCTGCTGGTGACGGCGATCGTCTCCGGCGTCGTGACCACGGTGCTCGCGGACGTGGGCAAGGACGTCGGCTCGTGGACCGGCCGGCTGATCGGCCGGTTGCGCCGCCGTCCGCGGGAGCTGCCCGAGGCGCAGCCGGCGGGCCCGGCGCCGTTGCCGCCGGCCCGGCTGACGGAGATCCGCAAGGTCGCCTACCACAAGGCGCGCCGGATGGGCATGTCGCAGGCGCAGGCCGACGCGCTGGCCGACGCGGTGGTGAGCGAGCTGGCCCGTAACCCGTCATGAGAGGCCGTCTCCCGTCGGCCACCACGTCCGCGTTCGTCCTGCTGATCAGCCTGGCGTTCGCGACGACCGCGATCTACCGGCCGGGGATCTTCGACCTGCTGTCGGTGCAGGGGGCGGAGGTCCCGGCGAAGGTCAGGGAGGCGTGCCAGCTCGCGGCGCTGAAGGGCCTGGACGATCCCGCGTGCGACGTGATGAGCCGCGGGGCTCACCAGGATCTCCGGCTCGGCGTGTTGCTCTGTTTCGCGACGCTCGTCCTGCTCACCGCGCTGCAGTGCTGGTTCGGCCCGGCCTGGCGGATCCGCCGCCGGCGGCTGCGTCCGGTCGGCGGCGAGGTCGGCGAGGAGTTGCGGCGGATGGCGGCGGAGGTGCTCGGCGGCCGCCGCGTCGTCTTCCTGCTCGACGTGCTCGACCCCGCGGTGGCCGGGCTGGCCTTCGGGCGGCCCGGGCGCCGGTACGTGGTGATCAGCCGGGGCACCTGGATGTCGTTCGAGCGCGACCGGCCGCTGTTCCGGGCGGTGGTGCTGCACGAGCTGGCGCACGTGCGCAACAGGGACCTGACCATCACGGCGGTCACGCTGGCGATGTGGCGGTCGTATGCCGCGGTGATCCTCGTGCCGGGCCTGCTCGCCGCCGTGAACGGGGTGGTGTCGGGGCAGGCGCCGTTCCTGCGGGCGGAGCTGATGCCGTTCGGGGCGCGCGCGGCGCTGTCGTGGTTGTTCGCCGCCCAGATCGCGGGGCTGGCGGTGTTGTCGTGGCTGACCCGTTCGGTGGTGCTGCAGTCGCGCGAGCTGATGGCCGACGCCCGCGTGTTGTCGTGGGAGCGGGACGCGACGCCGCTGCGCCGCGTGTTCGAACAGGCGCCGGCGCCGCGCCGGTGGCCGGTGTCGCTGCGGGTGCGCACCCATCCGCATCTCGCCGTCCGGCGGGCCGCGCTGGAGGACGAGGAGCCGCTGGTCCGCCAGGGTTTCGTCTTCCCGCTGGCGCTGGGCGGCTGTTTCTCCCTGACCATGGATCCGGCCACGTCGCTGACCGCGCAGGGACGCACCAACACGCTGCCGTGGCCGGCGGAGGTGTTCGCCCTGCTGCTGGCCGTCGCGCTGGGGTTGCGGGCGTTGCGGGCCGTGGGGGCGCGCGGCGACGCCGTGCACGTGCCGCTGGGCCTGGCCGTGGGGCTGGCGGGCGGCTGGGTGCTGGCCCCGAGCAGGATGACCGACCATGCGCTGGCGCCGTTCCCCGTGTCGGTGCAGCTCGCCGGGCTGGTGGTGCTGGCGGTGGCGGGCCTGCTGCTGGGGGTGTGGGTGCGGTGGGTGGCGCGGATGTGGGCGCCGCGGGTGCACGGGCCGCGGTCGGCGCTCGGGCCGCTGCTGCTGATCGCGGTGGTCGTGACGCTGGGCGCGCGGGGGTTCTACGACGTCCAGGCCGACATCATCATCGCCCACGTCCAGAAATATCCCGCTGTTTCCGACCCGCTGGCGCAGGTCCTGATCACTGCGCAGATCATGCTGGACTCCCGCCTGTCGGCGGGCCTCCTCCTGCTGCTCGCTGTCGTCCTGCTCATGCTGGCCCCGATGGCGGTACGTTTCGTCACCCTCGGCGAACGCCGCCCGCGCGCGCCCCGGCGCACCGGCCGCCTCGCCCTGGCGGTGGGCTGCGCGGCCGCCGCGGCGCTGGTCACGGCCATGGTGTCGGGCACGGTCAACGGCTACGTCTTCCAGAGCTCCGGCACCGCGTTGTCGGGCGTCATCGCGACCGGAGCCGCCGCCGGCGCCGCCCTGGCGGCCTGCGTGGCCGGGTTGTCCGGGACGTCGCCGGTCGCGAAGGGCATGCTGACGGGGCTGGCCGCGGCGGTGCTCTACGCCCTCGCGCTGGAGCTGGTGTGGCTGCCCCTGCGGACGGCGCTGCCGTGGCTGATCCACATGATCATTCTGGAGCGCATGCTGGAGGCCGCGCTGATCGCCGCGCTGGCCACGGCCCTGCTGGCCCGCCTGCTGCCCGTCCGCGGGGAGCCGGCCCCGGTCGCCGGCGTGCCCGCGCCGGGGTGAGACCGGCCTTGCGGAGGCTACTGCGTTCTCATCAGGTCCCAGAAGGACCTGTGGCGGTCGGCGCCCGGCAGCCAGGGCGCGAGGAACCACGCCTCCCACTCGCCGTCGGCGGTCCTGACGTGGGGGTTGAGCAGGAACTCGCCGTCATCCCCGTAGCCGACCAGCAGGGTGTCGCGCACGTACTCCTCCCGCAGGTCGACGCAGTCCTGCTCGGCCCCGTAGACGAAGTAGAGCTCGTCGGGGACGCTCACGGAGACCGGTTCTCCGGGCGACGGCCACAGCGCGGCGGCCTCGGGTTCGAGGTCACGGAACCAGCCGACCCTGGCGGCCGGCAGCACGACATGGCCGGACTCGTCGTCGCCCCAGCCGTCGGCGAACAGCAGAAACTGCCGGTAGCTCGGCGGCAGGGCCGTGCCCAGCCGGTCTTCGAGCCGGTTGACCTCCGCCTCGCCGGCCGGGGGGTGCAGGCCGTCGCCCGGCGCGGGCGGCGGGCCTTCGGGGCTGAGGGGGGTCAGGCCCTTCGCCGCGAAGAGGGCGGACCAGCCGTACTGGGGGTTCATGGGAGGCGACCGTATCCGCCGGGGCCGACATTCCGTGCGGCCCGGCGGTTGGGATGATGAGCGCATGGACGCCCCCATCCCCATCGACACCGATGCCTGGCCGCGCCGGCAGCACTTCGAGCACTACCGCCGGGCCGTCCCGTGCACGTATTCGATCACGGTGGAGATCGACGTCACCGCGTTCACGGCGGCGCTCGGCCGGTCGCGGCGCAAGTCCTACCTCGCGCAGGTCTGGGCGATCGCCACGGTCGTCAACCGGCACGAGGAGTTCAGGATGTGCCTGACCGCCTCCGGCGAACCGGCCGTCTGGCCCGTCGTGCATCCGGCCTTCACGGTCCTCAACCCCGAACGCGAGACGTTCGCGTGCGTGTGGGCGCCCTACGACCCCGACTTCGCCGCCTTCCACGACGCCGCCGCTCCCCTGCTCGCCGAGCACGCCCGCGCCACCGACTTCTTCCCGCAGGGGTCGCTTCCGTCCAACACGTTCGACGTGTCGAGCCTGCCGTGGACGTCCTTCACCGGGTTCAACCTCAACATCGGCGACAACTGGGACCACCTCGCCCCCATCTTCACCCTCGGCCGGTACACCGAGCGCGACGGCCGGGTCCTGCTCCCCCTCGCACTCCAGGTGCACCACGCCGCCGCCGACGGGTTCCACTCCGCCCGGCTCGTGAACGAGCTGCGGACCCTCGTCGCGGACCCGTCCTGGGTCGACGGGAGCCCGGCCTCCTGAACCAGCGCTGACCTCCGCCCCCGCCCCGGCCCTTGCGGCCACGGGCCGGGGCGCGCTTCGCCATGCCCCGAATCAATCGTTCGGAATTGCTACGTTCGTTTCTCATGCGATAGTTTTGCGTGCGAAAGAGAGGTGGCGTTCATGACGAGCGAAGCCGGCCCGGCCGATGCCGGGCGACACGTCGACGTACTGATCATCGGTGCCGGCCTGTCCGGCATCGGCGCCGCATGGCATCTCCAGCGGCGACCCGGCAGGACCTACGCGGTGCTGGAGGCCCGAGACCGTCTCGGCGGCACGTGGGACCTGTTCCGCTATCCGGGCGTGCGCTCGGACTCCGACATCTTCACCCTCAGCTACGCCTTCCAGCCCTGGCGCGGCCGCAAGTCCCTGGCCGACGGGGACGCCATCCGCCGCTACATCGAGGACACCGCCCGCGACCACGGCATCGACCGGCACGTCCGGCACCGGACCAAGGCCCTGTCCGCCGACTGGTCCTGGGAGCGGCGCCGGTGGACGGTGCGCACCACCCGCGGAACCTGGACGTGCTCGTTCCTGTACGTCTGCGCCGGTTACTACGACTACGACCACGGCCACCAGCCGGAGTTCAAGGGCGCCGAGGACTTCGGCGGCAGGTTCGTGCACCCGCAGTTCTGGCCGGACGACCTCGACGTGACCGGCAAGAGCACCGTGGTGATCGGCAGCGGGGCCACCGCGGTCACCCTGGTGCCGGCGCTGGCGAAACGGGCGGGGCACGTCACGATGCTGCAGCGCTCCCCGACCTACCTGACCTCCCTGCCCGACGTGGACCCGGCGGCGGGCCCGCTGCGCCGCCTGCTTCCCGCGCGTACGGCCCACCGGCTGCTCCGCGCCAAGAACGTCCTGAGCAGCCAGCTCACGTACTGGCTGAGCCGGCGCTACCCGGAGCAGACCAAGCGGCACCTGCGCAAGGGCATCCAGCGGTACCTGCCCGACCCGGCCCTCCTCGACCGGCACTTCACCCCCCGGTACCAGCCGTGGGACCAGCGGCTGTGCGTCGTCCCCGACGGCGACCTGTTCCGCGAGGTGGCCGCCGGGCGCGTGTCGATGGTCACCGACCGGATCGCCCGTCTCACCGAGCGCGGGATCGAGCTGGAGTCCGGGCGCACGCTGGAGGCGGACGTGATCGTCTCCGCGACGGGCCTGTCGCTGATCCCCTTTGGCGGGATCGCCGTGTCGGTGCAGGGCCGCCCGGTCGACCTGGCCGAGACCACCGCCTACCGCGGGCTGATGCTGAGCGGCGTGCCCAACCTGGCCTTCTGCGTCGGTTACACCAACGCGTCGTGGACGCTGCGGGCGGAGCTGTCCTCCCGTTACGTCGTCCGGCTGCTCGACCACATGCGGCGGCACGGCCTGACCACCGCGATGCCCGCGCTGCCGCGCGACGTCGCCCGCCGTCCGCTGCTCGGCCTGACCTCCGCCTACGTCCAGCGCGCGGCGCACCTGTTCCCGCAGCAGGGCGACCGCGCGCCGTGGACGGCCGGCCAGAACTACCTGACCGACCGGCTGCGGTCGGCGTTCCTCGACGTCCGCAAGGGGATGATCTTCGATGGGTGAGCAGTACCGGGTAGTGGCCCTGGGCGGCGCCGGCGCGATGGGCAGGCCCGTCGTCGAGGCGCTGGCCGGGCGGCCGGACATCGCCGACCTGGTGATCGCCGACCGCGACTCCGCCGCCGCCGCGCGGCTGTCCGTCAAGTACGCGAACGCCTCGGCCGCGACGGTGGACGCCGCCGACCCGGTCCGGCTGCGCGAGCTGTTCCGCGACGCCGACCTGGTCGTCAACACCACCGGCCCCTTCTTCCGGCTCGGCGTGCCGATCCTGCGGGCGGCGATCGAGAGCCGTACCCACTACGCCGACATCTGCGACGACTGGGAACCGACCCTGGACATGCTCGCCATGGACGCCCAGGCGCGGGACGCGGGCGTGACGGCCGTGATCGGGGCCGGCGCGAGCCCGGGCACCAGCAACATGCTGGCCGCGCTGGCGACCCGTGAGCTGGACACCGTCGAGAGCGTCCACACCGCCTGGCCGGTGGACGTCCCGTTCGTCGGCGACGACCCCGCCGACGCCTCGGCGGGCGGGGAGTCGGCCGCCGTCGTCCACTGGATGCAGCAGCTGTCCGGCACGATCCGCGTCTGGGCCGGCGGCGCGCCCGCCGAACGGCCGCCGCTCGAACCGGTCAGGCTCGACTATCCGGGGCTGGGCCCCGGCACCGCCTACACCGTCGGCCATCCCGAGCCGCTGACGCTCCCGGCGACCTGCTCGATCACCGGCGACTCCGCCTGCGTCATGGTGGTCAGGCCGGAGACGGCCGCGTACCTGATGACCCTGCGCGAGGAGATCGACCGGGGCGGGCTCTCCCTGGAGCAGGCCGCGGCCGCGATCGAGCGTCCGACCGCGGGCCGCTTCGCCCGCTCCGCCGTGCGCCGGCTCTCGCTGCGCGGCCCCGGCTCGCTGCCGCCCTTCTTCGCGCTGGCCGCCGGCGTCCGGGACGGCCGGCCGTGCCGGATCGGCGCGCGGCTGATCGGCTCGCCGCGCGGGATGGCCAGGGCGACCGGGATCCCGCTGTCGCTGGCGGCGGCGCAGATCCTCGACGGCTCGGTGCGCGCCGCCGGCGTCCGTCCCCCGGACGCCGTGCTCGACCCGGAGAGGTACTTCGCGGAGCTGGCCGTCCACTGCGACCCGCCGTGCGCCGGCCGCGACGAGGTGGTCACCGTGGACCGGACCCCGTGACCGGCGTCGATCGCCCGCTTCCCGGGGTCCGCGGCGACGTCGGGCCCGGGTGGGAGCCGGTCCGCCGCGCGTTCGCCGCGATCATGGGCAGGCCGGGCGAGCGCGGCGCGGGGCTGCACGTCATCCACCGCGGCCGGGCCGTCGTCGATCTGTACGCCGGGAGCGACGCGTCCGGGCCCTACGGTCCGGACACCCGGCAGGTGGTCTTCTCCGCCTCCAAGGGCGTCGCGGCCGCCTGCCTGGCGGTGCTCGCCGACCGCGGGCAGCTCGACTTCGACGCGCCCGTGGCCAGGTACTGGCCCGAGTTCGCCCGTCGCGGCAAGTCCGGGATCATGGTCGCGCACCTGCTGAGCCATCAGGCCGGGCTCATCGCCCCGGAAGGCGGCGCCACCCTCGCGGAGGTGCTGGAGGGACGTCCGCTGGCCGACGTCCTGGCCGCCGAGCCCGCGCGCTGGCCGCCGGGGCGGCCCGGGTACCACGCGGTCACCTGGGGGACGCTCGCCGACGAGCTCGTCCGCCGCGTCACCGGCGGACGGCTCGGCGAGGTGCTCGACGCGTGGGTGTGCCGGCCGCGCGGCCTGGCGATCGGCATCGGCGGCGGGCAGCCGGGCCCGCCACCCGCGCCCGTGCACGCCGCCACGCACGTCCCGTTCCTGGTCCGGATGACCACCGCGGTCTTCGCCCGGCCCGGGACGCCCTTGTGGGCGGCGATGACGGTGGGGGGTGCGCTCACCGAGCCGCCCGACCGGTGGGTGGCCCGCCCGGAGACCCTCGCCGCCCACCTGCCGGCCGCCAACGCCGTGGCCACGGCCCGCTCCCTGGCCCGGCTCTACGCGCTGCTGCTGCCCGGCGCCGGATCCGCGCCCGGCGACGAGCCCCCGCTCATCGGCGCGCGGACCTGGCGGGCGGCCGTCCGGCCGCGCGCCGCCGGGCGCGACCGGGTGCTCGGCGTGCCGTCGGCCTTCGGGTGCGGGTTCGCGCTGCCCAGCCGCGCCTGGCGTCTGGGGTCGCCCACGGCCTGCGGCCATCCGGGCATCGGCGGCGCCCTCGGCCTCGGCGATCCACGCCGGGGTCTCGCCCTGGCCTTCCTGCCGCGGACGATGCCCGCCGACGCCCTGGCCGACCTCCGTCACCGCGCCCTGCTGGACGCGGTGGCCCAGGTCATCGGCGCATAACGATCGGACTCGATACGATAGTCGGCATGGACGTCCATGTCCCCACCCGGATGCTCGTCGAGGCGCTCGTCCGCACCGATCTCACGGTCGACGCCGGCGAGCTCTACGCCACCGCCAACCTGCTGGACATGAACGACCAGCAGGTGCGCCTGTGCATCAAACGGCTGGTCGCCGAGGGGCGGTTCGTCCAGGAAGGGCGGGGGCGCAAGGCGATCCTGCGCGCCACCGGCAGCACCGGACGCGCGATGGGCCTCGACGTCGAGTTCGTCACCCACGCCTACCGCCAGGACGCCGGGCTCGCCCCCTGGGACGGCGCCTGGCATCTCGTCGCCTTCACCGTCCCGGAGAGCGCCCGGCCCGCGCGCGACGCGCTGCGCGCCGCGCTCACCCTGCTGGGCGGCGCCCCCGTCCACGGCGGCCTGTACGTCAGCGCCAATCCGTGGGAGCCCTACGTCGAGGAGCACGCCCGCCGCCTGGACGTCCTCGGCCACGTCACCTTCCTGACCACCCGGGACCTGCGCCGGGGCGAGGAGAGCGATCCCGTCGCGCTCGCCCGGGCCATGTGGCCGCTGGGCGAGATCGCCGAGCGTTACGAGCGGCTCGCCGCGGTGGCCGAGCCCCGGCTCCGGTTCCTCCAGGAGCACGCCGAGCCGTCGGGCAAGCCCGGGTCGTCCGAGCCGCGGCGGCTGACCATCGCGGTGGAGCTGGCCGCGGAGTTCACCCGCGCGATGGAGGCCGACCCGCTGCTTCCCCCCGAGCTGCTGCCCCGGCCCTGGCCCGGCGCCCGGGCCCGGGCGCTGGCCGCGCGCTGCTGGTCGCTGCTGGAGGAGCAGACGGGCAAGGACGCCGGCGCCGTCCGCCTGTTCGGCCTCTACGGCGGCCTGAGCCGTCTGGCCGCGGGCGCCTGACGGGCCGTCACGCCGTCACGCCGTCACGCCGTCTCCACGGCGACCCGCACCGAGCCGCCGGTCCACCGGGCCAGGTCGGCGAAGAACCGCTCGTGGTCGATCGCCGCCTCCGGCGGGTGGACGCCGGGCCGCGCCCCGGGATCGTCGATCAGCTGCGCGAGGCCCAGCGCGGCCGGCACGCCCGTGGCCTCGGCCATGCCCTGGAGCAGCGGCGACGTACCCGTCAGATGGGCCAGGACGGTCGCCGGCCGCCCGTCCGCCACCCCTGTGGCGACGGCGAAGAACGCGGGCAGCGAGCCGGGCCCCTTGAAGCCGAAGGCCCGTACGGCGGCGCGCAGCGCCCGCCACATGGTGGGCCGGGTCAGCTCGGCGGCGGCCGTCGCGGGCGTGAGCCTGCCCCGGTCGATGTCGCGGCGCAGCACGTCCAGATAGGCCGCGGTCCCGGGGGTGACGACCATGAGACCGGCCGACTCCCCCGCCACCCGGTAGCTGCGGGCCAAGGTCACCGGCTCGGGGTGGCCCACGGTGTACGCGGTGCCCTCGCGGCCGCCCGGCAGCGCGAGCCCGACCGGCCGCAGGGGTGGCCGGCGTACCGGGCGGCCGCCGCCGATCTCCGCGATCGTGCCGCTGACGTGCCGCATCCAGTGCACCACGGCGGGGATCGGGCGACCGTCGGACCCGCTCAGGCCGGCCCGGCCGGCGTCGGAGCCGGGCACGTCGACGGGCCAGGCGGTGTAGAGGTCGGTCACGGTGTCCAGGCGGGCCGCCGCCCTGGCCGCGAGCAGGTTGCTGATCCCCGGGCTGGCGCCCATGCCGATCACCGCGCGCACGCCCGCCGCGCGGGCTTCGGCGTCGAGGCCGAGCATCTCCGACGTGGCCTCCCAGTCGTCGCAGACGTCCAGGTAATGGGTACGGGCGGCGATCGCGGCCCGCAGCACCGGCGGCCCCGGCCGGTGGTGCGGGCCGAGCGTGTTGAGGACGACGTCGGCCTCGGCCAGCGCGGCCGCCAGGGCACGTCCGCCGGCGACGTCGCGGACGCCGAGCCGGGCCGGGACCCCCTTCAGCTCCCCGGCCAGGGCGCGGGCCGCGTCGAGGTCGTGGTCGGCGACGACGATCTCCCGGACCCCGCGCAGACCGGCCGCCACGCGCACCGCGACCCGCGCCACCGCTCCGGGGTCACCGAGGGCGAGCACTCTCATGGACTTCCCAAAGGATCGTGACTGAATCTATCGAATAATCTACGATAGTTGAGATGATGAACATAACAGCCTCTCCCCTGTTCCGCGAGAGGCCGGCGACCCGGGTGATCGCAGTCGAGGCGCTCAGCACGGTGCCGTTCATCTCGACCGCCGTGCTGTACGGCTCGCCGACCGACACTGACGCGTTCGAATGGGCGCAGCTGGCGGGGCTCGCGATGGTCGTCGCGGTCCATGTCACCGCGCTGCGCGCCTGGCGTCTGGCGATCGTCGGCGGCCTGCGCCCGGCGGCGGCGTCCGGCCACCGGCTCAAGGACGAGCGCCGGCTGCGCCTGCTGGTGCTCGGCCTGCCGATCGTGGTCGCGGCGCTCCTGCCGATCCCGGCCGCCTGGCGCTCCTTCTGGTTCTGGTTCACCCTGTTCAGCGCGGCCACGGGCGCGGTCTCGGCCGTCCGGTTGCTCGTCATGCTGCTCGGACGCCCCGAACGCCCGGACGCCTGGCCGCTGGGTCGCCGGGTCGCGCGCGGAGCTGGATCCAGCCGCGTTCCCGGGCCTCCAGACCCGCCTGGAAGCGGGTCACGGCGTTCAGGTCGCGCATGACGGCGTGGATGCGGCGCTGCACGGTGCGGCCGAACAACGCCGTCGGCCACCCTGACGGCAGAGCACGCGCGTCCGGATGGGAGACGAAGGGCCCGGGCGTTGACTTTGTCGCAAGGTATGACGCACGATGTTGCTACAAAGCTTGCGACAAAAGGAGGAGGCATGACGAACGCTTCCATGTCCGAGGCCGGACCGCCGTCGGCCGACGTCCGCTCCGCCGAGGCCTGGCTGCGGAGGCACGGCCTGGGCGACGGCCCGCCGACGCCATTGCTGGCCACGCGCCTGGCGGTGCGGCGGCGGGTGCGGCTGCTGGGCAGCGTCCTTCTGGCCGTGCTGATCATCGCGGCCTCCCTGGCGCAGGTCGCCGCCCTGCCAGGAGCCTCCGGCGGGTCCGGGCCGAATCGGCTGGCGCCGATGCCGGCGCTGAGCGGGTCGATCGTCGCGCTGCTGCTGACCCAGGCCCTGCTGGACGCCTGGGTGCGGCGCGTCGACCGGCGTGCCGGGGCCGCGCTGCCGCGACGGGTGACCCATCCGGTGCGGCTCGGCTGGGCCGCCCTGCTCGGACGGCCCTACGCCGTCATGGCGGGCGCCACCTTCGCCTGCGCGTTCGCGCTGGGGGTGAGCGCGCTGGTCGTCACCGAGGGCACCGCCCGGCATGCCGCCGTCGTGCTGCTGGTCGCCGTGACCGGGGTCGCCCTCGGCGCCGTCCTGCAGCTGCGCGAGATGCTGGCCCGGCCCGTCGTGGCCGAGGACGAGGTCTCACTGACGGCCGACGTCGTCATGCGGATCGAGGACGCGCGCGAGAGCTCCGCGCCGCCTGTGTTGTGGACGCTGCCGGTGGTGCTGTTGTCCGGGTTCGCGCCCGGGTGGTGGAGCGCCGCCTCGGTGGGCTTCCTGGTGCTGGGGGTGCTCGCCCTGGTCGCCGTCCATGTCAGGACGCCGTCGTACGCGGCCACGGCGCGGCGCGCGGTGGGCCTGCGATGATCGTCATCGATGCGGGCTCGCCGGTCCCGCCGTTCGAGCAGTTGCGGGCCCAGCTCGCCCGGCAGATCCAGAACCGTACGCTGGCCGTGGGCGCCCGGCTGCCGACCATCCGCCATCTGGCGGCCGACCTCGGCCTGGCCGTCAACACGGTCGGCCGGGCGTACCGGGAGCTGGAGGAGGCGGGGCTGATCGAGACGCGCGGGCGGGCGGGCTCGTTCGTGTCGGCCGCCGGTGAGGAAGGCCGGGAACGGGCGCGCCGGGCCGCCGCCGACTACGCCGCCGTGATCGCCAGCGTCGGCCTCGACGCGGCCGAAGCGCTCCGCATCGTGCAGGCGGCCCTGACGTCCGGCGCGGTGGCACCTGCCTCGCAATGACCACAACCCGGCCGCGGGGTCACGTCACCAGGCACTGCGGTCGGCGGCCGCAGGGGCCGCCGACAACGCGAGCGCTGCGCGGAGGACTGGGCCAGAATGGCGCTGAGCAGCATCATCGGCAAGAACGGGATGCCCGCCGCCAGCGCCGGCGGATCGGCTTGCGGGCCTGTCTCGAAGTCCCGGCGGATCAGATCTTGTGGCAGGATCGCGGGATGCTGCGACTCACCGACTTCATCATCGACTGCCCGGATGCGATGAAACTGGCGGCCTTCTACTCCGCGGTGACGGGTCGCCCGATCAGGGAGGGCAGCCACGAGAACTGGGCCGGCATCCGGTTCGGCGAGATCGAGCTGGCCTTCTACCCGGTGGAGGACTACCGCGCCCCGCAGTGGCCCGACGGCGAGCACCCCAAGCAGTTCCACCTCGACTTCGAAGTCGACGACATCGAGGCCGAACAGAGCCGCGTCCTGGCCCTCGGCGCGTCCCTGCAGCAGGACTTCATCGGCCCCAACGGCTACGGGTGGCGTGTCTACACCGACCCCGTCGGCCACCCCTTCTGTCTCTGCCGCAACAAGGGTGTCGTGTGGACCGACGAGGGCCCTGTCTGGCCCGAGCGCGCCTGATGGTGCTTCGTCAGGTCTGTCGGTGGCTGTTGCGGCGTGACGGTTTGAGCCTCTGACGTCTTCG
Source organism: Nonomuraea sp. NPDC004702 (assembly GCF_053601695.1). Classification (NCBI taxonomy): domain Bacteria; kingdom Bacillati; phylum Actinomycetota; class Actinomycetes; order Streptosporangiales; family Streptosporangiaceae; genus Nonomuraea; species Nonomuraea sp. NPDC004702. Next base: position 18,549 of record NZ_JBSGCE010000025.1, read on the forward strand.
GACTGATCGGCTCGCTCTCGTCGTCGGGCCACTGCCTGATCAGCCACCGCTCAGGCACAGGGCCGTCGTCGGCACGGGCGATGCGGTGCCCGGCGACGTTGCCGGGCGGTTGACCGGGGCGCCCGGCCCGCCGGCTCGTCATGACGAACCGAACCGGGTCCGCGGCGATTGACGCAGGTGGGGGATCGGGGAACTGTCGGCGACAGTTCCCCGTGGGTCCGTCGAGCCGAGTGTGACCGGCTTGTCCGGCATGCGTACCCGCAGGTCACGGGCTGGCGCCCGCCGGTCGGGCGCTGCGGCGCTTGCCGGGGTGCCACCGGGCATCCCGCCCGTGGTGAAGTCCCACCACACGCCCGGCACCTCGTGGGCGACGACGGTGTCGGCCGTGGCCGTGCCGCCGTCGTAGCCGAGGGTGTAGATCAGGCGCTGGTCGTCGTCGGTGATGAACGCCGTCACCGGCCACGACTGCCCCGGCGCGCCGCCCGCCAGATGGGTGACGCCGCCCCGGTAGCTGCGCAGGCTGCGCACCGAGTCGTCGTCGGTGTACTCGTAGGCCAGCGCGGTGCCCTTCTGGCTGAGGAACAGCGCCCTGCCGTGGCCGTTGGCGTCCTCGGGGACCAGGCAGTTGCCCGCGCCCGGCGTGGCGCCGCCGATCCTGGCGACCATCAGGCACGAGGTCTGGGACGGATGCGCGGTGAACCGCAGGGCCACCACCTGCCCGTCGCCGGAGATGATCGGGTCGCCGACGTCGGTGCCCGGGAAGATCTCCGTCGTGCCGCCGGCGGTGGCGTCGTACAGCCAGGTGCGGTACTTCTGGGCGGTGGCGTCGTAGGTGGACCAGGTCACCCGGTTGCCGTCGCCGGACAGGACGCCCTCGCCCGTCGAGGTCGGGCAGTCGCCGTCGGTCTGGGAGTCGCACGAGGTCAGCTTCTGCGCCGCGCCGCCCTTGACCTGCCGGTAGAGGTTCCACCGGGAGGATCCCGAGTTCACGTCCAGCTTCTTCCAGTAGACGACCGCGTGCCCGTCGTCGCTGACGGCGGAGACGTAGCCGTACTCCTCCAGCGTCCAGGAGGTCCTGGCGGCGATGTCGTGCACGACCGACCTCGGGGTCAGCACGCCGGTCCACTCCAGCGAGGTGAAGGCGACCACGTTGCCGTACCGGCTGGCCAGCGGGCCACCGACGAAACCGGTGACCGGGGTGACGCCGTCGGCGCCCATCGACACCACCTGCGTGCCGCCGCCCTGCGTGTCCTTGCGCAGGATGAACGGCGCCGTGCTGGAGGGCGCGCGCCGGTCGTCCGGCATGAGGTTGCTGCGCGCCTTGGTCATGAAGAAGATGTAGCGGCCGTCGCCGGAGGCCGCGGCGCCGGTGGCGCCGCCGGCCGTGCCGGAGGAGTCGGGCCGGCCCTGCGTCTCGGTGCTGCCCGCGAGGTCCGCGCCAAGCGTGGAGGGCGGGCCGAAGAAGATCACGTCCGTCGGTGTCAGCTTCAGCGGCGCTGACGGCTCGCCGCTGCCCTGGGCGTTCTGCGCGATCACGGTGACGCTGTACGTCACCCCGGGCGTGAGCCCCTGGACGAGCTGGTGCGTCGCGTCGCCGCCGTAGGCGTACGCACGCGCGGTCTGGCTGCCGTCCTCGGCCGTCGCGGTCACCACGTAGCCGGAGATGTCGCTCGTGCCGGTGTCGGCCGGCGGCGACCAGCTCACGGTGGCCCCGCGCAGCGTCGGCGCGGTGTAGGTGTCGAGCTTGGGCGGGCCTGGTGTGCCGTACTGCGCGCCGACCTCGACTCCGCCGCGGGCCTGCAGCTGCGGGTGCCCGCCGGTCGCCGGGCTGGTCACCTCGACCTCGGCCAGGCCCTCCTGCGAGGAGTTGAACAGGCCGTCCGCGGTGAGCGTGCCGGGGCCGCTGATCAGCTTCCACTGGGTGACGACGTCGTCGGGGTAGCCGGAGACGGTGACCTTGAACTGGTAGTTCTGGCCCGGTCCCACCTTGCCGCGCTGGGGGGTGACCTTAATGCCCTGGAACGCGCCCGGGGCGTGGGTGACCGTCCAGAACGAGCTGATGATGTCGTCCTTGCGCCAGACCGAGTAGTCCTTGCCGATCGCCCCCAGGTCGATGGCGGCCCCGAGCCGGGCCAGCACCCGCAGTTCCCACCACGGGTTCTGCGTGGTGTCGGCCTTGAGCTGCGCGCCCGGCACGTCCACCACCAGGGCGGGGCCCACCACGCCGTACAGCAGGAGCTCGACGTCGGTGGAGATGGCGGTGGTGAACGTGCCGTCGCCGTAGGCCCCGACGCCGCCGTCGCTGTAGAAGCCGGGGCCGCCGTCGTTCGGGGTGCAGGACGTGCCGCTCTTGCTGGTGTGGCAGCGCGTGCCGAACTGCTTGTCCCAGTGGACGGCGAAGCTCAGCCCGACCGAGGCGGACGCCTCGACCGACAGCGCGACCGAGAAGCGCACGCACACCACGACCGGCACCTTGCCCACCATGAACGAGAAGCACGGCCCGTTGACGTGCCCGAGGTGCGTCCGCTTCTTGAACTCGAACCCGAGGCCCTGCTTCACCCGCACCTCGGAGCTGATCTTCGTGGTGTTGCTGATGTCCACGCCGCGGCCGGCGGAGTCGGTGCTGGCGCCCATCTTGGTGTCCTGGTCGATCACCGCCCAGCCCTCGACCTTCGTGACCGAGCGGCCCTTCTGCTCGAACGACTCCTCGAACTCGATGACCAGGTTCCCGTCCCGCAGGCCGATCCGCGGCCCGGCCGCCCGGTTACTGGTGTTCTCGACGGGTTTGACGAGCCGCGCCCCCGGCACCGACGGCACGAACTCCACCTGGTCGCCGGTGTCCACGCGGCCGTCGGTGGCGAAGTTGGCGTCGGTGAAGGCGTCGCTCAGCGAGGCGGCCGTGGTCCAGACGACGAACCGCCCGTTCTGCAGCGCGGTGCCGGACACCTTGCCGAAGAAGCCTTCGGGGGTGCGTCCGGTCTGGCCGATGACGAGCAGCGTGCCCGCGGTGAGCCCGGTGACCTCGGCCGGCGGGTTCTCGAACTCCAGGGCCCGCCCCCGTACGGCCCGCAACGTGGCCGCCGCCTGCGGGGACAGCACCCGCGGCTCGCTCTTGACCGTGAGCTTCGGCGTGATCGCCTCGGTCGGGGCGCTGGCCGTGCCGGTGCCCGCGGCGTTGGTGGCGCGCACGGTGAAGGTGTAGGCCGTGGCCGGGTCCAGTCCCGAGATCGTGGCGGTGGTGGCGGTGACCGTCGCGGTCTTTCCGCCGGGGCTGGCCGTCACCGTGTAGCCGGTGACGGGGCCGGTGCCGACGTCGGCGGGCGCGTCCCAGGTGACCTGGACGCTGCCGGAGGCCGGGAGCCCGGCCCGCAGGTGCGTCGGCGCGCCGGGCGGCCGGCTGGCCGCCGGGGTGACCGCCGCCGCGGTGCTCGGCGCGCTCGCGCCCACCGCGTTCCTGGCGACGACCGAGACCGTGTACGCGGTGCCGTTGGCCAGCCCGGTCACCGAGGTGACCGTCGTGTCGGGCGGAGTGTCGACGGTCCGGCCGCCGGGCTGGACGGTCACCGTGTACCCGGTGATCGGCGAGCCGCCGTCCACCGCGGGCGCCCACTGCACGTCCACGCGCTGGTCGAGGGGGGTCACCAGCAGCGCGGGCGGGGACATGGGCACCTCGGCGGGCGCCGGGCGCACCGCGTCCGAGGGCGGCGACGGGTCTCCCGCGCCCGCCGCGCCGACCGCGGTGACGGTGAAGGAGTAGTCGGTGCCGTTGGTCAGGCCGGTGACCGTGGCCTCCGTGGCCGTCGTGTTCACGGTGGCGCCGCCGGGGGCCGCCGTCACGACGTAGCCGGTCACGCCCGCGGCGCCGGTCTCGGGCGGCGCCCAGGTGACGCGCACCGCGCCGTCCCTGCCGTACACGCCGGTGACGAACGGGCGGCCGGGCCTGCCCGGGACGCCGGGCGTGACCGGGTCGCCGGGCGCGGAGGCGTCGGACACCCCGTTCGCGTTGGCGGCCGTGACGGTGAAGGTGTACGCGGTGCCGTTGGTCAGGCCGGTGACCGTGGCCTGTAACTGGTCGCCGGCGACGGTCGCGGTCGCGCCGCCGGGGGCGGCCGTCACGACGTACCCGGTGATCGCCGAGCCGCCGTCGGAGGCGGGCGCGCGCCAGGTGACCTTGGCCGTACGGTCGCCCGGCGTCGCGGACACCCCGAGCGGCGGCGAGGGACGGGTGACCGCCCCGGCCGGCGTCACCGGCGCGGACGCCGCCGACTTGGCCGACCCGCCCACCGCGTTGGCGGCGGTCACGGTGAAGGTGTACGCGGTGCCGTTGGTCAGGCCGGTGACCGTGGCCGTCAACAGGTCGCCGGAGACCGTCGCGGTCCTGCCGCCGGGGCCGGCGGTGACCGTGTACCCGGTGATCGGCGCGCCGCCGTCCGCGGGACGCTGCCAGGAGACGGTCGCCGACGTGTCACCCGCCGTCGCGGAGACTCCGGCCGGGGCGGACGGCACGGACGCCGACCTGTAGTAGTCGAAGGTGTCGACGGTCACGCTGACGCTCGCGGTGCCGGTGTTCAGGATCACGAACGTGCCGCCGGTGCCCACCTTGACCGGCACCAGGCTCGACCAGAAGTCGTTCGGCTGGTACGCGATCGAGCCGCCGCCCGGGATGCTCGCCTGGCCCGTGGGGTGGACGCGCAGCAGGCCGTTCGCCGTGCCCTTGGCGGTGATGTTCACGCCGACCGCGCTCACCCCGGAGGCCGGCACGCCGCCCTTGCCCAGCGGGGCGACGGTGTACGAGGCGCCCGCCGCCACCGTCACGGAGGTGAGGGTCCGTGACGGGGCGACGGGCGCCAAGATCGAGGAGGCGACCGTGGCGGCGGGCGTCGCGAAGTAGCCCGCCACGTCGGCGTACACCGTCAGCGCGGCGGCCCCGTTGTTGTTGACGGCGATCTTGCCGTCCGCCCCGAGGGCGGCGATGACCAGGTTCGACTGGAAGTAGGAGGGCCGGTAGTCGATGTTCGACCCGACGGGCAGCGTGCCGCCGGACGGGTAGGCGATCATCTTGCCGGACCCGGTGCTCTTCACCGCGAACGTCAGCGCCACGTACGCCACCCCGGAGGCCGGCACGCCGCCCACCCCCGCCACCGCGAACGTGGCGGTCGAGTTGGCCGCGACGGTCTGGTTGCCGATGACCCGGCCGGTGTTCAGCGGCACGTACCGGGCTCCCGCCGTGGCGGCGGCCGTCGCGGTGTAGTACCCGTGCACGTCGGCGTAGACGCTGACGGCGGCCGTGCCGGTGTTCTTGACCTTGAGCGCGCCGTCCGGGCCGAGCTTGACCGTCACGAGCTGGTCGTCCCACACGCCGGACCGGTAGCGGGTGCCCGTCACCGCGGGCGCCGCGGCCAGGTCGGAGGGGAAGACGATGAGGCCGCCCGCCGCGCTCGCGCCCTTGGCCGCGAAGTTCACCGCGACGCTCGCGACCCCGCTCGCGGGCACCGCGCCCACGCCCGCCACCTTGACCGTGGTGGTGGCCCCCGCCGCGATCGACACGTTGCTCAGCACCCGGGCCCGGACCCCGTAGAACTGGCCCGGTCCCGGCTGGACCGACGCGGCGGCGGCCGGGGGCGCCCCCGTCACCACGAGGACCCCGGAGAAGACCAGGATGAGCGCTGACAACCATCGCACGACCACACCGGCCTCCTCGCTGAGGATCACTCCGTGTTGCGCGGCTGACGCTACCAACGGCCCTGAACTCGTGAAATACGGCGAAAAATAGAGATTTTTCGTCTATCAACCGCTGTACGGCGGTTCGTCCGCCTGCAACTTCGGCGGTAGCCGGCGTCCCCCTTCGGGGGCGTCCGGGGGCGCCTCCTGCCGGAGGCCGGTCGGCAGGCGGCGCGTCCGGACTTATTCTCCGGAGTGGAGGTGGGGCTCTCTCGGTGACTCCAGCGCCTCTGCCGTCAGGTAATAAATGTCGCGATGTTGATGGATGAGATCGGCGTCTTCCATGGTGCAGGCGATGCCGAAGGGCTGCTCGGGCGATCTGTCCACGTCTTTCCCCAGCGCCTCGTCCACTTCCAGAAACCACGTGATGCCCGCGATCGGCACCCCGGCAGGGAAGGGGAAGGGGATGCGATCCTCGTTCGCGTGCATGATCTCGTAAATGGCACTCTGCAGGTCCGGTACGGCGTCGTTCACTTCTTCCGGGCTCGCGTCAGGCTGTATACGCCGGTAGGACTTGCGCCCTTCTTCGAGAAGCCGGTCAAAATCCTCGATGCGGTAATCGATGCGGGACAGAATCGAAATCGTCCCTCCGCTCTCGGGTTCGTCCGTCTCCGTCGCGTCGACCTCTTCGACCTCGCCATGCTGCGGCTCGCACATCACGTACTTCACCAGCCCCTTTTCTTGATCACCTTGGCCAGGCGCCGATGAGGCTACCGGAACAGGACGGCGTTGGATTGTGCGTCCGTCGGCTCGGCGATTTCTCAATGCCGTCTCCATGACTACCCTCGAAGATCATGCTGATTCGGTTGCTTGGGCCGGTGGAACTGGAACGCGAGGCACGGATCCGCCAGGTACGGCCTCCGCAGGTCGCGCTCGCACTGGCCGCCCTGGCGTGGGAGGTGGGCCGGGTCGTCCCCGTCGAGGCGCTGCAGGAGAGGATCTGGGGCGAGCAGGTGCCCGACGGCGCCAGGAGGACCCTCTACACGATCATCACGCAGCTCCGCCACGACGTGCTGGGCGACGACGGCGACGTGCTGCGCCGGCTCGGCGGCTACCTGCTCGACGTGGAGGAGACGGCGGTGGATCTCGTCCGGTTCCGCGGCCTGGCCGAGCGGGCGGCGTCCGTCCCGGAGCCGGAGGCCCTGCTGGGCGAGGCGCTCGGGCTGTGGCGCGGCGAGCCGCTCATGGGGCTGCCGGGCGAGTGGGCGGAGCGGGCGCGCCGCGCCCTTCGTGACGAGCACAAGGAGGTCCGCCTGCGCTGGGCGCGCGCCGTGACCCGCGCCGATCCGGGAGCGGCGGTGGCGGCGCTGTCGCCGCTGGCCGAGGAGTACCCGCTGGACGAGCCGGTGGCGGCGGCGCTGATCGAGGCGCTGCACGAGTGGGGCAGGACCGCCGAGGCGCTGACCCGCTTCGCGGACGTGCGCGCCCTCCTGGCCGAGGAGCTGGGCGTCGATCCGGGGCCCGAACTGCACCGCGTCCACCAGCGGATGCTCCATCCCGATCGGGGCGCCCGCGCCGCCGAGCCCGTGGCGCCCGCCCAGCTCCCGCTCGACCTCGGCTGCTTCGTCGGCCGGGCCGCCGAGCTGGAGCGGCTGGACGGCGAGCGGGCCCCCGTCCGCGTGATCCACGGCCCTCCGGGGGTGGGCAAGTCGTCGCTGGCCCTGCGCTGGGCACACCTGCGCCGGGAGCGCTACCCCGACGGCCAGCTGCACGCGGACCTCGACGCGAGTGACGCCGCCGCGGTGCTCCCCCGCTTCCTCGGCTCCCTCGGCGTGCCGGAGGGACGGGTGCCCGCGAGCCTCGACGCGCAGATCGGGCTGTTCCGCAGCCTGCTGTCCGGCCGCCGGGTGCTGGTCGTCCTGGACGACGCCCGCGACGCGGCCCAGGTGCGTCCCCTGCTGGCCGGCGCGCCGGGCTGCCTGACGCTGATCACCACCCGCTCCGACCTGTCCGGCCTGTCGGTGACCGCGGGCGCGTCGCTGCTGCGCCTGGACGTCCTGCCGGACGGCGACGCCCGCGGGCTGCTGTCGGCGCGGCTGGGCGCGGCACGCCTGTCGGCCGAGCCCGAGGCCGCCGCGCGGATCGTGCGCCGATGCGGCCACCTGCCGCTGGCGCTGGCGATCGTCGCGGCGCGCCTGTCCCGCAGGACGGAGCTGTCGCTGGCCGATGCCGCCGCCGATCTGGCGCGTCCGGGGCTGGAGCCGTTCGTCCACGCCGATCCGGCCATCGACCTGCGTCAGGTGCTCGGACGTTCCTACCACGACCTGCCGGAACCGGCCGCCCGCCTCTTCCGGCTGCTCGGCCGCGAATCGGGCGTGCACCTGCCGCTCGCGGCGGTGGCGAGCCTGGCCGGGCTGCCGGTCGACCGCGCGCGGGAGACGGTCGACCGGCTCGACCACGCCAACCTGGTGGAGCTGCGCGCGGAAGGCCGCGTACGCCTGCACGACCTGCTCCGGGTCTACGCGGCCGAGCAGGGCCGCGCGACCGACGACCAGGAGGTGCGCCGGGCGGCGACGCACCGCCTCCTCGACCACTACGTGCACACCGCCCTGGCCGCGAGCGAGGTCTGCTATCCCCACCGGGAGCGGCTGCACCCGCCACCGCCGGTCGCGGGCGTCGTGGTGCAGCGCTTCGCCGGCGCGGCGCAGGCGCTGCGCTGGTTCGCCGCGGAGTCGCTGCCCCTGCCCGCGCTGCTCGCCGAGGCCACCGGCGCCGGGCTGGACCGGCACGCCTGGCAGCTCGCCTGGGCGTTCACGGAGTTCATGCAGCGGCGCGGCCCGTGGGCCGAGATCCTCGGCGTCCAGGCGGTGGCGCTGTCGGCGGCCGAGCGTCTCGACGAGGGGCTGGCCGCGGCGCGCTGCCACAACGCCATGGCCCGCGCCCACGTCAAGCTGGGACACGACCGGGAGGCGGTGGCGCACTACGAGCGGGCGCTGGAGCTGCACCGCCGGTTCACCGAGCCGGTCCTTGAGGCGCACGTCCACCTGGGTCTGACCGTCCCGCTGAGCCGGATCGGGCCGGGGCGGGAGCTGGGACACGCCGTACGGGCGATGGAGCTGTTCAGGCAGGGCGGCGACGTCGTCGGCGAGGCGCGGGCGCTGAACAACGCGGGCTGGTGGCGCGCCCAGCGCGGCGAGTACGAGCAGGCGCTGGCCGACTGCCGCCGGGCGCAGCGCCTGCTGGCCGGCTTCGGATACCCGCAGGGCGAGGGGCACGCCTGGGACAGCGTCGCCTACGTCCTGGACGCCATGGGCCAGCACGCCGAGGCGGTGGCCTGCTACGAACGCGCCGCGGAGTTGCTGCGGAGCTGCGACGACCTGTATCCCGCGGCGGAGACGCTGGTCAGGCTGGGCGAGACGCACGCGCTGGCCGGTGAGGCCGAGGCGGCGCTCGACGCGTGGAAGCGCGCGGCGGAGTGGTTCGACCAGCTCGGCGACGCCCGCGCGGAGCAGGTCAGGGAGCAGGCCAGAGCGTTGAGAAAGCACTGAGAATTCGCTGAGACGGACGGCGCACGCCGGCGTGCGGGCGGCGCCGCGGCGCGCTCCCACGACTCGCGCCGGGCGGGCTACCTGAGCGCCGACCGGCTGCTCGGCGTGGTCCCGCGCGAGATCCGCCGGCCGCCCGCCGGTGCCGGCCGCGCGGCGGCGGCGTGGGCGCGGGCGGCGTCCTCGTCGCCGAGGCGGCGGGCCAGCTCGGCCAGCACGAGATGGGCGGACCCCCGGCAGGCGGTGCCCATGCCGGCCACCACCAGCAGGTCGGCGTACGGAAGCAGCCGGTCGTAGAGCGCACGCGGATCGGGCACGCCCAGGCGGGGCGGCGACCAGGCCCCAGACGGGCACGAGGAAGTCGGCCACCCAGTCGGCGGGGACGTCGGTCCCCCAGCGCGCCACCAGCTCGTGCGCCAGCTCGACGCGGCCGGACTCGACGGCGGCGAGCACGGCGACGGGCCGCAGCGGCACGAACCGCGGTTCCTCCGCGGCGGCCACCAGCTCCTCCAGGATCTCGGCCACCCGCCCCTGGCCGCGCCGGCAGGTGAACGTGGTCACCAGCCGGTGGAACCGGCGGCCCCACATGGCCGGGGCGAACCGCATGTCGCCGTACCGGGCGAGCAGGTTCTCGGCCTCCTCCCACCGGCCGTCGAGGGTGGCACGGGGGGCTGGGCGATGCGCACCATCGACTCCAGCTCCGGGCGCGGCGATCCGGCCAGCAGCGCCTCGCAGCGGGCCAGCTCGCGGTCCCAGCCGGGCAGGTCGCCGTCGCGCAGCAGGCAGGACATGAGGGAGACCCGAGCCAGCACCTCGCCGCTCACCGGCAGGCCGGGCAGGGCCGCCAGCTCCTCGGCCATGGCCCGCCGCGCGGCGTTGCCGCCGGGGCGGAACGCGGCGAGCAGGTAGTTGTTCATCGTGCGGGCCAGGAGCGGCGTGTCACCCGTCCGTCTGGCCAGGGCGACCGCCTCGGCGGCGTGGCGTTCGCCCTCGGCGCCGCGGGGACGGGGGCGCTGGTGCGCTGCACGTCGGGGCGCAAGCCGTTCACCTTCCTGGCACCGGGCGAGCGCGCCGCCGCCGCCTTCGCCCCGGACGACCTGGCCCGCCTCCGGGACGTCAAGCGGTCCCGCGACCCCCGCGGCATCTTCCGCGGCAACTTTCCGGTCCTCGCCTGACGACCACCGGGGAGCCGCCGGGAGGAGAGCACGTCAGCGGCGTCGTCCACCGTCCCGGCCTGCGGCGTGTTCACCGGCCTGCGGCTCAGCGCGGTCCGGGCGCCGCGGGCTGTTCCGGGCGGCGTCCCCATGCCGAGATCAGCGGCGCGAGGGTGAGGTCGAGCTCGCCGGCCTCGACGGCGGCCAGGTGCGCGTCGATCTCGGCGTCCTCGGCCAGCCCGGCGGCGAGCAACTCGGCGCGGACCATGCGCACCGTCGCGGCCTCCAGCCGGTCGCAGGCCACCCCGCCGACCGGGAAGCAGCCGGCCGCCGCGACGTCGACCAGGCCGGCCGCGCGCAACTCCCGTGGCAGCGTCCGGCCGAAGCGCAGGTCGGCGCCACGGCGGGTCAGCAACTCCCGGACGGCGCGCCGCAGCCGGTTGGCGCGCCGCTGTGCCGGGCCGGCCTCGTCGAGGCAGGCCAGCGGCTGCAGCTCGGTGTCGGCATCCTCGATCAACAGCCGGCCGCCGGGGCGCAGCGCCGCCACCATCGTCGCCAGCGCCCGGGCACGGTCGGGCACGTGGACGAGCACGAGCCGGGCGTGCACCAGGTCGAACGTGCCCGGCTGCGGCGGCGGGTCCGCGACGACGTCGTGCCGGAGCACCTCGTACCCGGCGTGCGGGTCCAGCCAGGTGGGGTTGATGTCCGTGGCCAGCACGTGACCGGTCGGCCCGACGGCCGTGGCGAGCGCCTCGGGGATGCTGGGGCCTCCCGCGCCGACTTCCCAGCAACGCCAGCCCGCCTGCACGCCGAGCCGGTCGAAGTGCCCCCGCGTGACGCCGTCGAACAACTCGGCCAGCCAGGTGAACCGCTCGCCCGCCTCCCTCCGGGCGTTGTCGAGCAGGTAGCGGTGATCCGGGGCGGACCCGGGGCCGGCGAAGGGCTGCGATGAACTCATGCGTCCATCCTGACGATCTTCCACGTGCCGCGTCAGCACGACAGGCGATTCAGCCGCCGAGTGAGGCCAGGGCCCGGCGGGTGACGTCGGCCGGGGCCGCGGCGATGACGTCGTCGAGCGCGTCCATGGAGGTCTGGAGGTCGCTGATGGCCTGGGCGATGCGGGCGCGCTCCTGGTGGAGGTCGGCGACCAGGTCAGAGCAGGTGGGGACGAGGCGGTCGCCGGCGTCCCGCAGGCACGGCAGGACCGTCATGATCGTCGAGGTGTTCAGGCCGGCGGCCAGCAGGCTGCGGATGCGGCGGACGACGGCGACGTCCTCCTCGGCGTATTCCCGGTAGCCGCTGGGGCGCCGCTGCGGGTGGAGCAGCCCCTGTTCCCCGTAGTAGCGCAGCAGGTGCACGGCCACGCCGGTCCGCCGGGACAGCTCACCGATGCGCACGACGACACCCCGCTCGCCTTGACTCTCATATCGATGTGAGACTTTAGCGTCTACGCCATGAAGATGGACAAGGGTTTCGCGACGCTCGCGGCATTGTGCTCAAGCGTCTTCGTCGTGGGCACCTCGGAGTACCTGATCGCCGGGTTGCTGCCCCAGGTCGGAGCTGATCTTGACGTCTCCGTGGGAACCGCCGGACAGGCGGTGACCGCGTATGCGCTCGGAGTGGTGGCCGGAGGGCCGCTCATGGCCCTGCTGACCTCGCGGCTGCCGCGCAAGGGGCTCGCCGTCGGGCTGATGCTGCTGTTCGCGGCGGGCAGCGCGATCAGCGCGGGGGCGCCGTCGTTCGGCCTGCTCCTGGCAGGCCGCGTGGTGTCCTCGCTCAGCCACGCCGCCTTCCTGGCTCTGGCGCTGGTGACGGCGACCCGGGTGGTCCCGGCCGAGCGGACGGGCTCGGCCATCGCCACCGTGGCCTCCGGCTTCACCGTGGCCACGCTCCTCGGGGTGCCCCTGGGCGCACTGCTCGGGGAGAGCGCCGGTTGGCGGGCTCCGTTCGCCGTACTGACCGTTCTGTCCCTGGTGGGCGCCATGCTCCTGGCCGTCGTCCTGCCCCGGCAGGAGGCGCCGTCCACGCGCCTGCGTGACGAGGTACGCGTGGTGACGCGCCGGCCGGTCATGCTCGCCATCGCCACCACCGCGGTGGGCTTCTCCGGGGTCGCCACGGTGTTCACCTACATCGCCCCGCTGCTGATCCGCGTCTCCGGCTTCTCCGCCGGGGCGGTCTCCGGTCTGCTGCTCGCCTACGGCGCGGGCAGTTTCATCGGCAACCTCACCGCCGGACGGCTGACCGACAAGTCGATGAGCGCCACCGTACGGGGGGTCTTCGGCGGGTTGGCGGGGACGCTCCTGCTGGTCCCGTTCGCCGTGGTGTGGCAGCCTGCCGCGGTGGCCGCGGTCCTGGTGCTCGGCCTGCTGGCCACCGCGACCATCGCCCCGCTCCAGGGACTGATCCTGCACCACGCGGGCGCCGCCCCGAACCTGGCGGTCTCCGCCAACGTCGGCGCCTTCAACCTCGGGGCCGCGGCCGGCTCGGTCATCGGCGGCACGATCGTCGCCGCCGGCGCCCTGCGGTGGACCGGCCTGGCGGGCGCGGCACTGAGCCTGATCGGACTGGCCCTCACCTACCTCGTCCTGCCCCGGCCACGGACGTCGCCGAAGACCGCCGAACACCAAGCCCCGACCGCCGCCTGACTCCCCGCCCACCCGCCGCGCCGCGCCGACGGCCGTCCAGAGGACCAGGTGAGAGCGTTCCTTCAAAGCTCGCCGCAGGACGGGCGGCACCCCCGGTACTGTCGGACGGTGCTCATCGGCTCACCGAACACGGTCCTGATCGTCATTCGAGGCAACTCCGGATCCGGCAAGTCCACCGTGGCCCGCACCGTGCGGGAAACGTATGACCAGCGCGGCATGGCCCTCATCGGTCAGGACGTCGTACGCCGGGAGATCCTCCGCGAGCGCGACAAGGCGGGCGGCGTGAACATCGGACTGCTCGACGTGATGTGCCGCCACGCACTGAACGCCGGCTACCACGTCATCCTGGAAGGCATCCTCGCCCGGAGCCACTACGGAGAGATGCTGCAGGCGCTGTTCCGCGACCATCGAGGCACGAGCCACGGCTACTACCTGGACGTCTCCCTGGAGGAGACGCTCGCCAGGCACCGGACGCGGCCTCAGCGCACCCAGTTCAGCTTCGACGACATGCGGCGGTGGTACCTCGAACAGGACGTCCTGCCCGGCGCGACGGAGACGATCATCGACGAGAGCAGCACCCTGGCCCGGACCGTCGGGCTGATTCTCCGGAACGCGGGCCTCGTGACAGGCGAAGCGACACGCCTGTGAGCAGTTCGGCCAGGCGGTCCGCGAAGGCGGTGAGCCGGTCCAGGCGTGCTCCGCTCCGGGCGGTGCGGAAGCCGTGGCGCGGCACCGGCAGCAACGGCGTTGGCCGGCCGTCGAGGGCGGCGGGTGGCTTTGTGCGGGTGGGGAGTTTGGCAGTCTTGGTGCTATGTATCCCGCTTCTGCACTTGGCGAGTTCCTGCGGTCCCGACGGGCTCGGCTGCGTCCCGAGGACGTGGGCCTGAGCTCAGGAGTCAGGCATCGGCGCGTCGCGGGGCTGCGCAGGGAGGAGCTGGCGCCGCTGGCCGGAGTCAGCGTCGGTTACTACACCCGCCTGGAGCAGGGGCAGAGCCCCAACGTCTCGGACGACGTCCTGGACGCCGTGGCCCGCGTCCTGCGGCTGGACGACGACGAGCTGGCCCACCTGCACCGGCTGGCCAGGGCCGCCCGGGCCGGGGCGAGGGCCAAGCCCGAGCAGCTGCGTCCCGGCATCAGGCTGATGGTGGACGCCTTCACCGACCGGCCCGCGATCGCGGTCGGCCGGCGGGGCGACATCCTGGCCTGGAACCGTCCGGCGCACGCGCTGCTCGCCCCGCACTGGCCCTTCGAGGGGGCGGAGAAGCCCAACTTCGTCCGCCTCGACTTCCTGGAGCTGGACTTCTCCCGCGGGCTGTACGCCGACTGGACGCAGAAGGCCCGCGACGACATCGCCTACCTGGAGGGCTCCCTGAGCCGCTTCCCCACCGACGAAGGGCTGAACGCGCTGGTCGACGAGCTGCTGGCGCTCAGCCCTGAGTTCCGTGCGATGTGGACCGAGCACCCGGTGAGCAACTGCGCCTCCATCTCGCGCGGCTACCGGCATCCGGAGGTGGGCGTCATGACCCTCACCGCCGAGCTCCTGCGCACGCCCGACGACGAAGGGCAGGGCGTGACGGTCTTCCAGGCCGAGGCGGGTTCACCGTCGGAGGAACGGCTGCGGCGGCTGGCCGAGCTGGCCGCCGCCGTCTCACCGTAGGGCCTCAGGGGCGGGTCACGCGGCCGGAGCCGGGCGGCGCAGGAGGGCGCCGCCGACGAGGGCGCCGGCCAGCGCCACCGCGCCGGCCACCAGGAAGGCGGCGTGCAGGCCGCCGAGGGTGGCCGACGCCTCGGTGGCGGCCGAGGCGAGCGCTTCCGTACGGACGGCGGCGATCGCGGTGAGCCCCGCCACGCCGACGGCGCCGACGAAGGGGGGCATCTGGGCGAGGCTGCCCGCCACGCCCTGGTCGGCCTCGCCCAGCCCGGACGTAATGGTCGTGACGGCGGCCACCACCGTCAGGACGTGCCCGAACCCCATCGTGGCCGACGTCGCCAGCAGCAGGACCAGGCCGCCCTGGCCCGGCAGGAACACCATGGCGGCGGTGCCGGCGGCCTGCACGGTCAGGCCGGTGACGATGGTCGCCGCCGTCCCCCGCGTGCTGATCATCTTGGCCGCGAAGCTGCCCGCGACCAGGGCCGCGATGCCCTCCCCGAGGAAGCCGAGCCCGGTCTGCAGCGGCGTGTAGCCCAGGACGTCCTGCATGTGGATGCTGAGCAGCAGGGTCGCGCCGCCGCACATCCCGAAGGTGACCAGCCCGACCGTCATGCCCCACTTGACCGTCCTGCGGCGCAGCAGCCGCAGCGGGACGAGCGGGGCCGCGTGCCGCGCCTCGACGGCCAGGAACGCGCCCAGCAGCAGGGCCGCCGCCGTCAAGGTCGCCAGCGTCGGCAGGCTGCCCCAGCCCGCCGCCCCGCCGGTCGAGATGCCGTAGACCAGGGCGAACAGGCCGCCGCTCGCCAGCAGCGCGCCGGGCACGTCGAGCCTGGCCCGGCCGCGTACGGCCGTCTCCCGCACGACCGTCACCGCGCCCGTCATGACCAGGACGCCGATGCCGAACAGGATGAGCATCGTCCAGCGCCAGTTCAGGCCGCTGGTGATGAGCCCGCCGCCGATCGTCCCGACGACGAAGCCCAGCGACAGCAGGGCGCCGTTGACGCCGAGCGCCCTGGTGCGCTGCGGCCCTTCGGGGAACGTGCCGGTCATCAGCGCCAGCGCGGTCGGGCCGATCATGGCCGCGGCCACGCCCTGTCCCGCGCGGGCCGTCACCAGCAGCCCCGGGGTCGGCGCCAGCCCGGCCAGCAGCGAGAACACCGAGAACGCCGCCACGCCGATGACGAACAAGCGGCGCCTGCCCACCATGTCGGACGCGCGTCCGAACAGGGGCATCAACGCGGCCGTCGGCAGCAGGCAGGCGGTGGCCACCCACTGCAGCGCCGAGGCGGAGGAGAAGCCGAGGTCCCTGCCGATCTCCGGCAGCGCCACCGTGATGATCGAGTAGTCCAGCCCGGTCATCAACGTCGCGCCGCACAACGTGATGAGGACGAGCCAGCCGCGCAGCCCCCATCGCGGGGTCGTGTCAGCGGCGGTCAGGTCGTGTGTGTCCGTCGTCATGCGGCCAGAGTGCGGCCGGCCGCGAAGATCAACCAGAGCCCTGCTGAGGGTACATCTGCCAGGTGCAGGACGAGCGGTGGCGGGGGCGATCCGTCGCGTCCGGCAATTCGCTAAGGACGCTGCAGAATCACCGAGTCGGAGAGCTGGGTGAGCAACTCCAGTTGATCGAAATAGAGGCGCAAACTCGTGATGAGCCCGTCTTCCACTGTGCAGACATAACAGCATCGCAAACGAACAGGACGGCCTGTCGCGTGAAGCACCTGACCGTCGGGCATGGTGTATGGGCCTCGGTGAGTTCCGACCATGAGAAGCTCGTCGACGGTTGTGGCCTCACACTCGGAGGACTCCGTGATCACGGCCCGGACGTCGGGGAACGCCGTCCAGAACTCCTCCAGATAGGAGGCCAGCTCGCTGTGTCCCTGAGATACGCCTTCGGGGCTGATGGACACTCCGGCCGGGCTGAAAGTGCCGAGCAGTGCCGTCATGTCGTGGGCGTTGAACGCGTCCGTATAGCGGTCGCGCACCTCGCGGGCAACATTCATGGCACCGGGTCCTCCTATATTCGCTCGATGCCCAGCGTGGCTGTCGATATGCGGTCGAATGACCAACGCAGGCTAGATCCGCAGACTCGACGAGGTGAAATTCTGGGCCTTTCGCAAAGGCGCGCCGCGCAGCGGCAGGTGGCCCAGGGGCACCGGTCGCATGTTGACGCGAACGTGAGGAAAGGATACGTTCCGGTAGATTTCACGGTTGTCCAAGGGAAATCCGGTGAGATGCCGGTGCGGACGCGCCACTGTATCCGGGACGTAGATCCCGGGAGCCAGGTCGCTTGGCAGCCGTGACCTCGTGATATGGGACGCGTGACCCCTGAGGAGGCTTGACATGACCGGGTTGTCCACCCCGTCGACGATTCCCTTTCCCCGCCTGCGCCCTTGGCTGCTGCTGGCCGTACCCGTGCTGCTGCTGGTCGCCTACCTGGTTCTGATGGACAACGGCGCCATCTCCCAGACCGGCACCTTCCTGCACGAGCTGATGCACGACGGGCGTCACCTGCTCGGCGTGCCCTGCCACTGAGGGCCCGTCATGGTACGCACCTTCCTGGCCAGAGGTCTGCTCGTCGGACTCCTGGCCGGACTGATCGCGGGCGCCTTCGCCTTCGCCTTCGGTGAACCTCGCGTGGACCACGCGATCGCCCTGGAGGAGGCCGCCGCCCAGGCCGAGGCGCCCGATCCGGACGCCGGGACGGCCGGGCACAGTCACGCCGAAGCGGCCGGGCACAGTCACGGCGAGGACGCCGTGGTCGGCAGGCCCGTGCAGAAGGCGGGGCTGTTCCTGGCCACCGGGCTCTACGGGCTGGCCGTGGGCGGGGTGTTCGCCCTGGTGTTCGCCGGACTGCGCGGGCGGGTCGGCCCGCGTTCCGACGGGCGGCTGGCGCTGGCCGCGGCCGGTACGGCGTTCGCCGCGATCATCCTCGTGCCCTTCGTGAAATATCCGGCCAACCCGCCTGCGGTGGGCGCCCCGGACACCATCAACAGCCGCACGCTGCTCTACGTGGTCATGATCCTCGTCGGGCTGGCGGCGACGGCGATCGCGGTGGCGACGGCCCGCCGCGTCGACGGCGGCCCGTGGGCGCGCTGGACGGCGGCGGCGGTCGCGTTCCTGGTGCCCGTCGTCGCCGCGTGGTGGTTGCTGCCGGCGGTCGATGAGGTGCCCGAGGGGTTCCCCGCCACGCTGCTGTGGGAGTTCCGGCTCGCCTCGCTCGGCACGCAGCTCGTCTTCTGGGCGGCGTTCGGCGTGCTGTTCGGCTGGGCGAGCGACCGGGCGGAGCGGCGTACGGCGGCTCACCCGCTGGTCGCGGCGCCGAGCTGAGCAAGGTGCTGTTCGTCCGGCATGCCACGACACCGGGGATGCGGGCCGGGTGCTTTCCCGCCGACGAGGACGCCGACGCGGCGAGCCTGACCAGGGCCGCCGCGGCGGGGCCCGTCGAGGCGGCGGCGGCATGGGCCGCTCCCTGCAGGGCCGCGCGGCAGACGGCCGCCGCCATGGGGCTTGCGGCCCGCGAGGCTCCCGCCCTGGCGGAGGCGGACTGCGGCCGGTGGCGGGGCCTGCCGTACGGACGGGTCGCGCTGGCGGAGCCGGACGCGCTGGCGAGCTGGCTGGCCGACCCGCACGCCGCCCCGCACGGCGGCGAGTCACTGAGCGCGCTCGCCGCCAGGGTGGCGGGCTGGCTCGACTCGGTACGGGACGAGCCGCGGGCCGTCGTGGTCTGCGACGCGGGCGTCATCAGAGCGGCGCTCGGCCATGTCCTGGGGCTGCATCCGCTGCGCGCGGCCCGTTTCGACCTGGCCCCTCTGTCCACCACCGAGCTGACCGTCGCGCGGGACGGCTGGCGGGTGGTCCACGTCAACCGGAAGGCTGAGTCTTGATCGTCACCTATCCGTTCAGCGCCGTCGTCGGGCTCGGCGACCTGAAGCTGGCGCTGGTGCTGAACGCGGTGTCGCCCCGGGTGGGCGGGGTGCTCGTCCGCGGGGAGAAGGGAACGGCGAAGTCCACGATCGTGCGGGCGCTGGCGGCCCAGTTGCCGACGGTGTCCGTGGTGCCCGGCTGCCGGTTCGCCTGCGACCCCGCCGTACCCGACCCTGAGTGCCCGGACGGGCCGCACGAGCCCGGCGCCGGGCGGGTGGAACGGCCGGCCGCCCTGGTGGAGCTGCCGGTCGGCGCGTCGGAGGACCGGCTGGCCGGCTCGCTCGACGTCGAGCGGGCGCTGACGGAAGGGGTGAAGGCGTTCGAGCCGGGGCTGCTGGCGGCCGCCCACCGCGGCGTCCTGTACGTGGACGAGGTGAACCTCCTGCACGACCACCTCGTGGACCTGCTGCTCGACGCGGCCGCGCTGGGCACCTGCTACGTCGAGCGCGAGTCGGTGTCGGTGCGCCATGCCGCCCGCTTCCTGCTGGTGGGCACCATGAACCCGGAGGAGGGCGAGCTGCGTCCGCAGCTTCTGGACCGGTTCGGGCTGACGGTCGAGGTCAGGGCGTCCCGCGACCCGGAGGAGCGCGCCGAGGTGGTGCGGCGGCGGCTGGCCTTCGAGGCGGACGCGGCGGCGTTCGCGCGTCGATGGACGGCAGCGGAATCGGCGTTGTCGGCCCGCATCGCCGCCGCCCGGTCCCGGGTTCCCGGCGTGCGGTTGCCGGACGCCCGGCTGCGGCAGATCGCGACGGTGTGCGCCGCCTTCGAGGTCGACGGCCTGCGTGCCGACCTGGTGACGGCGAACGCGGCCATCGCCCACGCCGCCTGGCAGGGCCGCGACACGGTGACGACCGAGGACGTCCGGGCCGCGGCCCGGCTGTCGCTGCCGCATCGCAGGCGGCGCGATCCGTTCGACGCTCCGGGCCTGGACGAGGCGCTGCTCGACGAGCTGCTGGAACGCACGTCGGGCGACGACACCCCGGACGGCGGCCCCGACGGCTCCGGGCCCGGCGGCGGCCGCGACGGCTCAGGTCCCGACGGCTCAGGTCCCGGCGGACCTGGCGGGACGCCGCCACCGGGCGACGGCACCGGACCCGGAACGCGGAACCACCCGACCGGCGCGGAGCCCTCGGCGGACGGCCGGACGGCCGCCGCTGACCCGTCGGCGTCCGGGGCCGCCGGTGCGGACGCGCCGCCGATGGCCGGAGACCCCGCTCCGGACGCGTCGCCCGCCACGGGGGCTGCCGCCTCCCGAGCGGCGGCGCCTCAGGCGGCCTCCCAGGCGGCCGCGCAGGTGGCGGGCGTGGCCGCGCCGTACCGGGTGCCGCTGCTGGAGGTGCCGGGGATCGGCGAGGGGGCGGTGGGCCGGCGGTCGCGGTCCCGGACCCGGCGCGGCCGGAGCGCCGGCGCGCGCCGCCCGCCCGGCCCCGTACGCGACCTCCATGTGCCGGCGACGCTGCTGGCAGCGGCGCCCCACCAGCGGGAACGCGGCCATCAGGGCCCGGGGCTGGCGCTGCGCGGCGACGACCTGCGCGAGGTGGTGCGCGAGGGCAGGGAGGGCAACCTCGTGCTGTTCGTGGTGGACGCGAGCGGCTCGATGGCGGCGCGCAAGCGGATGACCGCGGTCAAGACGGCCGTGCTCAGCCTGCTCCTCGACGCCTACCAGCGGCGGGACAAGATAGGACTGATCACTTTCCGGGGCGCCGTCGCGGAGGTGGCGCTGCCGCCCACCTCGTCGGTGGAGGCGGGCGCGGCCCGGCTGCGCTCCCTGCCCACCGGAGGGCGCACGCCGCTGGCGGCGGGGCTGGTGCGCGCGGCGGAGGTGCTGCGCGTGGAACGGCTGCGCGACCCCGCCAGGCGTCCGCTGCTGGTGCTGGTCACCGACGGACGGGCCACGGCCGGCGGCGACGTGGACCGGGCCGCCGCGCTGCTGGCCGGCACCGCGTCGGTGGTCGTGGACTGCGAGAGCGGGCCGGTCAGGCTCGGCCTGGCCGTCCGGCTGGCCTCGCGGCTGCGCGCGCGGCTCGTGCCTCTCGACTCTCTGGCCGATCTCGGTTCGGTCGTCCGTGACCACAGGAAGGCGGTCTGAACATGCCTCAGGGAAAACCGGCTGTCGTGCCCGACGACGGCCTGACCACGCGCCAGCGGCGGACCCGTCCGCTGCTGATGGTGCACACCGGACCGGGCAAGGGCAAGTCCACGGCCGCCTTCGGGATGGCGTTGCGGGCCTGGAACCAGGGCTGGCCGGTCGGGGTGTTCCAGTTCGTGAAGTCGGCCAAATGGCGCATCGGCGAGGAACGGGCGCTCAAGGTGCTCGGCGAGACGGGCGAGGGCGGCCCGGTGACCTGGCACAAGATGGGCGAGGGCTGGTCGTGGATCCAGCGGCCCGGCAGCGAGGAGGACCACGCGGCCGACGCCCGTGAGGGCTGGGAGCAGATCAAGCGCGACCTGGCGGCGCAGACGTACCGGTTCTACGTGCTCGACGAGTTCACCTACCCGCTGAAGTGGGGCTGGCTGGACCTGGACGACGTGCTGAAGGCGCTGACGGACCGGCCGGGCAGCCAGCACGTCGTGATCACCGGCAGGGACGCGCCCGGACGGCTGATCGAGGTCGCCGACCTGGTGACGGAGATGGGCAAGGTACGCCACCCCATGGACGCCGGGCAGAAGGGGCAGAAGGGCATCGAGTGGTAGTCCCCCGGCTGGTGATCGCCGCGCCGTCGTCGGGCAGCGGCAAGACGACGGTGGCCACGGGGCTCATGGCGGCGTTGCGGGAGCGCGGGCTGCGGGTCTCGCCGCACAAGGTGGGGCCCGACTACATCGACCCGGGCTATCACGCGCTGGCCGCCGGCCGTCCCGGCCGCAATCTGGATCCGTGGCTCGTCGGGGAGGAGCTCGTCGCCCCGCTGTTCCTGCACGGCGCCGCCGGGTGCGACGTGGCGGTGGTCGAGGGCGTGATGGGCCTGTTCGACGGCAGGGGGGACACCGGCTTCGCCTCGACCGCGCACGTCGCGACGCTGCTGGACGCGCCGGTGGTGCTGGTCGTGGACGCGGCCCGGCAGAGCAGGTCGGTGGCGGCGGTGGTGCACGGGTTCGCCACCTTCGACCCGGACGTGCGGGTGGGCGGGGTGGTGCTCAACCGGGTGGGCTCCGACCGGCACGAGGAGCTGTGCCGGTCGGCGCTGGCGGCGGCGGGCGTGCCGGTGCTGGGGGCGATCCGCCGCGACGACGCCGTGGCCACGCCCTCCCGGCACCTGGGGCTGGTGCCGGCCGCCGAGCGCCGGACCGAGGCGGTCGCCGCCGTGGACCGGCTGGCCGCCCTGGTGGCGCGTTCGTGCGACCTGGACGCGTTGCTGCGGCTGGCGCGCTCCGCTCCCCCGCTGGGCGGCCCCTCCTGGACGCCGCCGACGCCCGCCGCGACGGGCGGCCGGCCAGAGGAGGCGGTGGCGGGTGCCGCGCGCGGCCGGCCGGTGGTGGCCGTGGCCGGTGGGGCGGCGTTCACGTTCGGCTACGCCGAGCAGGTCGAGCTGCTGCGGGCGGCGGGGGCCGAGGTGGCCGTCTTCGACCCGCTGCGCGACACGCGGCTGCCGGACGGGACCGGCGCGATCGTGATCGGCGGCGGCTTCCCGGAGGTGTACGCCGCCGAGCTGGCCGCCAACGAGCCCCTGCGGCAGCAGGTGGCCGCCTTCCCCGGCCCGATCGCCGCGGAGTGCGCGGGGCTGCTGTACCTGTGCGACGAGCTGGACGGCCAGCGCATGTGCGGGCGCGTCCCGGGGCGGGCGCGGATGACGTCCCGGCTGACGCTCGGCTACCGGGACGCCGTCGCGCTGCGGCGCTCGCCGCTCACCAGGACGGGCGAGCGGCTGCGCGGGCACGAGTTCCACCGGACGGCCGTCACGTACGCGGGCGAGCCGCTGTTCCGCTGGGACGGCGGCCACGACGGGTACGGCGACCCCGGCGTGACCGCGTCCTACCTGCATCTGCACTGGGCGGGCGCGCCGCGCCTGGCTCAGCGGCTGGTGTCGTCCTCCAGGTCGCCCTCGGTCTTGAGGTAGACCTCCTGCAGGCCGCGCAGGACCTCCGGGTCCGGGTGCTGCCACATGCCGCGCTCGGCGGCCTCCAGGAGGCGTTCGGCGATGCCGTGCAGCGCCCAGGGGTTCGAGCGGGCCATGAACGCCTGGTTCTCGGGGTCGAGCACGTACGTCTCCGTGAGCTTGTCGTACATCCAGTCGGCCATCACGCCGGTGGTGGCGTCGTAGCCGAACAGGTAGTCGACGGTGGCGGCCAGCTCGAAGGCGCCCTTGTAGCCGTGCCGGCGCATGGCGGCCAGCCAGCGCGGGTTGACCACCCTGGCGCGGAAGATCCGTGAGGTCTCCTCCGACAGGGTGCGGGTGCGCACGGCGTCGGGGCGGGTGCTGTCGCCGACGTAGGCGGCCGGGGCCCTGCCGGTGAGCGCGCGCACGGTGGCGATCATGCCGCCGTGGTACTGGAAGTAGTCGTCGGAGTCGGCGATGTCGTGCTCGCGGGTGTCGACGTTCTTGGCGGCGACGGCGATGCGGCGGTAGGCGTCCTCCATCTGGGGGCGGGCGGCGACGCCGTCGAGGTCGCGGCCGTAGGCGTAGCCGCCCCACACGGCGTACACCTCGGCCAGGTCGGCGTCGTCGCGCCAGTTGCGGCTGTCGATGAGCGGCAGCAGCCCGGCCCCGTACGCGCCGGGCGCGGAGCCGAAGACGCGCATCGTGGCCAGCCGCTCGTCGCCGCCCGTCGCGGCCACGTGGGCGCGGACGTAGTTGTCCGCGGCCGGCTCCGCCAGCGACGCGACCAGCCGTACGGCGTCGTCGAGCATGCCGACCACGTGCGGGAAGGCGTCGCGGAAGAAGCCGCTGATGCGGACGGTCACGTCGATGCGCGGGCGGCCCAGCTCGGCGAGCGGGATCGGCTCCAGGCGGATGACGCGACGCGACGCCTCGTCCCATTCGGGGCGGACGCCGAGCAGGGCCAGCACCTCGGCGACGTCGTCGCCCGCCGTGCGCATGGCGCTGGTCCCCCACACCGACAGCCCGACCGAGCGCGGCCACTCGCCGGTGTCGGCGCGGTAGCGCTCCAGCAGCGACTCCGCCATCGCCTGGCCGGTCTCCCAGGCCAGGCGGCTGGGCACCGCCCGTGGGTCCACGGAGTAGAAGTTGCGGCCCGTCGGCAGCACGTTGACCAGGCCGCGCAGCGGGGAGCCGCTGGGGCCGGCGGGCACGTAGCCGCCGTCCAGGGCGTGCAGGACGTGGTCGAGCTCGTCGGTGGTGCGGGCCAGGCGCGGCACCATCTCGGTGGCGGCGAACGCCAGCACCCGCGCCACCAGCTCCTCCCGCCCCTCAGCCACGCCTTCCTCGGCCACGCCACCCAATACCGCGCGAGTGACGGCGGGGGCTGCGCTCGGGGCCCAGGCGTGCTGCTCCATGGCCTCGACCAGGGCGCGGGCGGTCGTCTCCGCGCGGTCCACGTCGCCGAGCGCCGCCGTGCCGTCCTCGGCCAGGCCGAGCGCCTCGCGCAGGCCGGGCAGCGTCTCCCTGCCGGCCCACATCTGCCGGGCGCGCAACATGGCCAGCACCAGGTCCACCCGCACCTGGCCGGTGGGCGCCTGGCCGAGGACGTGCAGCCCGTCGCGGATCTGCGCGTCCTTCACCTCGCACAGCCAGCCGTCCACGTGCAGGATGAGGTCGTCGAACTCGCTGTCGTGCGGCCGGTCGGCCAGCCCGAGGTCGTGGTCGAGCCGGGCGGCCTGGATCAGCGTCCAGATCTGCGCCCGGATCGCGGGCAGCTTGGCGGGGTCCATGGCGGCGATCGTGGCGTGCTCGTCCAGGAGCTGCTCCAGCCGGGCGATGTCGCCGTAGGTGTCGGCGCGGGCCATCGGCGGCACGAGGTGGTCCACCAGCACGGCGTGCGCGCGCCGCTTGGCCTGCGTGCCCTCCCCCGGGTCGTTGACGAGGAAGGGGTAGACCAGCGGCAGGTCGCCGATGGCGGCGTCGGTGCCGCACGCGGCCGACATCCCCGCCGACTTGCCGGGCAGCCACTCCAGGTTGCCGTGCTTGCCGACGTGCACCATCGCGTGCGCGCCGAACTCGGCCGACAGCCAGCGGTAGGCGGCCAGGTAGTGGTGGCTGGGCGGCAGGTCGGGGTCGTGGTAGATGGCGATCGGGTTCTCCCCGAAGCCGCGCGGCGGCTGCACCATCACCACCAGGTTCCCGGCCCGCAGCGCGGCCAGCACGATGTCGGTCCCGCTGTCGCCCTCGTGCACGAACAGCTCTCCGGGCGGCGGCCCCCAGTGGCGCTCGATTCCCTCGCGCAGGGCCGCGGGCAGCGTCCGGTACCACTGCTCGTAGGAGGCGGCGGAGATCCGCACCGGGTTGCCCGCCAGGTGCTCCTCGGTCAGCCAGTCCTGGTCCTGGCCGCCGGCGGCGATCAGCGCGTGCACCAGCGCGTCGCCGTCCTGGTCGGCCACGCCGGGGAAGCCGTCGCCCAGGTCGTAACCCGCCTCGGCGAGACGGGCCAGCAGCCGGACGGTGCTCGCGGGGGTGTCCAGCCCGACCGCGTTGCCGACGCGGGAGTGCTTGGTCGGGTACGCCGACAACATCACCACCAGCCGCCGCTCTGCGGGAGGGGTGTGCCGCAGCAGGCCGTGGCGCACCGCGATGCCCGCCACCCGGGCGGCCCGCTCGGGGTCGGCGACGTAGACGGTCAGCCCGTCGTGGTCGATCTCCTTGAACGAGAACGGCACCGTGATGATCCGGCCGTCGAACTCCGGGATCGCGACCTGGGAGGCGGCGTCCAGCGGCGACAGCCCGTCGTCGTTCTCCTCCCATGCCTGCCGGGTGGTGGTCAGGCAGAGTCCTTGCAGGATCGGCACGTCCAGCCCGGCCAGCGCGCCGACGTCCCAGGCCTCGTCGTCGCCGCCCGCCCCCGCGGTGGCCGGACGGGAGCCGCCCGCCGCCAGCACCGTGACGACCAGGGCGTCCGCCGCGCGCAGCGTGTCCAGCAGCTCCGGCTCGGCCGCGCGCAGGGACGAGCAGAAAACCGGCAGCGCCTGCCCGCCCGCCTCCTCGACGGCGTCGCACAACGCCTCGACGAACGCGGTGTTGCCGGCCATGTGGTGGGCCCGGTAGTAGAGCACGCCCACCACGGGACCGCCGGTGGTCCTGGCAGGGCGGTCCAGCCGTCCCCAGGTGGGGGCGGGGACGGGCGGCTCGAACCCGTGCCCGGTCAGCAGGACGGTGTCGGACAGGAACGCGTGCAGCTCGGCCAGGTTGGCCGGGCCGCCATGGGCCAGGTAGGCGTGCGCCTCGGCGCACACCCCGCCGCTGACCGTGGACAGCTCCATCAGCTCGGCGTCGGGAGCCTGCTCCCCGCCCAGCACCACCACCGGGCGCGGCCCGGCCAGCAGCGCGTCGAGCCCGTCCGGCCAGGCCCGCCGCCCGCCCAGCAGGCGCACCACGACGAGGTCGGTCCCCTCCGTCAGGCCGGGGACGTCCTCGGCGGTCAGCCGGGCGGGATTGCCCAGGCGGTAGCCCGCCCCGCAGGCGCGAGCGCTCAGCAGGTCGGTGTCGGAGGTGGAGAGCAGCAGAACGGTACGGCTGTCGCCAGGCACGGCGCATTCCTCCCTCGGGGTCCTCGCCCCGGTCGCGGGTGACACGACGGCAGGAGTCTCCTGGCTCCCGGATCGACGCTCACCCCGGCCTTCCCGCCCGTCGCCGGACAGTGGCCTCGTGGTGGGGTTCGCTCCCCGGTCACAGTGGCGGGACCGCGCCGGATTCACACCGGCTTCCTCCCATTGCCATCGTCTACGCCGAAGCTTACGACAGGAGCGACCCGTCCCAGAAGTGGCGTTACGATCCCTTCGTGCCCGTAGGTGAATCTTCCGGACGTACGCGTCCCGATGCCTGTCCGGGGGCGCTCCAGGTGCACGAGGCCGCCGACGGCCCGCTCGCCCGCGTGCGCCTGCCCGGCGGCGCGGTGTCGGCCGCGCAGCTCCGCGTGCTCGCCGGGTGCGCGGCCGAGCTGGGAACGGGCGTGATCGAGCTGACGTCGCGGGCGAACGTCCAGGTGCGGGGGCTGCGCTCGCCCGAGGTCTTCGCCGGGCGGATCGCGGCGGCCGGGCTGCTGCCGTCGCCCGCGCACGAGCGGGTGCGCAACATCCTGGCCTCGCCGCTGGGCGGGCGCGGTCCCGACGGGCTGCTGGATGTGCTGGCGATGGCCGACGCCCTGGACCGGGCGCTGTGCGCGCGGCCCCGGCTGGCCGCGCTGCCTGGACGGTTCCTGTTCGCCCTGGACGACGGCACGCGGGACGTCGCCGGGCTCGGCGCGGACGTCACCTACGTGGCGACCGGACGGCTGCTGCTCGCCGGCGCCGACACGGGGCTGACCGTCACCCCGGACGCGGCCGTCCCGCTCATGATCGACGCCGCCGAGGCGTTCCTGGACGAGCTGTCCCCCGACGGCCCGCGCGCCTGGCGCATCCGCGACCTCCCGGACGGCCCCGCCAGAATCGCCACCCGCCTGCGCGCCGGCGAACCAAGCCTGATCGACGACCCGCACGCCACGAACGCCCCAGAGGCCCCGGACGCCACGGACGCCCCGGACGCCTCGGATGCCGCGGACGCCGCGCCCGCCCCCGTCTCCGCGCGCCGCCCGTCCGCGGGCAGGATCGCCCAGCGGGACGGCCGGATGGCGATCGAGGCGCTCGTGCCGCTCGGCCGCCTGACGTCCGACCAGGCCGGAGCCCTCGCGGACCTCGGACGGCCGGTGCGCCTGACCCCCTGGCGGACCGTCGTCCTGCCGGACCTCTCCCCCGGCGAGGCGGACCCGACCGAACGGGCGCTGGCCGCCGCCGGGCTCGCCGCCGACCCGGACTCCCCCTGGGCCGGGGTGACCGCCTGCACCGGCCGTCCCGGCTGCGCGAAGGCGCTCGCCGACGTGCGGGCCGATGCCCGGCAATGGGTGCGGAGCCTCGGCCGCGCACCCGCCACGCCCGTCCACTGGGCCGGTTGCGAGCGGCGCTGCGGCCTGCCACGCGGCCCGGTCCGCCAGCTGATCGCAACCATCAACGGATACGAGGAACGCCAGGAGTGAGCGACTACATCCGCGACGGCGCCGAGATCTACCGGCGCTCGTTCGCGACCATCCGCGCCGAGAGCGACCTCACGGGCCTGCCGCCCGAGGTCGCCCAGGTGGCGGTGCGCATGATCCACGCGTGCGGCATGACCGACCTCGTCACCGACCTGGCCTGGTCGCCGCAGGTGGTCGCGCGGGCCAGGGAGGCGCTGCGCGGCGGCGCGCCGGTGTTGTGCGACGCCATGATGGTCGCCTCCGGCGTGACCCGGCGCAGGCTGCCCGCGGGCAACGAGGTGCTGTGCACGCTGGGCGACCCGCGCGTGCCCGAGCTGGCCGAACGCCTCGGCACCACCCGCAGCGCCGCGGCCCTGGAGCTGTGGCGCGACCGCCTGGAGGGCGCGGTGGTGGCGATCGGGAACGCGCCGACCGCCCTGTTCCGGCTGCTGGAGCTGGTGGCCGAGGGCGCCGGACGCCCCGCTGCCGTGCTCGGCATCCCGGTCGGCTTCATCGGCGCGGCCGAGTCCAAGCAGGCGCTGGCCGGCAGCGACCTGGAGTACCTGGTGGTGCACGGCCGTCGCGGCGGCAGTGCGATGACGGCCGCCGCGATCAACGCCATCGCGAACGAGACGGAGTGACGACCATGTCAGGACGCCTGTACGGAGTCGGCCTGGGCCCCGGCGACCCCGAGCTGGTCACGGTCAGGACGGCCCGGCTGATCGGCGAGGCCGACGTGATCGCCTACCACGCCGCCCGGCACGGCCGCAGCATCGCCCGTTCGATCGCGCTGCCGTACATGCGCGAAGGCCAGATCGAGGAGCTGCTGCTCTACCCGCTGACCACGGAGACCACCGACCACCCCGGCGGCTACCAGGGAGCGCTCGACGACTTCTACGCCGACTGCGCCGAACGCCTGGCCGCCCACCTGGACGCGGGCCGCACCGTGGTCGTGCTGGCCGAGGGCGACCCGCTGTTCTACGGCTCCTACATGCACATGCACAAGCGGCTCGCCCACCGCTACCCGACCGAGGTGGTGCCCGGCGTGACCTCGGTCAGCGCCGCCGCCGCCGTGCTGGGACGGCCGCTGGTCGAGCGGGACGAGGTGCTGACCGTGCTGCCCGGCACGCTGCCCGCGCAGGTGCTGGCCGAGCGGCTGCGCGACACCGACTCGGCCGCCGTGCTCAAGCTGGGCCGCACGTTCGGGAAGGTGCGCGACGCGCTGGCCGAGGCGGGCCGCCTCGACGACGCCTGGTACGTCGAGCGCGCCACCATGGGCGCCGAGCGGGTCGCCCCGCTCAAGGACGTGGACCCGGACGGCGTCCCGTACTTCTCGCTGGCCCTGCTCGCCAGCCCGGCCGAGCGCACCTTCGTCCCCGAGCGCCCGGCGGACGAGGGGCGGGGCGAGGTGGCCGTGGTCGGTCTGGGACCGGCGGGGCGGCCGTGGCTGACGCCGGAGGCGCAGGAGGCGCTGGCCGCGGCCACCGACCTCGTCGGCTACGGCCCGTACGTGGACCGGGTGGCTCCGAACCCGCGCCAGCGCCGCCACCGCACCGACAACCGGGTGGAGGCCGAGCGCGCCAGGCACGCCCTTGAGCTGGCCCGGGACGGGGCCCGCGTGGCGGTCGTGTCGTCCGGCGACCCGGGCGTGTTCGCCATGGCCAGTGCCGTGCTCGAAGCCGCCGCCGACTTCCCGGACGTGCCGGTGCGGGTCGTGCCGGGACTGACCGCCGCCCAGGCGGTCGCCGCCAGGGCGGGCGCGCCGCTCGGGCACGACTACTGCGTGCTGTCGCTGTCCGACCTGCTCAAGCCGTGGGAGGTGGTGGCCGACCGGCTGTCCGCCGCCGCGCGGGCGGACCTGGTGCTGGCGATCTACAACCCGGCCTCGCGCAGCCGTACGTGGCAGGTCGCCGCCGCCCGGGACCTGCTGCTGGAGCACCGCGCGCCGGACACCCCCGTGGTGATCGGCCGCGACGTCGGCGGCCCGCAGGAGAGCGTCACGGTCACCACGCTCGGCGAGCTGGACCCCGGCCAGGTGGACATGCGCTGCCTGCTGATCATCGGCTCGTCCACGACCCGGGCCACCGAAGGCGGCGTCGTCTACACCCCGCGCCGCTACCCCTGAACCCAGGCCGCCGCCGCCGCCACGCTGTCCGTGGCCCGGACGCCCGGGGGCAGCGGCGGCCGGTCCACCATGATCACCGGCAGGCCGAGCTCACGCGCCGCGCCGAGCTTGGCCGTGGTCATGCCGCCGCCGCTGTCCTTGGTCACCAGCACGTCCAGGCGGTGCTCCCGGATCAGGGCGCGCTCGCCCTCGACGGTGTACGGCCCGCGGTCGAGCAGGACGTGCACGTTCGCCGGCACCGGCCCCTCCGGCGGGTCCACCGACCTGGCCAGCAGCCACACGCCGGGCAGCGGCGCGAACACCGGCAGGCTCCGGCGTCCGGTCGTGAGGAAGACCCGGGTGTCACGGCCGGCCGCGCCCCACCGGGCCGTGGTCAGCAGCCCGGCCGCCTCCTGGAGGGAGCCGACCCGCAGCCACGCGTCGCCCGGCCCCTCCCGCCACCCCGGACGCCGCAGCACCAGCAGCGGCACCCCGGTCGCCGACGAGGCCGCGACCCCCGAGGCGGTCATCCGCTCCGCGAACGGATGCGTGGCGTCGACCAGCACGTCGATGCGCTCCTCCAGCAGCCACGCGGCCAGGCCCGACGGCCCGCCGAACCCGCCTTCCCGCACCTCGCCCACGGGAAGCCGCGGGTTGTTCACCCGCCCCGCCAGCGAGGACACCACGTGCAGCCCGGGATCGGCGGCCAGCTCGGCGGCCAGGGCCCGCGCCTCCGCGGTGCCGCCGAGGATCAGGACCCGCCGCACGCCCGCTCCCTGGCGTCGCTGTAGAGGTGGCTGTCGGGGAACTGCGTCGCCGACAACACCCGGCCCACGACGATCACGGCCGTCCGCCGGATCCCGGCGTCGTGGACCTGCCCGGCGATGTCGGCCAGCGTCCCGCGCAGGATCACCTCGTCGGCCCGGCTCGCCCGCGCGACCACGGCCACCGGGCAGTCCGGGCCGTAGGAGGGCAGCAGCTCGGCGACCACCGCGTCGATCCGCTGCACGGCCAGGTGCAGCACCATCGTGGCCCGGCTCGCGCCGAGCGTCGCGAGGTCCTCGCCGTCCGGCATGGGGGTGGCGCGGGCGGAGGTGCGCGTCAGGATGACCGTCTGGCCCACGCCGGGCACGGTCAGCTCCCGGCCCAGCGCGGCCGCCGCCGCCGCGAACGCCGGAACCCCGGGCACCACCTCGTACGGCACGCCGAGGGCGTCCAGCCTGCGCATCTGCTCGGCCACGGCGCTGAAGACCGACGGGTCGCCCGAGTGCAGCCGCGTCACGTCGAGACCGTCGCGGTGCGCGGCGGCCAGCTCGGCGACGATCTCGTCGAGCGTCAGGTCCGCCGTGTTCACCAGCCTGGCCCCGGGCGGGCAGGCGTCGAGCAGCTCGCGCGGCACCAGCGACCCGGCGTACAGGCAGACCGGCGACGCCTCCAGCCGGCGCAGGCCGCGCAAGGTGATCAGGTCGGCGGCGCCGGGACCGGCTCCGACGAAGTACACGGTCAAGGCTGTTCCTTCCTTGTGATCGACCACACGGTCACCGGCATCGCCGCCCGCCAGCCGGTGAACCCGCCGACCGGCGAGGCCCGCTGGACGCCCAGGCGCACCAGGTCGCCCCCGAGCCTGCCGTGCCAGTGGGCGAGGACGGCCTCGGACTCCAGGGTCACGGCGTTCACCACCAGCCGGCCGCCGGGGCGCAGCGCCGTCCAGCAGCGTTCCAGCAGGCCGGGGGCGGTCGCGCCGCCGCCGACGAACACCGCGTCCGGCTCGGGCAGCCCGTCCAGCGCCCCGGGGGCCTTCCCCTCGACCACGCGCATCGACGGCACGCCGAGCCGCTCGGCGTTGCGCCGGACGGCGGCGGCCCGGTCGGCCCGGCTCTCGATCGCCACGGCGGCGCACGACGGGTGGCTGCGCATCCACTCGACGGCGATGCTGCCCGCCCCCGCGCCCACGTCCCACAGCAGCTCGCCGGGCGTCGGGGCCAGGCGGGACAGGCTGACGGCGCGGACCTCCCGCTTGGTGAGCTGCCCGTCGTGCTCGTACGCGCCGTCGGGCAGCCCCGGCACCCTGGCCAGGGGCTCGGCGTCCCGGGCGAGGACGCACTCGACGGCGATCACGTGCAGCGGGGACTCCTGGCCCTCCGCCCAGCTCTCGGCCGTGCCCCGCCGTTCGGACTCCCCTGGGCCGCCCAGCTCCGACAGCACCGTCATCGGGCTGGGTCCGTACCCGTGCCGGACGAGCAGCCCGGCGACCACCGGCGGCGAGCCGGGGCCCGCTCCGAGCACGACGACCCGGCGGCCCGGCTGGAGCGCGGCGGCCAGCGCCGCGGGCGGCCGGCCCACCAGGCTGACGACGTCCACCTGCTCGGCCGGCCAGCCCAGCCGGGCGCAGGCCAGCGTCAGCGACGACACGTGCGGCAGCACCGTTACGCGCTCCGCGCCCAGCAGCCGGACCAGCGTCGAGCCGATGCCGTAGAACATCGGATCGCCGCTGGCCAGCACGCAGACCTCGCGGCCGGCGTACCGGTCCATGAGCGCGGGCAGGGCGGGCAGCAGCGGCGACGGCCATGCCACGCGTTCGGCGGCCGTCGCGGGCACGAGGTCGAGCTGCCGCGCGCTGCCCATGAGCACGTCGGCGGCCTCGACCGCGCGGCGCGAGCCCGGGGTCAGCCCGTCCCAGCCGTCCGCGCCGATCCCGACGACCGTGATCACGCGTCGCGCCGTGTCAGCTGGATCTCCTCGGCAAGCCGCTCCTGACGGGACGCGGCGAAGGCGTCGCCCTGCTCGGCCAGGTTCACGATCCTCCTCGATGGCAAAGTGCGAGGGATATCGTATATCTGCCTATCTGGCAGACTTTGGCGGGTGAAACGGCTTCTCGTCATCGGGATCGGCGCCGGCGATCCGGACCACCTCACGCTGCAGGCGGTCAAGGCCATCGCCGCCACGGACGTGTTCTTCATCGTCGACAAGGGCGAGACCAAGCAGGAGTTGATCCAGCTCCGCCTCGACCTGATCGCCGAGCACGGTCGCAAGCCGTACCGGATCGCCGAGGCCCGCGACCCGGAACGGGACCGCGCCGCCCCCGCCTACACCGCCGCCGTCGAGGACTGGCGCTCGCGCCGCTCGCTCGCCTGCGAAGCGCTCATCCACGACGAGCTGGGCGCCGGCGAGACCGGCGCGTTCCTGGTGTGGGGCGACCCGGCCGTCTACGACAGCACGCTCGCCATCCTCGACGAGATCCGGCGACGCGGGAACGTCACGTTCGACGTCGAGGTCGTCCCCGGCATCAGCAGCGTGGCCGCCCTCACCGCCCGTCACCGCATCGGCCTGACCCAGGTCGGCCGGCCCACGCACCTGACCACCGGCCGCCGCCTGGCCGAGCAGGGCCCCACCTCCGACGACGTGGTGGTCATGCTCGACGCCCACTGCTCCTTCACCGGTCTCGACGACTTCCACATCTACTGGGGCGCCTACCTCGGGACGCCGGACGAGATCCTGGTGTCGGGGCCGGTGCCGGAGGTCGGTGACCGCATCCGGCGGCTGCGTGCCGAGGCCCGCGACCGCAAGGGCTGGATCATGGACACGTACCTGCTGCGCCGCCTGTCACCGGGGGACCGCTGACCTGACGCCGAGGTCGCGCCGCCAGGTCGGCGGGCCCCCTCGGGTCATGCCAGCAGCCCCTGCCCGATCCAGCCGCCGGGCGGGCAGCCCGGCGGGATGGCGAACACGGCCGATCCGATGGGCGTGGTCCACTCGTTGAGCAGGTCGGCCTCGGCCAGCCGGCGTTGCATCGGCAGGAACTGCGCGCCGACGTCGGCCTGGTAGGAGGCGAAGAGCAGGCCGCTGTCGGAGTGTCCGGCCGCGGTGAGCCCTTCGTCGTAGTTGTAGGGGCGACGGAAGATCCCCTTGGCCGGGTCGGCGCTGTGCGCGCGCCTGATGTGGGCGTACTCGGAGATGACCGGGAACCCCAGGGGCGTGAGCTCGGCGAAGTCGGGCGGGTCGTGCTCGGCGGTCCCGGTCAGCGGGGCGCCGGTGTCCAGGCGGCGTCCGATCGTGAACTCCTTGGCGACCCGGTCGGCGGCGTCCCAGGTCTCCAGTTCGACCCGGATCCGCCGCAGCACCAGCGTGGTGCCGCCGCGCAGCCAGGCGGGCGCGTCCGCGCCGGCCCACACCACCCGGTCGAAGACAGGGCTCCCGGGGACGGCGTTGGCGGTCCCGTCGAGCTGCCCCATGATGTTGTGCTGGGTCAGCCCGGACGCCTGCACCCCGGCGGCCCGCCGGAACCCGCGCTGGACCCATCGGACGCGGGTGAACGCGCGGGCGTCCTTGATGATCATGCGGAGGGCGTGGGCCACGGTCAGCGGGTCGTCGGCGCAGATCTGCACCAGCACGTCGCCGCCGTTCCACTGGTTCTGCAGCTTGTCGATGGAGAAGCGGGGCAGCGCCTTCAGCGAGGACGGGCGCGCGTCCGCCAGGCCCACCGCGTCGAACAGACCGGGCCCGAACCCGAAGGTGACGGTCAGCCGGGCGGGCAGCACCGCCAGCTCCGGTTCGGTGTCGGCCAGGGCGGGACCGCCCGCGCTCAGGCGGCGGGCGTCGTCGGTCAGCAGCCGCATCATCCGGGCCACCGCCTCGCGGCCGACGCCCGCGCGCAGGTCCAGTCCGACGAAGACGGCGTGGGCCTGCGGGACGGTGGCGATCCCCGCCTGGTGCGGGCCGTGGAAGGGCTCCACCGCCGAGCCCGGCGAAGCAGCCTGGGCCGGGCCCGCCGAAGCGGCCTGTGCCGCGAGCGCGCCGGCCGCGGCGGCCGCGGTCGAGGCCAGCAGGCCCCGCCGGGTCAGGCGGGACCTGCTGCCGGTGTGGGCGTCCATCAGTGCTTGCCCTCGCCCGGCTGGTAGTTCTCCTTGCCGCCGGCGAAGTCCTTGCCGATCGCGGTGAACTGGAGGGTGGAACCGTCGGCGAGAGTCAGAGTGAAGGGCACCTCGGCGCCGGGCTCCACCTTCCCGGTGACCCCCATCAGCATGATGTGATCGCCGCCGGGCGCCAGCTGGTGAGAACCGCGAGCAGGTACCACGAACCCGCCCTTCTTGGGGCGCATCACCATCTTGCCCCCGGAGTCCACCACTTCGTGCAGCTCGACCGTCGGAGACAGCGGCGAGGCGCCGGAGACGACCGTCAGCTCCGCGTCGGTGTTGTTGACCAGAGTGCCGAAGGCGGCCGTCATCCCCTTGCCGCCGGTCTTGATCCAGGGGTCGGTGATGGTCAGAGCGGGCGAAGGGGTGGCGGCGGCGGTGGCGGCCGCCGGTGACGCCGACGGGGTCGACGCGGTCGTGCTCTGGCCGCCGCAGCCGGACACGAGCACGGCCACGGCCAGCGCCGCGGCGGGAAGAAGCGGAGAACGCGAACGGAGAGAGTGCATGGTGGGCCTTTCCAGGCAGCCCTCGGCGCGCGGTGGCGTTTCCCACCGCGCCGGAGGCGGATCAGGCAGGGGCGCTTGACGCGGCCGCGACGTCGGCGGCCACGCGAACCCGGACGGAGCCGGGCATGACGACGTGCTCCAGCCTCGCCATGAGGGTCAGCCGGAGAAAGCGATCACCTGCGTGAACGGCGGACCGCGCGTGGGCGCGGCGTGTGCCAGCACCGCCGAGCGCAGCCGGCCCGGCTCGGGCGCCGTCACCACGACGACCGGCTCGTGCGGCGGACGCGGGAAGAGCGCCAGGAGGACCCGGCACAGCCGCGCGGCGAGGCGGTGCAGCAGCCCCCACAGAGCGGCCTCGCCGCGGGCCAGCCACAGGGCGATCAGCCCGGTGGCACCGGCGTGCGTGACGAGCATGCCGACGCCGGGCACCAGTCCCGAATGGCCGTGGACGAGCGCGGCGTAGGCGTCCGCGGCATGGCTGAGGGAGAACAGCACATGCAGCACCACCTGCATGCCGGCCAGCAACGGCAGGATCACCGCCAGCGTGCGCTCACGCGCCGAGGCCACGACCCCGCCCCCGAACGCCAGCAGCAGCCCACCGGCCACCACCGGCCCCGTGACCGATCCCCCGCCGAACAGGTGCGCCAGCGCGCCCAGCGCCACGCAGACCACGGCGAACACCGCGGCACGGGCGAGACGGAACGGCAAGGAGGCGGTCATAACGGGCCCATCATCCCATCGCACCCCCTCGCCCTGGCATCCGCCATCGTGCCTGACTTCCGGCACGCCGCCTGCTCACGCACCCGGCACCGCCTTCGCCCGTCGGAACGATCGCCGGTCGGCCGCCCAGGTGGCGTGTCCCGGCCCCGCAAGGGGCCGTCTACAGCCTGAAGCCCGCGGGCGGCGTCGGGCCGGCCGACGGCGGGCACGGGCTCAGCGGGCGAGCGGGAGCTTGCCGCCAAATGGCACTTCTCTGCGGTGTACGGCGATCGCCACCCCCAAGGCGACGACGGCATATCCACAGGTCACGGTCAAACCCGCCCATGGTGGGAGCGGGTAGTAGCCCCCCAGCAGTGACGGGTCCACGTCCACATGCGCGAACGCCGGGATGCTCTGCGTGATCGCGAACCCGGCGGCAGGAGTGATCATCAGCAGCCATGGCGCCAGCCCCGCGGTCGCCAGCAGGTACGGCACGACGACCAGCACGATCGCCAGCCCGACGGCGACGACGGCCCGCCTGACCAGCGCGGCCAGGCCCAGAGCCAGCACGGCGGCGGCCGCGGTCAGCGCCGCGTGGCCGACGATCATCCGCAGTCCGGTGCCCAGGGTGATCGGCTGGATCGGGTTCCCATGGGCGCGCATCATCGCCAGCCCGGCAGGGATCACGACCCCCGAGGCCACCAGCCCCACGGCGAACCCGACCACGCCGACCACCCCGGCCCTGGCCGCCAGCAGCCACGCCGGACGCGAGTCGGCAGTCAGGCCGGTCCCGGCCGGTTCGCGCCGGTGGCCGGTGGTGAGGAACGTGGCCGCCGCCACGAACATGGGGATCAGTCCCAGGGCTCCGCCGATCAGCATGAGGTCGGCGCGCAGGCCCCCTCCACCGTGGCGGGCCCGATGTCGCCTCCCCCCGTCACGATGAGCTTCCCGCCGGACTCGACGACCCCGCCCGGATGGTGCGGCGTCTTCCCGTCCGACTCCATGGAGACGCCGACGTCGTCGCGGCGCCACGGACCGTCCGCCCCCTGCAGTTCGATCTGGTCGAAGGTGGCGGTGGCGTTGGCGAAGGCTCTCGCCATGTCCCACACGGCGCCTGGGGACGTGGCGAACAGCCCGATCTCGACCGTCTCCGGCAACCCGGCCAACCTGACGGTGGCCACCTCGGTCCACGCCCTGCCGTCGTCCGACTCCTGGCCGGTGACGGTGTCGCCGGACCGGGTCAGCCGTAGCCACTGCGGACCGTTGTGCGGACCGCCGGCCACGTCGTGGACGTAGTTGTACTGCATCCGCACCCCATGATCTCCGGTGAGCATGACGGCGGCGTACGGCGTGCCCTGCTTGAGGCTCGGCCTGACCAGGAGGCCGGCCTTCGCCCACGGCACCACCCCCTCCTTGACGTTGCGCACGCCCGGTACGGCGTCCGGCAGCCGGATCTGCCCGGTCATGTCCGACACGCGGGCGGTGATGCTGCCGTTCCCCTTGAGCGGCTGGTGCACGAAGTAGTACTTGTCCTTCACCGCCGTGCCGTCGGGGCCCACCAGGGGCGCGGGACAGGGGCCCTCGCCCTTCCCCGTCACGCAGGTGGTGCGGACGCCTCCGGCGACCAGCAGTCCGATCGACACGGTCACCAGCACGGAGGCCGCCACGGCGAGCACCCGGCCCCGCGCGGAACGGAACCCGGCCCACTCCGCGCGCAGCATCCGGAGGAAACCGTCCCGCCCGGACGACCGGCCGGATCGGTGAGACATGGATGAATTCATGGCGACGGTTGTACGCGGCACCCGGTTCCAGCCGGGTCGCGGCCGCTGCGACCCGGCTGCGACCGGGGATCTGGCATCGTTGGCCCATGGCTTCTCGTCCCGGCGGCCGGTTCGGCCGCCACGTCCGCCCTCCGCGCACGGCGAGCGGCGGTGCGGGGCGGTGAGGGTGCTCGTCGTCGAGGACTTCGAGGTCCTCGCCCGCTCCGTCGGAACCGGGCTGCGCCGCGAGGGCATGGCCGTCGACGTCGTCCTGGACGGCACCGCCGCCCTCGACCGTCTGGCCGCCACCCGGTACGACGTGGTGATCCTCGACCGCGACCTGCCCGGCGTCCACGGCGACGAGATCTGCCGGCGACTCGCCGGCAGCCGCTGCGCGACCCGCGTCCTGATGCTCACCGCCTCCGGCACGATCGAGGACCGCGTCGACGGGCTGAGCCTCGGCGCCGACGACTACCTGCCCAAGCCGTTCGCGTTCGCCGAACTGGTCGCCCGCGTCCGCGCCCTGGGCCGGCGCGCCACCCCGCCGCTCCCGCCGACCCTGGCGTGCGGGGACATCACCCTCGATCCGGCCCGCCGTACCGCGTTCCGGGCCGGGCGGCGTCTTGAGCTGAGCCCCAGGGAGTTCGCCCTGCTGGAATGCCTGCTCGCCGTGCCCGGCCTGGTCATCTCCGCCGAGGAACTGCTCGAACGCGCCTGGGACGAGGCCGCCGACCCCTTCAGCAGCGCCGTCAAGCACACCATGCACCGGTTACGGGCCAAACTCGGCGACCCGCCCGTGATCGAGACCGTCCGCGAAGGCGGCTACCGCATCGGACCGTCATGACGCTCGCCAGAAGATCCCTGCAGACGCGGCTGGCGCTCGCCTACGCGGCGGGCTTCTACGCCGCCGGGGTGCTCGTGCTCGTCCTCGTCGCGGTCCCGCTCGCCGGCGTCGACGCGGCCACCCCCGTGGGCCGGCCCGCGGCGAAGGTGACCACCCAGTCCGGGATCGGCCTCCCCCAACTCCTCACGGGATCCGCCGTCGCCCTGATCCTGCTGATTCCCGTCGCCCTGGCTCTCGGCCGGCTCGTCTCCGACCGGTTCCTGCGCCCGCTGCGCGCCATCACCGCCACCGCCAGAACCATGTCCACCGGAAGCCTCCACCGGCGCCTCGACCTCGGTGAGCCCATGGACGAGCTGACCGAGCTCGGCCGCACCCTCGACGACCTGTTCGCCCGCCTGCAGGCCTCCTTCGACAGCCAACGCCACTTCGTCGCCAACGCCTCCCACGAGCTGCGCACCCCGCTGGCCGGTCTGCGCACCCTGCTCGAAGTCGCCGTCGCCGACCCCGACGCCGACACCGGCAGCCTGCGCGCGGCCTGCCAGGAGGCCGTGGCTCTGAGCGGAGACCAGGAGCGGCTCGTCCAGGCCCTGCTCACCCTGGCCACCAGCGAGCGCGGCGTCACCCGCTGGGACACCCTCGACCTCGCCCACGTCGTCGGGACAGTGCTCGCCTCCCGCCGCCGACAGGCCGCGGAACGCGGCATCGACCTCGCCGGACACCTGACGCCCGCGGTGACGGCCGGGGACCCGAGACTGATCGAGAGCCTCGTCGCCAACCTCGTCGACAACGCCATCCGCCACAACCACCCGGACGGGCACGTGGAGGTCACCACCCGGACCTCCGGCACGCAGGTGGCCCTCACGGTCACCAACAGCGGGCCGGTCATCCCCGCCGACGATCTCCAGCGCCTCTGCCGGCCCTTCCAGAGACTGGCGCCCGACCGTCATGGTCGCGGCGACGGCCACGGCCTCGGCCTCGCCATCGTCGACGCCGTCACGCGAGCTCACCGCGCCACCCTCACCGCCGACGCACGCCCCGAAGGCGGCTTGTCGGTCACCGTACGGTTCGCACAGACATCGCAACCCTGACATCCGGTGCCGCCGGCCCCGGTGCTGGACGAGGCGTCCGGGTCATGATGCAGCCGGTGCACCCTGACGTGGTTGAGCAACCGGGCATGGGGGAAAGTCTCCGTCCTGCGGGCCGTCGACTGGAGTGGAGGCCCCTGCGACGCCGGCAACCGCTGGTCGAGAGCGGGGGGGAACTTCAGGGATGGGGTGGATGCATGGTGGAACGACGCATGTCGGTCGCGACGCACTGGGGCAGTCTCATCGCAGTGGTCGATTCCGGGCGATTAGTACGAATTGAGCCGAGGGACGACGACCCCGTGCCGTCCCCCATCGGCCCCGGCATGGTGACGGCCGCCGACGACGGCGCTCGCGTGCTGCGCCCCGCGGTGCGCAAGGGCTGGCTCAACGGCCGGCCGCGCGTCCACGACACGGCCAGAGGCGCGGACGCCTTCGTGGAAGTGAGCTGGGACGACGCGATCACGCTGGTGAGCGACGAACTCCGTCGAGTGCGTTCGCAGCACGGCGACAGCGCGGTGTTCGGCGGGTCGTACGGCTGGGCGAGCGCGGGCGTGTTCCACAACGCGCAGAGTCAACTCCACCGGTTCCTGGCGCTGGGCGGGGGCTTCACCGACTCGCGCAACACCTACAGCACCGCCGCGTTGGAGGTCATCCTTCCCCATGTGATCGGCGGGCATCCCTGGAGCTACCAGTCACGGATGCCGATGTGGGACGAGATAGCCGGCAACTGTGAGCTCGTGGTGGCGTTCGGCGGGCTGGCACTCAAGAACAGCCAGATCAACCCCGGCGGGCTGGCCAGGCACCAGACGCAGAACCTGCAACGACAGTGCCGTGCGGCCGGGGTGCGGTTCGTGAACGTCAGCCCCATCCGCAGCGACGTCGCCGGCTTCCTCGACGCCGAGTGGCTGCCCGTCATCCCCAACACCGACACCGCCGCGATGCTGGGCATCGCCCACACGATGCTGGTCAACGGGTGGCACGATGAGGACTTCCTCCGCCGGTGCTGCGTCGGGTTCGACCGCTTCGCCTCGTACGTGACCGGCGAGCTCGACGGCGTCCCCAAGGACGCCGCCTGGGCGGCGAGGATCACGGGGATCGGGCGCGAGGCGATCGTCGACCTCGCTCGCCGCCTGACCGAGCGGCGTTCTCTCATCATGGTCAACTACGCGGTGCAGCGGGCGGACCACGGCGAACAGCCGATCTGGATGTCCGTCGTGCTGGCCGCCATGGCGGGCTCGATGGGCCGGCCCGGCTGTGGCTGGGGAGCAGGTTACGCCACGATGGACGCGACAGGCGTGGCCAGAGGCCGCCCCTCCGTGGCGGCGGTGCCCGGGGTCGCCAACCCCGTCCCGGACTTCATCCCGGTCGCGAGGATCGCCGATACCCTGCTGCATCCGGGCAGGACCATCGGCTACGACGGACGGCGCCTCACGTTGCCGGAGCTTCGCCTGATCTACTGGTGCGGCGGGAACCCGTTCCACCACCATCAGGATCTCCACCGGCTGGCCCGAGCCTGGCAGACCCCCGACACGGTGGTGGTGCACGAAGCCTGGTGGAACACCACGGCCAAGTTCGCGGACATCGTCCTGCCCGTCGCCACCAGCTTGGAGCGCGACGACTTCGCCGCCGGATTCTCCGATCCCCACCTCGTCGCGATGCCCAAGGTCCGCGAGCCGGCGGGAGAGTCACGCACCGACCATCACATCTTCGCCGCGCTGGCCTCCCGGCTCGGGTACGAGCAGGAGTTCACGCAGTCGCGCTCCGAGCTCGACTGGGTCCGGCACCTGTACGAGCAGACGCGGGCCGGACTCGGCGACGATGCCGCGTTGCCGGACTTCGACGACTTCTGGCACAGCTCCACCGCCGAGCTGCCGGCGTTGACCGGACCGTTCCCCGGCAGCTTCGAGGCGCTCCGCGCAGATCCGCGGCGTTTCCCCCTGCCGACGCCGTCGGGCCGGATCGAGATCTTCTCCGAGGAGATCGACTCGTTCGGCTACGACGACTGTGCCGGGCATCCGAGGTGGTTCGAACCAGCGGAGTGGCTCGGCGCCGACCTGTCGAGCCGGTTCCCGTTGCATCTGATCTCGAATCAGCCCGCCTCACGCCTGCACAGCCAGTACGACAACGGTGGCCACAGCCTCGATTCGAAGATCCGTGGCCGTGAGCCCGTGACGATGAATCCGTCGGATGCCGCGTCGCGCGGCATCGAGAACGGCATGATCGTACGCATCCACAACGACCGGGGCAGCTGCCTGGCGGGCGCGATCCTGTCCGACGACGTCATGCCAGGCGTCGTCCAGCTGTCCACCGGCGCGTGGTGGGATCCGGTCGAGCCGGGCGTGAGCGGAACACTGGACCGCCACGGCAATCCCAACGTCCTCACGGCGGATCGGCCGTGCTCGCAGCTGTCCCAAGGGCCGAGTGCTCTCAGTGCGCTGGTCGACGTCGAGCCCTACGACGGCCCTCATCCCGACGTGCTCGCCTTCACCCCGCCCCGCCTCGAAGGTTGACGCCAAAGCCCTCCGGCCGCTTGCTTTACCGTAATCGATCGAATACTTTGCGTAATCGTGACTCGACTGCGAAACCTCAAGTACGGCCAGTGGTTCAGGGGCGCCGATGTCGACGGCGACGGGTTCATCACCCAGCGGGACGTCCGGATGATGAGCGAGCGTTACATCGCCGTCCGCGGCGCCGCGCCTGACTCCGCGACCGCCCGCCTGCTCACCGAGAGGATGGACGCCTTCTGGACGCACGTGATCGCCCCGATGGATCACGACGGTGACGGAAAGGTCGATCTGCGGGAGATGACCGAAGGGTTCAGGCAGGCCCTGACCGACCGCGCCCTGTACCCGGCACAGATCGAGCCGGTGACCAACTGCTTCTTCGACCTCGCCGACCTCAACGGAGACGGCTGGATCGACCAGGCGGAGTTCCAGCAGATGTTCGACTCGGTCGGCGGCGTCCCCGGCGAGGACTGCGCCGCGGTCTTCGCCGCCCTGGACCGAGACGGCTCCGGCGTGCTGGACCGCGCCGAGTTCCACCAGGCGGTCACCGAGTTCTTCTACGGCGACGACCCGGACGCTCCCGCCAACCACCTGTTCGGCAGGGTCGCCGGCTGACGGCCCCACGATGCCCCCCGGGCACCAACGTTGCGGTCTTCAGCAGTCCCGATCGACCACGGCGGCAGCCTGGTCGGCCTCGCCCGTGCTCCGGAGGCGCGATCCGCACGTCGGCGCGCTACTCGGTGAGATCCCGATGCCCTGCGACGGCGCCCTGAGGCTGCCGGATCAGCAGTCACTGCTCTCCCGGCACGTCTCGGGCGCCTCCGCCATGGTGACGGCGGTGATCGCCCGGGCGGCGTCGCCGAGTGCGGCGAGCTGCTCGGGCGTCAGCGCGTCGACCACGAGACGGCGTGCCTCTCGGACGTGACCGGGGGCGATCTCCTTGAGCTTGGCGAGGCCGGCGTCGGTGAGCCGCGCCTCCGTGTGACGGCCACCGCGGTTGGGCAAGCTGTGCCGCTCGACCCAGCCGGACCGCTCCAGCCGGGTGACCGCGTGGGAGATCCGCGAGAGCGACCCCCGCGCCAACGCGGCCAGGTCGCTGAGCACCAGCGTGCGGTTGGGCGCCTCGGAGAGAGCCGCGAGCACGTGGTACTCGAAGCTGTTCACGCCGGCGTCGCGCTTGAGCTGCGCGTCCAGCGCGGGCGGCAGGGTCATGATCAGCGCGATCACCGCTCGCCAGTCGCGCTGCTGGTCGGACGACAACCATGGCACGTTGTGCTCGGAGGGGGTTCCGCGGGCGGGCTCGGTGCTCACAGATCAACTCTACCAGGCGATTTGAATATTCAAGTGGTGCGACATACTGTCAACTTGAACATTCAACTAGCACTCACCCGTCAGGGAGATCCCCATGTCCGTGCTCCGTGTCGACGCCACCATCCAAGGCGACCGCTCCGCCAGCAGCGCGCTCGCCGACCTCGTCCTCGACGAGCTCCGGGCCGCCCGCCCCGGGGTGCCGGTGGTACGGCGTCACCTCGGCCAGGAGCCGCTGCCGGCGCACATCTGGGAGGCCGCGATCTCCAGCCGTCACATTCCGGAGGAGGGCCGCACCCCCGCGCAGCGCGAGGCACTCGCCACCGCGGAGCGGCTCGCCGCCGAGCTGCAGCGGGCGACGAGCGCCGTGCTCGCGAT
Source organism: Nonomuraea sp. NPDC004702 (assembly GCF_053601695.1). Lineage (NCBI taxonomy): Bacteria > Bacillati > Actinomycetota > Actinomycetes > Streptosporangiales > Streptosporangiaceae > Nonomuraea > Nonomuraea sp. NPDC004702. The sequence continues at coordinate 62,323 of NZ_JBSGCE010000025.1, forward strand.
GCCGCTCTACAACTTCGGCGTCTCGCAGCACGCGAAGACCTGGATCGACCTCGCGATCGCCGGGACGCCTCAGGGCATCCGCCTGCTGGAGGGTACGCCGACCGTCCTGGTCACCACTCGGGGCGGCGCCTACGGCCCTGGCACCCCGCGCGCGGGCTGGGACCACAACATCGACTACCTGCGCCGGATCCTGGTCGACATCTGGGGCGCCGACCTTACGGTGGTCGAGCGCGAGTTCACGCTCGTCGGCGTGAACCCCGCCCTGGACGAGTTCACCGAGATGGCGGCGATCATGCACAAGACCGCCGAGGAGGCGGCGGGCGAGGCCGGCCGAGCACTCGCCGCCCGGTACGCCGCCTGACCTACCGCGGCAGCGAGCGCAATGACCATCCCTGCCCGCGGCGACCGCCCCCGAGATCCCACCCGGAAGGGACCGAGCTCGTGGTCAGAAGCCTGTGAGCCCGATCCCGATTCCCGCACGGCCCGGCTCCGTGCCCGCCGAACCGCCTGCGGCGGCGCCCGGCGGCCTTCGACGTGGCCGCGGTTCGACCGCCAGCCGTCCCCGGCTGCTTGTCAGATCGCGGCCTTGTCCAGAATGGCGGCCACCTCATCGGCCCTGTACAGGAACCCCACATGTGACGTGTCCAGGGTGTGCACGTCGTACGGGTTGCCGGGTGTCAGGGCGTCCGCTTCGGCGATCAGCCTGTCCTGCATGGCCACCGGCAGGGATCGGTCGCCGGCCAGGCGGACGTAGGTGCGGGCGATCGTGCCCCAGGTGGCGGCGTCGACGCGGGCGTCGGCCGTCATCACCGCGATCGATTCGTCCGGCTGCAGGATGTTGAGGAAGGCACGGAACTGCTCGTCGCTGACGTCCGCCATGGTGGCGGCCTTGAGCGCGTCGAGCAGTTCCGTGTCCGCGGTGCGATAGTTGGCCCGGCCGACGCCGAGCCGGGCGGGGTCGCCGACGTTGAACGCCGCCAGCGGCCCCATCAGGTTGTCGGCGAACTCGGGCTCCTGCATGTACTCGATCGGGTTGGCACGCTGCACGCACGACCAGGCGGAGATGTAGACGAGCCGATCCACCAGGTCAGGGATGGCGTTGCCCACACCGCTGATGGTCAGGCCGCCGAGGCTGGCCGCCACCAGCACCACGGGCCCGTGCTCGGCCACCCGCCGGACCACGTGGACGACCGCGTCCACGTTGTCCTGCAGGGTGACGTCGGCCAGCGTGGACGGCTCGGCCGCCCACGCGTCGAGGTCCTGGGGGGCCTGGTAGGCGAGCGGGTACTGCGCGTCGAGGCCATGGCCCGGCAGATCGACGGCGTAGCTGCGGTGGCCGAGCAACGCCAGCTCGCGTTGGACGGGAGCCCACATGAAAGAGCTGCTGCCGGAGCCGTGGACCAACACGAACGTGGGCGACGACGAGTGGTTGGAGTCGGATCGCATGAAGAACAGTCCGTTTCGTGCGAAGGCATGGCGAACATGCCCGCGTTGCGGGAACGGCGTGCGGCTGCGGGCGTAACCCATGCGGTGCGCGGCTTGCGCCACAGCACCTGTCTGCGGGATCGCCGCAGATTGCGCTGGTCGCTGATCGACCGGCGGGCAGCCGCTTCAGCTGTTACGAAGACGGATGAACTTCTCGATCATGCCTGAGAGCGTACCAGCGGTCGGTGCCGCGCATGCGTCCCGGAGCGACCTGGAGGAGTTGCCGCGCCGCCGACCTGACGGCAGGGCGTCCCCCCCGCCGTCCGCCCGAAGAGCACCGCGACGAGACCACCACATGAGGGGTCGAATCTGTTGAAGTTGCTAGTTATTTCAGTCATGATTGAAATGACTAGCCTCTACTAGGGAGCGCGCGATGGAACACGTGACCTTCAACAGCCTCGGCACCCGCTGCGCGGGCGATCTCTACCTGCCGGAGACGAGCGATCCGGTCCCCGGGCTGGTGCTCGGGCACAGCGGGGTGATGGTCAAGGAGGCGCTGGCGTTCTTCGCGCCGCACTTCGTCAAGGCCGGCTTCGCGGTGCTGGCCATCGACTACCGCACGGTCGGTTCCAGCGAGGGCGAGCCGCGCGGCCTGGATCACCCGGAGCGGCAGGTGGAGGACTTCCGCAGCGCCGTGTCCTACCTGCGGACCCGTCCCGAAGTGCAGCCGGAGCGGATCGGGGTGTGGGGGGTGAGCATCGGCGGCTCGGTGGCGGCCCAGGCCGCCGTGCTCGATCGGCGCATCAAGTGCGTAGTGGTGCAGAGCCCCAGCGTGTGGGACGGATGGCGGTACACCGAACGTCTCCTGGGCCGCGCCGGCGTTCACGCGCTGCGCGACCGGCTGGAGCAGGACTGGGAGCGGCGCTACGCAGGCGAGCCGAGCGCTCGCGTGCCGCACCTGACGCTGGAGGGTGACAATGTGAAGGACGCTCCGGACATGTCGACCCGCCTGTTTCCCGCCTACCGCAACGAGAAGACCCTCGACTCAGCCGAGCACCTGCTCACCTTCGCCCCGGAGAACCTCATCCACCGGCTCGCGCCGACGCCGCTGCTGATGATCGCCAACGGCGGCTGGGACCCGTACCACATGCTCGAAGAGGCGCAGAGCGCCTTCGCCAAGGCGGGCGAGCCCAAGCGCCTCGCGGTGCTGCCGTACGACGTGCTCGGCCTCTACACCGGGCCCGGCCTGCAGGAGGCGATGGCGCTCGCCATCGACTGGTTCGACCTCTACCTGCGCAGGACCGCGCTCGCCGGCCGCACCCCAGCACCCACCTACGAGTCGGTGGCCGCCATGACACAGTGAACCGGCACACGATCACCAAGGGAGGACGCGACGATGAGCGCTGAGGAACAGCAGGACCGGCTGCTTCGATGGGTGGAGCGGGTGTCCGCATTCTGCGTCGAGGAGTGGGGGCTGCCGCCCATCACCGGACGCATCCTCGGCTGGCTGATGATCTGTGACCCGGCCGAGCAGTCCGCCGGCCAGATCGCCGAGGCCATCCAGGCCAGCCGGGCCTCGCTCACCTCGAACATGCGCTTCCTCACGGCCATCGACCTGGTCGAGAAGGTGCGAAGGCCCGGGGATCGCACCTCCTACTACCGCATCGAGGACGACGCCTGGCAAAAGGTCATCCAGCGCAAGCTCGACAGCCTGAGCGCGTTCGGCGAGATCGCCGACGAAGGGCTCGACCTCGCGGGCGGCGAGGGGCGGCGCACCGAGCGCATCAAGGCCGCCCACGACTCCCTGACATGGCTGCAGAACCTCGCGGCCCACCATCCGCTACGCCGTTAAGGAATCTCCATGCACCGCTGGAAACCCGAGCTCGGGCTGATCCAGGAAACGCTGCTGCTCACCCTCCACGCAAGAGCCCTGGACGCCGGGCTCCCCCATCCGATCCTCGGCGACACGCTCTCCGCCGACCTGGCCGGCACCATCGACTACGACTTCGGCAGGCTGAAGGTCAAGCCCAGCCTCGTCCTCACCACGGCACTGCGCGCCAGGAAGCTCGACGACGTGGTCCGCGCCTACGTCGCCGCTCACCCCGGATGCGTGGTGCTCGACCTGGGCTGTGGCCTGGACACCAGGATGTCCCGTTGTGCTCCGCCGCCGGGCGTCGACTGGTACGACGTCGACTTCCCCGAAGTCGTGAACCTGCGAGCCGAACGCCTGCCCGGCCGTTCCCACCTGGTCGGAGCCGACCTCACCGGCTCCGACTGGCTCTCGGCCGTCCCCGGTGACCGGCCGGCGATGATCGTCGCCGAAGGGCTGCTCCCCTTCATGCCCGGCGACTCCTTCCAGGCCATGACCCGCGCGCTGACCGGCCATTTCCCCGCGGGTGAGCTCGCACTCAACGGCTACACCCGCTTCGCCGCCTGGGCCATGAAGTACCACCCGGCCATCAAGGCACTCGGCATCAAGGCCGCCCAGGGCTTCGACGACCCGCACGAACCCGAGTCCTGGGACGCCGGCCTCGAGCTGATCGAGGAGCAGGTCCTCTCCCGCGCTCCGGAAGTGGCCCGGTTCCCGCAACCCCTGCGGGCGCTGACCCGTCTCACCGCCCGCAGCACGACCTTGTCCCGGCAAGGGGCACGCGTTCTCCGCTACCGGTTCTGAGCCTGGGCCGGGCCCCGTTCGTCGGGCAAGGGCCGGCGATTCGTCGTCCTCGTCCCGGACGCCGCAGGTCTTCACTCGGTGGCCTGGCGCCACGGGGTCCGCTCGGCGACGTGTCGGCGGAGGTCGCGGGCCTGCCGGGGCAGGTTCCAGGTCATGGCGCCGATGACGTGGCCGTCCCTGCCGTACAGGCCGGCGAACCGGCCGGTGGCGGGGTCCCCGGCGACGACCTGGAACCGGGCGTCGCCGCCTGTGACGCCGTGGACCTGGATCTTCACGTCGTACTGGTCGGTCCAGAAGTAGGGCACGGGTGCGAAGGGGGCCTGGCCGCCGAGGAGCGTCCGGGCTGCGGCCGTGCCCTGTTCGGTGGCGTTCAGCCGGTGTTCGACGCGCAGGCGGCCGAAGCCGGGGTGCCGCCAGGAGGCGACGTCGCCGGCGGCGACCACGCCGGGCGCGGCCCGGCACCGATGGTCGCACGTGACGCCGTCTGCCACGTCCAGGCCGCTGCCGGTCAGCCAGCCGGTCGCCGGGGCCGAGCCGACGGCGACGAGCACCAGGCCGGCCGGGACGTGCGTGCCGTCGTCCAGATCGACCCCGTTCACCCGGCCGTCGTGGCCGGTCAGGCCGGTGACCAGGGCGCCGGGACGCAGGCGGACGCCGTGCCTGGCGTGCAGGCCGGCCAGCAGCCGCGCCACCCGGTCGCCGAGCCGGTCGATCAACGGCGCGCCGAGCGGATCGACCAGGGTGACGTCCAGGCCGAGCCGCCGGGCGGCGGCGGCGACCTCCGTACCGAGGAAGCCCGCGCCGACGACGACCACCGACCGGGCGGCGAGCAGCCCCTCCCGCAGGGCGAGGGCGTCGTCGAGGGTGCGCAGCACGTGCACGCCGCCGAGTTCGTGCCCCGACGGCAGCCGGCGCGGGACGACGCCGGTGGCGATCACCAGCCCGTCGTAGGGCAGGACGCCGCCGTCGGACAGGGCGAGCTCGCGCGCGCCGGTGTCGAGGGCGGTGGCGGCGACGCCGAGCCGCCAGTCGGCCCCCAGCGCGGCGCGGGCCTCGTGGCGGCACAGCGTCACGCGGTCGGGCGCCCACCTGCCGAGCAGGATCTGCTTGGACAGCGGCGGCCGGTCGTAGGGCTCCCGCCGCTCCGCGCCGACCAGGGTCAGCGAGCCGGTGAATCCGTCGCGGCGCAGGGCCTCGGCGGCGGACAGACCCGCCGCCGAGGCGCCCACGACCACGATCCGGGAGGGACGGCTCACGACGCGCCCAGCGTGATCGCACGGGCCGGGCAGATCCGGGCGGCCTCGCCGACGCCCTCGCGCAACCCCGGTTCCGGGCTGTCCCGCAGCAGGACGACGATGCCGTCCTCGTCACGCTGGTCGAACACGTCGGGACAGACGAGGACACACTGCCCCGAGCCGGTGCAGGCGTCCTGATCCACGGTGACCTTCATGTGCTTGACTCCCTCGCTCGATCACCAGGTGACGGGCAGTTCGCGGACGCCGTAGAAGACGGCCTGCTGCTTGAACGCCAGCTCCTCCAGGGGCACGGCCGCCGCCAGCGTGGGGACGCGCCGGTGGAGCGTTCCGTGGACGACCTGCAGCTCCACCCGGGCCAGCGACTGCCCCAGGCACTGGTGGGCGCCGAACCCGAAGGCGACGTGATGGCGGACCGCGCGGCGGACGTCGAGGACGCCGGGGTCCGGGAAGGCCGCCGGGTCCCGGTTGGCGGTGCTCTTCACCACGACGATGCCCTCGCCCGCGCGGATCGTCGTGCCACCGACCTCAAGGTCCTCGCGGGCGACGCGGCGGGCCTCGGTGTGGGTGATGGACAGGTAGCGCAGGAGCTCCTCGACGGCGTCGGCCACCAGCGCCGGGTCGCCGTCGCGCACCGCCGCGAGCTGGTCGGGGTGCGTCAGCAGGGCGGCCGTGCCGAGCGCGATCATGTTGGCGGTGGTGTCGTGCCCGGCCACCAGCAGGAGCTGGCCCATCGTGGAGATCTCGGTCAGGGTCATCGCGCCCGTCCGGTACTGCTCCACGGCCAGCCTGCTGAGGACGTCGTCGCCCGGGTCGTCGCTCTTGGCCGCCACCAGCGCCTCCAGGTAGCCGTTCAGCTCCTCGGCGGCGGCCAGGGCCCGCGCGGGGTCGCCCTCGTCCATGACGAGCTCGGCCGCCGCCCGCTGGAAGAAGGCCCGGTCCGCGTAGGGCACGCCGAGCAGTTCGCAGATCACCAGGGACGGGACGGGCAGCGCGACCGCCCGCACCAGGTCGGCCGGGTTGGGACCGGCGATGAGGTCGTCGATGAGGTCGTCGACGATCCGCTGGATCCTGGGCCGCAGCGCCTCCATCTTCCTGATCATGAAGTCGGCGGTCAGCAGGCGCCGGTGCGCGGTGTGCTCGGGGGCGTCCATCTGCATCAGCGTCTTCATCCGCGCGTCGCGTGCCTTGCTCACCGCGTTGGTGTGCGGGAAGCCGGGCTCGGCCACGTCGACGCTGACGCGCGGATCGGCGAGCACCGCGCGGACGTCGTCGTAGCGGGTGACCAGCCAGGGGGTGGTGCCGTCCCACAGACGGACGCGTGAGACGGGCGCTTCCGCGCTGCGCCGGGTCAGCTCGGGCGCCGGGTCGAACGGGCGGTCGGTCGCGCGGGGCATCGGGAACGTCACCGGATCCGGCAGGGCATCGGTCATGATCTCTCCTCACCTCGGTCGTGCGGTCCGCGCAGGGCCGAGGACGGCCGCCGGCGGGAACCGTCGTGGTCCGCAGCGCTCATACGTCAAGGCTGTCGTTGAACCAGCCCCGGAGACTTCCGCCCGGGAGCGCCGGAGGGGCGGGCGGGAAAGCCTCAACCGGCGGTGGAAGCTGGGCGCACGGTCGCTCAGATCGGGATCCTGTCCAGCGCGACGTCCATCGGCGGAGGTCGGGCACAGCCGCCGGCAGTACTCGCCGGCGGCTCAGCACGCCGTGACCGCAGCCGGCGTGATATACAACCAGGGCGAACGCCGGCCCGCTCTTCGACCTTCTGGGCACCATCCCGACGGCCAAGCACCTCATCCTCAGCCTGCCCAGCCACGAACCCGACACGTTGCCGGCGCACGCCGCCCTCTGCGAGATCGGTCCGAGAGGAAGGAAGGCATCATGACGACCACGGAAGAGCCGGAGCTCGTCGAGGTCCCGTTCTGGTTCGACCCGCTGTGCCCCTGGGCGTGGGTCACCTCGCGCTGGCTGCTGGAGGTCGAGAAGGTACGGCCGGTGCACGCCGACTGGCGGGTCATGTCGCTGGCCCACCTGAACCTCGTCCAGCGCAAGGGCGAGGGGATGAGCGAGGACTACCGGAACCAGATGGAGAAGGCCTGGGGGCCGGTGCGGGTCTGCGCGGCCGCCGCCGAACACGCCGGCCGCGGCGTTCTCGGCCCGCTGTACACCGCGATCGGCACCCGTTTCCACAACCAGAAGCGTCGCGACGACCCCACCGTCATCACCGAAGCCCTCGCAGAGGTGGGCCTGCCCGCCGCGTTGGCGGCAGCCGCCGACAGCGACGAGCTGGATCAGCTCATCAGGGACTCCCACGATGAGGCCTTCAACGAGGTGGGGCTCGACGTCGGAACCCCCGTTCTCCGCGTCGGCGGCATGGCCCTGTTCGGCCCGGTGATCAGGCAGGCGCCGCGCGGCGAAGCGGCCGGCAGGCTCTGGGACGGCCTGGTCCTGGTCGCCGGGACGGAGGACTTCTTCGAGCTCAAGCGGAGCCGGGGGCGGGGCGTCAGACCGTCCTTCGACTGAGGGACCCCACGGCAGCGCGGTACATACCTGGCTGGTGATCTTCCCGGCGAGCAGGCCGAGGGCGATGTAACCGGTAGTGGAGTAGGCCCACTGGCCGCCGGGGCGAAGGTGGGCGGCGGGACGGTGCCGCCGTCGATGAACTGCTGGGGCATGTAGGTGGTGATGGCCAAGCGGCGGAAGCCGTTGGGGTTGTTCTTCCCGGCGGCGGCGTAGTAGGCGAGGCCGCTGGCGTGGTTGAGCAGCATCCGGGCGGTGATCTGTCCACTGCATGACAGCAGGCCGGGCGGGTCCCGGCGATCAGGGCGTCCATGTCGGACCTGCGTGGCTGGCCAGTTGCAGGATGAGGGCGGCGAAGGTCTTCGTGACGCTGCCGATGCGCCACCGTGCGACTGCTGGGCCCGGGGGGTATGCAGGCGTCACTGCCTGGCCCGCGTGGCTCTGGACAGCGACGCTGACGCGTGTTTCATCTGGCGCTGTTCGCCTGCTGCGTGGCTGGAGGTAGACGGCATGGACCGACTGCGCCGTGCCGCCGAAGTCGGGCACCAAGTCGCTCCAGGGCGGTCCTGTGTGGCCGGATCAGGTGTCTACTTCTGGCAGACGGGCCGGAAGCTCAGTTCGGGTACGTATTTGGCCCATTGATCCCGGGTGAGTGAGCGAGCGGCAACGCCGCACACGGCCGCGAGGAGATGCGAAGCATCAGGAAACCGCACATCCCATAGCTGTACGGTGTCGTCGTCGCCTGCGGTGGCCAGCGTGCGGCCGTCAGGACTGAACACCACCGACTGCACCGACTTGGCGTGGGTTTTGATGGGGTCGCCTATCGAGGCTCGGGTGGCGGTGTCCCACAGTCGTGCAGTGTTGTCGTCGCCTGCGGTGGCCAGCGTGCGGCCGTCAGGACTGAAGGCCATAGACCACACTGACCCGGTGTGGGCTTTGATGGGATCGCCGATCGCGGCTCGGGTGGCGGTGTCCCACAGCCGTACGATGCCATCTCCGTCGGCGGTGGCCAGGATGCGGCCATCAGGGCTGAACGCCACCGACCGCACCGTCCTGACGTGGGCTTTGATGCGATCGCCGATCGCGGCTCGGGTGACGGTGTCCCACAGCCGTACGATGCCATAACCGTCGGCGGTGGCCAGGATGCGGCCATCAGGGCTGAACGCCATCAACGTCACCGACTTGACGTGGGTTTTGACGGGGGCGCCGATCGGAGCTCGGGTGGCGGTGTCCCACAGCCGTACGGTGCTGTCGTCGCCTGCGATGGCCAGGAGGCGACCGTCAGGGCTGAACGCCATCAACGTCACCCCCTTGGTGTCGGCTTTGACGAGGTCGCCGATCGGGGCCCGGGTTGCGGTGTCCCACAGTCGTACGGTGCTGTCGTCGCCTGTGATGGCCATGATGCGGCCGTCAGGACTGAACGCCACCGACTGCCCCGTCCTGGTGTGGGTCTTGATGGGGTCGCCGATCGGGGCCTGAGTGGTCGCGTCCCACAGCCGTACGGTGCCGTCTCCGCCAGCGGTGGCCAGAGTGCGGCCGTCGGCGCTGAACGCCACCGACCGCACCGACCCGATGTGGGCTTTCTCGAGGTCGCCGACCGCGGCTCGGATGGTGATGTCCCACAGCCATATGCCGCTGTAGCCGGCGGTGACCAGGGTGCGGCCGTCAGGACTGAACGCCATCGACGAAACCATCCCGGTGTGCCCCTTGATCGGGGCACCGATCGGAGCATGGGTGGTGGTGTCCCACAGCCGTACAGTGCCGTCGACGCCCGCATAGGCCAGGATGCGGCCATCAGGACTGAACGCCACCGACCACACCCAGAGTGTGGCATCTTGCATGGGGAAGCCGATCGGGGCTTGGGTGGTGGTGTCCCACAGCCGTATGGTGCTGTCTCCGTCGGCGGTGGCCAGGGTGCGGCCGTCGGAGCTGAACGCCATCGACGACACGGACTTGGTGTGGGCTTTGATGGGGTCGCCGATCGGGGCTCGGGTGACGGTGTCCCACAGCCGTACAATGCCGTCTCCGTAGGCGGTGGCCAGGGTACGGCCGTCAGGGCTGAAGGACACCGGCCACGCCTTGGTGTGGATTTTGATGGGGTCGCCGATCGCGGCTCGGGTGACGGTGTCCCACAGCCGAACGATGCCGTCATCGACGCCGGCGGAGGCCAGGGTACGGCCGTCAGGGCTGAAGGACACCGACCACACCCTGGTGTGGGCTTTGATGGGGTCGCCGATCGCGGCTCGGGTGACGGTGTCCCACAGCCGAACGATGCCGTCATCGACGCCGGCGGAGGCCAGGATGCGGCCATCGGGGCTGAAGGCCACCGACTGCACCCTTCCGGTGTGGGCTTTGATGGGGTCGCCGATCGGGGCTCGGGTGACGGTGTCCCACAGTCGTACGGTGCCGTCGTAACACGCGGAGGCCAAGATGCGGCCGTCAGGACTGAACGCCACATCATCGGCTCGCACGGCCAGGCTTCCGCGGTAGGGGTGACGGAGAATGTTGAGCATGCCGGCCTGGGCCTCGGGGATGGTGGGACTGATCGTCCCGGCGGCGGCGGCGAGCAACGCGGGAAGGGCGGGATCGCTGGTGAGGGTGTGGTCGGCGGCGAGGCTTTGGCTGCGCTCGGTCAGACGGCGGGACACGGCGGCGTCGCGCTGCAGATCGGCGGTCCGCTGGGCGCGGACCGCTACGGTGGCTGCGGCGATGGCCAGGATCAGCAGGGTGGACAGGGCGGTCAGTGCGGCCCTGCGGAGGCGGGTCGCGCGGGTGGCCTGGGCGGTGCTGGCGGCCAGGAATGCCTGGCTGGTGGCGTGCGGGGTGGGGAAGGTGTCCGGTTCTTCCTGAGCGCGTTGCTGGAGTTGCAGCAGCGCGCTCAGGCGGGGTCCGCGATACAGCAGGGCTTGCTTGCCGGCGCCCTGGGGGTGGGTGGACCAGTCGTCGGCGTCCTTGTCGAGCTGGTCGAGGAGGATCTTGGCGTCCAGGTAGGGGTCGAGCCAGTCGCGCAGCCGAGGCCAGGCGGTCAGGACCACCTCGTGGGAGATCTCGGCGGAGTCGGGTTCGACCCGCACCTTCGGTTCCCTGTCACCCTCCCGCATGTCTGGCTCGGTCTCGTCCTCGGCCGCTGGCCGGCTGGTGGTCTTGCTGAGGGCGATGAGCCGCTGGGCGGCGAAGGCTACCAGCACGTCGTCGACCGCTGCCGGATCCCCCGGGGCCAGGTGGGCGAGCTGGGCGCGGGGGACGGTCCGGCGTGCCGGACCGCCCGGGGCCGACAGTGCGACCAATCGCGTGAACAGCTTGCGTGCGATCTGCCGCTGAGCGGGGGTGAGTTGCCGGTATACATGCTCGGCGCTGTGAGAGACCGCGCCGGTCACGCTGCCGGACCGGCCGTAGTCGCGCAGCGTCAGGTGGCGCTTGTCGCTCTCGTGGTAGGTGTTGCGCAGCGCCTGGGAGAGCAGCGGCAAGGCGGCGGCCTCGTAGCGGCGGCCATGGTCGGCCGGGCGCAGGTCTGCCAGGATCGTCTCGGTCAGGCCGGGTTCGATCTCCAGGCCAGCGGCGTGGGCGGGGCCGATGATGGCACGGCGCAGCTCCGGTTCGCTCATCGCGCCGACGACGAACAGGCCGTTGCCGAGCGCGGCGGCCAGTTCCGGGTAGGCGGCCAGCCGGTCGGTGAAGTCGCCGCGGACCGCCGCGACCACCACGGCCGGCGGCGGCTGTTCAGAGGGGCCGGCGCTGGAGCTCATCGCGTGCAGGGCGGTGATGAACGCGCGGCGCTCCCGCTCGATCACGGCCGAACCGCCGTCGTCGCCGGCGTGGGTGAACAGTTCCTCGAATTGGTCCACGACCAGCACCAGCCGGGCCCGGGCGCGGCCGTCGGCGTGCCGGTGCCGGGCTGCGGCCAGCACCGCCTGCCGTACGGTCAGCGCGCTGTCGTGCGGCCGGTCGGCCAGCTGGCGGCGGATTTCGGCCGCGCCCCGCCCGCCCAGCGCGGCCAAGTGCGTGGCCAACTCGGTCAGCGCGTCGCCGCCGGGGGTGAGCACAAGCTGCGGCCAGCGCGCCGAGCCGTCGATCGCGCCCCGGGTCAGCGCCGGCAGCAGCCCGGCGCGCAGCAGCGAGGACTTGCCCGCCCCCGACACCCCGGATACCACCAGGACGCCACCGCCGGCCGACCGGGCGGCCACTTCGGCGACCAGGTCGTGGGTCAGCTGCTCGCGACCGTAGAAGATGTCGGCGTCGCTGATCCGGAATGGCTCCAGCCCGCGGTACGGGCAGCCGGAGCGGCCCGGCGACGGACGACTGGGCCCGCGCCTGGACGCGCGATCGGACTGCGGCAGCCGGGCGATCATGTCGCGGATCAACGTCAGCTCAGCAAGCTGCTGCTGGGCCGTCTGGCTGCCGGCGCGTAACAGCGCTCCCTGGCTGGCCTGCTCGCCGATCAGCCGGTCGAAGCCGTCCAGGACCGAGCCGAGCAGGAAGCGCAATTCGCCGAAGTGCTCGGTCATCACCTGCAGGGCGTGGGCGAGGCCGTCGTGGTTCTCGGCCCGCATCGCCTCCAGCACCAGACTGCCCGCGTCGACCTGCTCCAGGAGCTTGGCGATGTCCGCGCTCAACGCCGCGTCCCCCGCCGTCAGGCGGGCCTCCAACTGCTCGGCCAACTCGTCCTCGAAGGAGGTCTCGGGTCGGCCGCGGACCCGCTCCAAGGCGTTCTTGATGACATCGGTGAGTGTGTTGGCCCCGACGTTGGCCAGCACTCCCAGACCCGCCTCGCCCAGTCCCGAGCCGAACTCCGCGAACGCGCCCGCACACAGCAACGCCACGACCGCCGGAGGCGTCGCGGTGCGAGCGCCGCGTGCCAACCGTGCCAAGGCCGCCCGCAGACCGGACCGTAGTCGGCGCACCTCGTCCAGTTGTCGGTCGGAACTGTTCATGGTCTGCCCCCCACGTCACGACAGAAGCCGGCCCCGACACATGATCCCTCGTATGCGATCCCTCCACAGGCGATTCAGACCGAACAGCAGGCTCCACCTCGGCCATGGCTCCAGCACCGTCCCATGACCAGGGCACCGCGCTGCTGGCTCATCACCCCCGCCGCCCTCGTCGGCCCAGACTCCGTTGCCAGGCTGTACTGCAGGCAGCCGTTCAAAGAGATCGGCCCCGGCAAAGTGACGCATCCGATGCGCCACTACAGTCGGTTACTGAATCTTGTCGCCGACAACTGACGCTCTTCTGTCGCTCAACACGGTCGCAGCTTCGGCGCGACGTCGCGCGGTTCGGGCGGACCGGCAGCCTTGGCGACGGCTTTCGCTCCCGATGTGCGGCCGAGCCGCTTGTGCTCTTGCACCATGAGCGTGATCGCGACTCCCGCGGAGTGGAGCTCGCGGGCCGCACCTGTCCGGCAGGCTCGGGGCCAGCGGACCGGCGGGGCGGCCACGCCTGCGCTGCGAGAAGCACTCTCCACCTGGTTCGGCCCCAGCTGACCTCCCCTCCGGCCTGCGGCCCGTCCTGGCGGGAGAGTTTGCACGGAGAGAGCCCCCGGCCCTCTCGCAGTTCGAGGGGGCCGGGGGCTCGCGGCGGTGCTCGTTCAGGCGGAGGGGGTCAGCTTCACGTAGCTGACCTCGACGTTCAGATAGGTGGCGGCGCCGTAGTCATGGCCACGGATGGCCAGGAGGTTGCAGCGCTCCAGGTGCCTGGCGGGTAGGACGACGTTGATGGCGCCCGCGGCGCAGCGGCCGCTCCTGACGGTCTGGACGAGGCGGCCGTTGAAGTAGACCCGCGCATCGTTGTCGATCGTTCCCTGGATGCGGACCAGTCGTGCGTTGCGCGGGATGTGCACCCAGTGGCGTACCAGGATGTCGGTGTTCACCGCCCAGGACGTCTTGACGTTGGTGGAATTGTTCCACGCGCAGGTGCCGTTGGTGGTGCCGAATCCTTCTTGCCCGCTCGCCCAGTCGCTGTCGTCGAACTCCGGCTCGTAGAAACGCGGGGCGTTGGCCCCGGACGGCACCTGGAGGTATTTCCAGTCGGTGCTGTTGTAGCCGAGTACGGTGACGACATTTTGCCGCGTTGCGGCCCGGGAGGCGGACGCCGACGCCGGAGCGGGCAGGGCCACGGTGGCCAGCAGCGAGCCGGCCGCGAGGCCGGCGGGAAGGAAACGCAGCAGTTTCTTGAACATGGCGATCTTCCTCCGTCGATTGTGCGAAATGTCGATTCTGCAGCCGCCGAAAGCGACATGTCTATCCATGTCGCAATTCTGCCGCCTAGCATCCCGGCCGGAATGGGTAAATCGAATCATAATTTGAGCACACACCGACAGGTAAGGCAATGGCAAAGAAAGGCCGACGAGAGGAGACGGGCGCATTCATAAACAAAGAGGAATTTCCCGATATGCCGAATATGAGCGCCTACTCCGCAGACACAGCCGTCCGGTGGCACGGGCCGGTCGATGGCCGACATCGGCGTCCCGGCCGGCCGGGAGCCGGGGCACCGCACCGAACGAACTGCGCCGAACGAGTGGTCAGGCGGGCACCAGGAGGGTGGTGAGCAGGTCGTCCAGGGTGACGAGGCCGATGACCGCGCCGGCGTCGTCGCGGATCAGGGCGATCTGGCTGTGCGCGGCCCGCAGCCGGGCGACCGCGTCGGCGACCGAGGTCTCCCGAGGCAGGTCCGGCACGCGGTAGGCGAGCTGGGCGGCGGTGGTGGCGGTGCCGCGCCGGCGGGCCAGGTAGGCGTCGCGCAGGTGCACGACCCCGCTCGGCCCGGCGTCGGACCACACGATCAGCCGGGTGAGCCCGGACCGGTTGCAGGCGTCGATGACGTCCTGGGCGGCGGCGGTGGCGGGGACGCCGACGATCTGCTCGGCCGGCGTGATCAGCGCGGTGATGCCGGACTGCGGCGCCCGCAGGGCCTGGCTGAGCACGACGTGGTCGTCCGGCTCGATCAGGCCGAGCCGGCGTGACTCCTCCACCAGGTGCCGAAGCTGGTCGGGGGTGCGCGCCTTGGCGCCCGCCTCGTCCGGACGGACGCCGAACAGCCGCAGCAGCCCGTTGGTGACGGCGTTCAACGCGCTGATCAGCGGACGGACCAGCAGGGTGAAGCCGCGGAACGGCAGCGCGAGCAGGGTGGCCGAGCGCTCGGGGTGGGCGATGGCCCAGGACTTGGGCGCCATCTCGCCGAGCACCATGTGCAGGAACGTCACGACCGCCAGCGCGATGACGAACGCCACCGCGTGCGCGGCGGCCTCGGGCAGGCCGACGGCGTCGAAGAGCGGGACGAGGGTGCCGGCGATCAGCGGTTCGGACACCACGCCGAGCCCGAGCGAGCACAGCGTGATGCCGAGCTGCGCGCCGGCCAGCATGAGCGACAGCTCCTTGATCCCCGACAGGGCGGCGGAGGCGGCCTTGCTCCCCTGCGCGGCGGCCTTCTCCAGACGGTGCCGCTTGGCCGCGACCAGGGCGAACTCAGCGGCGACGAAGAAGCCGTTGCCGATCAGCAGCAGCAGGGTGAGCAGCAGCCCGACGGACAGGTTCATGACTGCTCCTGCGATTCGTCGCGGTAGGGGGTCAGGCGGACGCGGTCGGGCACGTGCCGGTCCAGCGTCAGCACCTCGATGCGGGCGTGCGTGGGGGCATGGGGGTCGAGGGTGGCGGGCAGGTCGGCGGTGATGACGTCGCCGGGGACGGCGAAGCGGCCCAGCCGGTGCAGGATGAGCCCGGCCAGGGTGTCGTACTCGTCCTCGTCGGGCAGGTTCAGGTCCGTCTCCAGAGCGATCTCGTCGATGCGCAGGGCGGCGTCCAGTTCCCAGCCGTCGCCCTGGCGCACTGCCCGGGGGGTGTCGGCGTCGTTCTCGTCGGCGATCTCGCCGACCAGTTCCTCGGCGACGTCCTCCCAGGTGACCAGTCCGGCCAGGCCGCCGTGCTCGTCCACCACGCAGGCCACTTCCTCGCCGCGCGTGTGCATCTGGGCCACCAGGTCCGGCAGGCTGATCGAGAAGGGCACGATCAGCACGTCGCGGGCGAGGTCGGCGACGCGGGTGGTGGCGGCCTTCTCGACCGGGACGGCGGCCAGGTCGCCCAGGCTGACCAGGCCGATCACCTCGTCCAGGGTGGCGCCGAGCACCGGGTAGTGGGTGTGGCCGTGGGCGGCGACGATCTCGTCCAGGTCGGGCACGGTGGCCGCGCCGGTCACGGCGACCACCTCCACGCGCGGCACCATCACTTCCTCGGCGGTGTGGTCGGAGAAGGCCAGGGCCCGTTCGAGCACGTCGGCGTGGCTGCCGGGCAGGTGGCCGTGGGCCTCGGACTCGCCGATGATGTGGCCCAGCTCCTCCAGGGTGGCGCCGTGGTGCAGTTCCTCGACCGGCTCGATGCCGACGGCGCGCAGCAGTCTGTTGGCGGCGGTGTCGAACAGCTTGACGACCGGTCCGGCGATGGCCAGGTAGACCAGGGTGGAGCCGGCCAGGGCGCGAGCCAGCGGCTCCGGACGGGCCAGCGCCAGGTTCTTGGGCGCCAGCTCGCCCAGCACCATCTGGATCACGGTGGCCAGCGCGAACCCGATGCCGAGCGCGATGCCGCCGATCGCCGCCTGCGGCACCCCGGCCGCCTCCAGCGCGGGGGCGATCAGCTCGGCCAGCGCGGGCCTGGCGATGAAGCCCACGATCAGCGCGGTGACGGTGATGCCGAGCTGCGCGCCGGACAACATGAACGACAGCCGTTCCATCACCTTGACCGCCTTGGCCGCCTTCTTGTCACCGGCGGCGGCCTGCTGGGACAGGGCGAGCCGGTCGGCGCTGACGTAGGCGAACTCCTGGGCGACGAAGTAGCCGGTGGCGAGGGTGAGCAGGACGATGGCCACCAGGCCGAGGGCGACACTCATCGCGGCTGTGCACCCCGCAGACGAAGGCCGTACCTGAGGCTGGGGCTACTGCTCGGGTCCGCTGACACGGACACCACCACCGATCCTTCCCGTTTCGTGTTCTCCGCCGCAGCGCGTCGGCTGCGGCTTCCTGGTCCGGACGTTACCGACCCCGGACAGGCCGGTCCTGACCGGGGCGTCTTCTCCCAGGTCAACGCATATGGACGAGCGTAGGTGCCGGATGTGATCCGCGTCTCAGCCGGGTTCGGTTGCATGGGGAGCCTCTCCTCGCCTCTACCATGATCAGCGATTTGTGATCTTCACTGTGAGGAGCGATCCAGTGTCGTCCGGGCAAGAACGCGTGCGGGCCGTGCTCGAACACCGGCTCACCCAGCGGGCCGTCATCGGCGTCATCGTGCTCAACGCGGCCACGATCGGCTGCGAGACCAGCGCCTACCTGATGGACCGGGCCGGTGGTCTCCTGCACGCCGTCGACCGGATCGCGCTGGCCGTCTTCACCGTGGAGATCGCCGCCCGGCTGTTCGCCTACCGCCGCGCGTTCTTCGCCGACCCGTGGAACTGGTTCGACACGGTCATCGTGGCGATCGCGCTCGTCCCGGCCTCCGGCCCGGCCTCGGTGCTGCGCGCGCTGCGCATCCTGAGGGCGCTGCGCCTGGTCTCGGCGGTGCCCAGCATGCGCCGCGTGGTCAGCGCGTTGTTGTCGGCGGTGCCCGGGATGGCCTCCATCATCGGCCTGCTCGTCCTGATGATCTACATCGCCGGGGTGATCGCGACCAAGCTGTTCGGCGAGATCATGCCCGAACGGTTCGACGAACTGCCCCGCTCGCTGTTCACCCTGTTCCAGATCATGACCGGCGACGACTGGGGCAACGTCGCCCAGGCGGTCATGGAGCACAAGCCGTGGGCGTGGGTCTTCTTCATCGCCTACATCCTGATGTCCACCTTCGTGGCGCTGAACCTGTTCATCGCGGTGGTGGTCAACGCCATGAACGACGCCGAGCCGTCCCCGGCGGAAGCGCGGACCCAGGCCGAGCTGGCGGAGGTGAGGCAGCAGCTGGCGGCGGTGAACGCCAAACTCGACCAGCTGCTGCTGTCGCGTGAGGCGGTCACGACCGACGGCCGCGCCGACGCGAACTGACCAGGCTTCTGTGGCGATCGAAGGAGGCGACGAGCCCGCCTGACGGAACACGGCTCAGTCGACCCAGGCCCACAGGCAGAGGTCGAGCATGCACACCAGCGCCCACACGACGAGCGCGGCGACTCGTTGACGCTCCCCTGCGCGCATGTGTTCGCCCCAGCGGTTCGACGGCCATGACAGTTGCTACATTGCGCAACTCTACAACCTTCTGCGGCGGTTGAGGACGGCCAGCGCCCCGCCGTACAGAACGGCCACGAGCACCAGCCACAGACAGCTCGTGACGGGCAGGGCGGTCAGGCCGACGGGACCGGCCAGCGGCGAGAGCGGCAGCAGTAACCCGATCGCCGCGAGCGAGCCCGTGGCCAGCCACAACGGCGGGGAGACCGGGGCGACGGGCCGCAGGAGCAGCATGATGACGGCCTGGGTGAGCAGGTTCTCGATGAACCAGCCCGTGTGGAAGGAGCGCTCGTCGCCCGCGCCGACGACCTGGGTCAGGACGGTGAAGGTGGCCAGGTCCGCGACGGCGTTGAGCGCCCCGAAACGGGCGATGAACCCGAGGATGCCACGCGGGCGCAGCCCGAACGGCCCCCGCAGGACGGCCGGCGCGGCCCGGTCGAAGGCGAAGGCGAGCTGGGCGACGTCGAAGCAGACGTTCTGCAGGAGCACCTGGACCGGCAACATCGGCAGGAACGGCAGCGCCAGCCCGGCCGCCAGCATCGCGATCACGTTCCCGAGATTGGACGACAGCGCGATGCGCAGATAGGTGACGATGTTGCCGGTGCTGCGCCGTCCGGCGACGATCGCCTGGTCGATCGCCGACAGGTCCTTGCCGGCCAGCACGACGTCGGCGGCCTCGCGGGTGACGTCCACGGCGGCGCGCGGGCAGATGCCGACGTCGGCGGCGCGCATGGCGGGCGAGTCGTTGACGCCGTCGCCGAGGAAGCCGACCGTGTGCCCGGCCTCGCGCAGCGCCCGTACGACGCGGGCCTTGTCGTCCGGGGTGCAGCGGGCGATCACCGTGGCCCGTTCGGCGGACGCGGCGGTGAGGTCGGCCGCCTCGATCACCGCCCCCACGTCGAGGCCCAGCTCCCGGCACGTACGGGCGGCGGTGGCCGGGTGGTCGCCGGTCAGCACCTTCAGGGTGATGCCCCTGCGGGCCAGCAGCGCCAGCGCGGCGGCGGCGTCCGGCCTCGGCTCGTCGACGAGGGTGAGGAAGCCGGCGAGCGTCAGCCCGCCCTCCGCGCCGGGACGGCCGGCGGAGCGGTCGGTCACGGCGACCGCGAGCACCCGCGCACCGGCCTCGGCCAGGGCTCGGGCGACCTCGCCGGCCCGCAGCCGCGCACCCGGGCCCATCGCGCACCGGTCGAGCACCGCCTCCACGGCGCCCTTGACCACGACGACGTCCGCGCCGCCGTCGCGGACCACCGCGCGGGACAGGCGCCGGGCGGGGTCGAAGGGGGTGGCCTCCAGCCCCTCGGTGTCGCCCAGGTCGGGCGCGCACTCCAGGATCGCCTCGTCGAGCGGGTCGGGGATCGGCGGATCGGTCAGGTGCAGTGTCCAGAAGCTGTTGACGGCCGCCCAGCGCAGCACCTCGGGATCCGGCTTGCCGTCAGGGCCGACGGATCCGCTGAGCACGGGCCGGTCGCGGGTCAGGGTGCCGGTCTTGTCCATGCACAGGACGTCGATCGCCCCCACGTCGTGCAGCGCGGGCAGCCGCTTGACGATCACGCCCTGGCGGGCCAGCAGCGCCGCTCCACGGGCGAGCGCAGTGGTCACCACGACCGGCAGCATCTCGGGCGTCAGCCCCACGGCCACCGCCACCGCGAACGGCAGCGCCTCCAGTCCCCTGTCGCGCAGGACGGCGCCGGCCACCAGAGCCACGGGCGGGACGACCAGCATGAGCCGGACCAGGATCCAGGAGATGCCGTTCACCGACTGGTCGAAGGCCGAACGTCCGCGCGCCGGAGCATCGTGGGCGCCGGCGAACAGGGTGCCGCCGCCGGTGGCCGTCACCACGGCGAGCGCGCTGCCGGAGGCCACGCTGCTGCCCTGCCAGCACAGGTGGTCGTCGCCGTCGGGCAGGTCACGCGCCCGCTTGGGCACGGGCGCCGACTCTCCGGTCAGCGGCGCCTGATGGACGGTCAGGCCGGCGGCCCGCAGCAGCCGCACGTCGGCGGGGACCAGGTCGCCGGGCCCCAGCTTGAGCACGTCACCGGGGACGAGCTGGTCGACGGGGATCTCCCGCTCCCGCGGCTCGCCTCCCTCGTGGGCGCGCCGTCGCACGGTGGCCGTGGTGGCCACGAGCTCGCGCAGGGCCGCGGTCGAGCGGTCGGCCCGGAACTCCCCGTTGGAGCGCAGCAGGCAACTCGCCACGACCAGCAGGACGATGACGCCCGCCGTGCCCCAGGAGGTGATCGCGGCGGCGACGAGGCCCAGTGCGAGCAGCGTCATGGTGAACGGGTCACGCAGGCTGCGAGCCAGGCGGCGCGGCCAGGACACCGGCCGCCGGCCGGGGATCGTGTTCTCGCCGTGTTCCAGCAGGCGGGCCTCGGCCTGCTCCTCCGTCAGGCCGCGTGGCCCGGTGTCCAGCAGGCGCAGGGTCTGGAGCTGGCTCAGCGGGGCCGGACCGGAGCCGGGCGTGGTCGGCGCGTCAGGCGCCCAGACCATGGACGCGTCCTCCGGAGGCGCCGGCCCGTTGCGAGAGCCGTCCGACGAGCCCGCGCACGGTGGCCACGACGTCCTCGTCGTCGATCAGGTAGACGACCCTGCGGCCCTCCCGGCGGGAGCGGACCAGGCCGGCCAGCTTCAGCTTGGCCAGGTGCTGGCTGATCGCCGGCAGCGCGCCACCCACCCGCTCGGCCAGCCCGGACACGTCGCACTCGCCCTGCGCCAGCGCCCACACGATGTGCAGCCTGGGCGGCGAGGCCAGCAGCGCGAAGGCGGCCGCGGCCTCGGCCAGCACTTCGGCGGGCGGATCAGGGGTCTTTGCGCCGGCCACCTTCACTCCTTTTTCGGACAGGTGCCAAGTCTAGGCGCGCGGCGCGGCGGCTCCCGAGCGTCGCACCTGTTACCGGGCGTCCTGTCGCGCGCCGGCCCGCAACCTGGCCGCCTGCTCCTCCAGACGCCGGGCCTGCTCCTCCAGCGAGGCGACCGGCTCGTCCGTCCTGGTGGTCTCGGCCTTGAAGATCCGCAACGAACGGCCGACCGCGCGGGCCGTGTCGGGCAGCCGCTTGGCGCCGAACAGGAACATGAAGACGAGGGCGATGATCAGGATCTCCGCCCAACCGAGGTCGGCCATGGTGTCATCCCTACTGAGCAGGCGTTCTGTCAACTTCAGACTGCATTAAAGTTGCTCAGATGCGCAAGTCAGACATTGTCCTGCAAGGGGCTTCCGACGCTCGACTGAACGCGGCCGCGCCGGTCATACGGTGAGGAGTTCCACGTCCGCCGGGCCGTTCTGCGCCTTGGCGGGGGCGGCGAGCGGCGCGAACAGCGCGCCCAGCCTGTTCACCACCTCGGGGATGATCCGGTAGTAGACCCAGGTGCCGCGGCGTTCGCCGTCGATCAGCCCGGCGGTGCGCAGCACCTTCAGGTGGTGGGAGATGGTGGGGGCGGTCAGGTCGAAGACGCCGGTCAGGTCGCACACGCACGCCTCGCCGCCGGGGTGGGAGCCGATCAGCGACAGCAGGCGCAGCCGTACCGGGTCGGCGACGGCCTTGAGCAGGGTGGCCAGTTCGGCGGCGTCGGCCTCGCCGAGCGGCTCGCGGGCGATCGGCGCACAGCACTGGGCGGTGGCGGGGGCGGCCATGGCGTGACTCCTTAATTCGATGCCGGTCTAAATCATAGGCGGTGGCAGGCGACCGGCGCGAACGCGGAGACGGCACACGCCACGGCCGTGGCGCGGCGTCCCGCTCAGCCGCAGCAGCCGCCGGACTCGGCACCGGCGCCGGCCGGGGCACTGACGGTGGCGAGCGGGAGCGGGGCCGACAGCAGGCCGCCGCCGATGCCCGTGGCCAGGCCGGCCCGCCGCTCCTGGTCCTCGGCCGGGCTGGACGAGCACACCCCGGTCTCGGGCAGGTCGAGCCGCACGTCGCGGGCCGCCCGCCAGTCGCCGGCCAGCGCGGCGACGACGGAGCGGGCCTGCTCGTACCCGGTGGCGAGCAGGAAGGTGGGAGCGCGGCCGTAGCTCTTGACGCCGATGGCGTAGTAGCCGGGCTCGGGGTGGGCCAGCTCGTCGACGCCGTGTGGCGGGACGGTGCCGCAGGAGTGCTGGTTGGGGTCGATGAGCGGAGCCAGGGCACGGGTGGAGCCGAGCACCGGGTCCAGGTCGAGACGCAGTTCCGTGGCGATGGAGTGGTCGGGGCGGTAGCCGGTCGCGCTGACGATCCGGTCCACGGTGATCGACTGCTCGGCGCCGGAGGGGGCGCGGCTGGTCACTTCGACGCCGTCGCCGGTGGCGCGTACCTGGTGCGTGAAGAAGCCGGTCAGCAACGTGATGCGACCGGAGGCGACGTGGGCGCGCAGGCGGGTGCCGAGCGCGCCGCGGGCCGGGAGGGCGTCGGCGTCGCCGCCGCCGTAGGCGCGGCCGGCGTCGCCCGCGCGGATGGCCCAGGTGATCGGGGTGTCGTCCAGCTGGGCCAGGGCGAGCAGCGTGGTGGCGGCCGAGTGGCCCGCGCCGACGACCAGGACGCGCCTGCCCTCGTAGCGGTCGCGGTCGGCGCCGAGGACGTCGGGCAGGGCGTGGTCGACGGGCACGTCGTCCTCGCCGTGGGCGGGCAGGCCGGCGGCGCCCAGCACGTTCGGCGTGGTCCAGGTTCCGGAGGCGTCGATGATCGCGCCTGCCCGCAGTTCGCCGCCGTCGGCCAGGCGGATCAGGAAGGGGGCCTGCTCGCGGCCCGCCGTGCGCACCCGGTCGTGGCCGAGGCGGCTGATGGCGGTCACTCGCGCGTTCGTGCGCACCCGGTCGCCGAGCAGCTCGGCCAGCGGGGCGAGGTAGCCGGCGACGATCTCGGCGCCGGTCGGCAGCCGTTCGGGGTCGGGCGCGGTCCAGCCGTCGGCCTCCAGCAGGCGGCGGGCGGCGGCGTCGATGTCGTACTTCCAGGGGCTGAACACCCGTACGTGCCCCCACTGCGCGATCGAGGCGGCGACCCGATCACCGGCCTCCAGCACCAGGAAGTCGATGCCGCGCTCGGTCAGGTGCGCGGCGGCGGCCAGGCCGACGGGGCCCGCGCCGATCACGACCACGGGCAGGTCGTCCCGCCACCCTGAGGTGGCCTGCCGAGGGGCCGTGAGCTGCTCGATCGCGATCGCGGCGGGGCCGCAGCAACTGTCGCTCATGACTGTTCCGCCCGCTCGACGGACGGGCGGCGGCTGAACAGAGCGCGCATCACGCGACCTCCTGAATAGAAGTTTGTCTAAGCAGGGGTCATCATGTGCCACTGTTTCGACAGAAGTCAAATCAGCAACCCGTGCGCGGCGATGCCGCGGATCGGGTCAGGTCAGTTCCAGGGCCACCTCCAGGCGCAGGTAGGCGTCGACCCAGGTCTGCTCGGCCGCATCGCCCGAGTCCTGGGACCGCGCCGCCGCGAACGCCGTGACGGCCCGCGCGATGCGGTGGAGCCCGAGCGCGGTCAGCCGCCGCGCGGCGGTGCCGAGCCGGGCGTCGTAGGTCGGCGGCAGGTGGGACAGGCCGTGGTGGGCCGCTTCCGCGAGCAGCCCGCGCGTGTCGATCAGCACGGCGGTCAGCGGGTCGTGCCGGATGTCCTCCGCGGCCGCCGGCCGGCCGCCGCCTCCGGCGGGCAGCAGGTCGGGCACGACGACCCGGCCGCCGGCGGCCAGGCCGATGGGGTCGATGACGACGCCGCCCGCGGTACGGCCGGCCACTCCGCTGACGAAACGCAGCTCGCCTTCCTCCCCGGCGAGCACGGCGGCCAGCGAGTCGAGGCGGCCGGGGGCGGCGCCGGTGTGGGTGGCGGTGACAGTGGCGAGGTTGCCCGCCTGGTCGGCGATGAGGGCGTCGAGGCGCTGGTCGCCGGGGGCATAGGTCATGGCCACCACCTCGGAGACGGCGACGACGCGGACCAGCTCCGCCTCGACGCGCGGACGGACGGGCCGGAGCGTGAGGGCGTCGAGTTCGCGGCCGAGCGCGGCGAGGTCGGTCACCACCAGGGACGGCGAGAGCTCACCCCAGTCGCCTCGCGACGGGCTGACCGTCGTCCTGGCGATCCGCCCGGTCGCCAGCCGCACGGTACGGCTGGCGCTGCGGACGGCGGATTCCGTGACGAGGTTGCCGGTGGCCAGGGCGGCCAGCGTGGAGCCGGCGACGCGTCGCCGTGCCAGGGCGGCGCCGTCGCCGTCGCCTCCGTCCCGTTCGCCGTCCCATTCGCGGCGGAGTACCAGGACCATCGCGCTGTCGCCGTGGGCCAGGTAGATCTCGGCGATCCGCCGGTCGCCGAGGCTGCGGATCCGGCAGCCCAGGCTGTCCAGGCGGGCCCGGCGCAACGGGGTCTCGGCGGCCTCGGCGGTGCCCAGCACGCTGCTGCGGAGGGTGGCGTCGGGGCGGGTCACGGCCCGGTGCCGGGCGTGCAGCTCGGCGAGGTGGCTCGCGAGCAGCTCGGGACGGTAGTGGGCGCCGCGGTCGCGGTAGGCGGCCAGTTGCTCGGCGAGGTCGCCGACGGCCAGCAGCGGCCAGCGCGATCCGGCGGCGTCCAGATGGCGCTGTACGTCGGCGATGGTGGCCGCCAGTCCCTGACCGAGGTGCGCCGCGCCTTCGCGCAGGACCGTGCCGGCCAGCCCCAGGGCCCGCTCCAGCCCGGATCCGGCGCCGGTCCCGGCTTCGCCGCCGACGTCGACCCGTGCCTCCGGCGTCCCGGGATGCAGCTCGTCGGCCACCCGGAACGCCCACACGGCGAGGGCGATGACGTCGTCGCGGCTGCCCGCGACGGCGTCGGTGTGCACGAAGCCGAGGTCGCCGGGGATCAGGAAACGCACGGTCGCGGTGGCGAGCTCGACCTGCGGCGCGGGGTCGGCGGCGGTGGCGCGGCGCACGCGGGCGGTGTAACCGGCCCGTTCGGTACGGCGGGCGGCGGCCATCAGGCGGGCGCCGATCCTGGCGGTCAGCTCGTCGTCGCTCACCTGCCCCGGCGACCAGGCGGGGGGTTCCGGATCGGAGCCCTCACCCTGCGCATGTTCGACGGTCGCGGCGTGCCGGTGCTGGTACGCCAGCACCACCCCGACGACATGCCGGCAGACCCCGGTGGCGCCGCACGTGCAGCGGGCCGCGTCGAGGCCGCCGGGTGGCAGGCTCGCGGTCGGCCCGCCCGCGAAGTCGCCGTGCACGGTCCCGTCGGTGTCGGTACGCAGGTCCGGCGCGGCTTCCTTGCCCGCCCGCTTGACCAGGCCGCGGTTGGTGAGCGCGGCGAGGGAGTCGGTGGTGAGCCCGAGCAGATCCGTTCTCATCGGCCCACGTGCTCCGCGACGAAGGACGCCAGCTCGCCGGGGGTCATCGCGCCCACGTACGCCCCGGCGTCGGCCAGGCGTTGCGCGAGCTCCCGGTCGTAGTCGGGGTTGGCCTGCTCGTCGAGGGCGGCCAGGCCGAGGACCTTGCTGCCCTGCTCGACCAGGTCACGCACGATGCGTACCAGCCGGTGACGATCGCCGCCCTCGTAGAAGTCGGAGATCAGCACGACGACGGCCCGCCGCGGCTGGTCCACCAGCCCGGCGCCGTACGCGGCCGCGCGGGCGATGTCGGTGCCGCCGCCGAGCTGGACCTTCATGAGCAGTTCCACGGGATCGTCCACGTCGGAGGTCAGGTCCACCACGTCGGTGTCGAAGGCGACCAGGTGGGTGCGCACGCCGGGCAGGCCCCACAGGCAGGCCGCGGTGACCGCCGAGTGGATCACCGAGTCCGTCATCGAGCCGGACTGGTCGACGAGCAGGATCACCTGCCACTGTTCGAGGTGGCGGCGGGTGCGGGAGAAGAACAGCGGGGTCTCGATCACGACCTTGCCGGTGTCGGGCTGGTAGCGGCCGAGGTTGGCGCGCAGGGTCCGGACCATGTCGAAGTTGCGGGCCTGCCGCAGCCGGCCCGGCCGGCGCGCCCTCGTGCCCGAGAAGGCGCTGCGCACCTCGGTGGCGAGCTTGTCCATGAGCTGCCGGACGACCTGCTCCACGATGCGCCTGGCCAGCCGCAACACCTGCGGGTTCATCAGGTGCTTGGTGTGCAGGACCGCCTTGAGCAGCGCGGGGTTGGGCTCGATGCGGGCGAGCACGTCGGGGTCGGTGACGAGGTCGTGGATCTCGTAGCGTTCGACGGCGTCGCGTTGCAGGCGTTCGACGGTCTCCTTGGGGAACAGGCGGGTGATGTCGTCGAGCCAGTCGAACGTGGTCAGGTTCGACGGGCCGCTTCCGGCCTGCCGCCGTACGCCGCGCCTGCGCAGTTCTTCGTCGCGGCCGTACAGCCAGTCCATGGCGGCGTCGCGGCCGGCGGCCGCCTCGTCGAGCCGCCCGCCGCCGAGGCAGGCGCCGCCGGCCTCGCCGAGCAGCAGCCGCCACCGTACGAGGGTGGGGTCGGTCATGGCGTGATCAGTCCCTCCCGGCGCAGTGCCGCATCGACTCGTTCGTCCAGTGCCATGCCTGCGGCCACCAGTTCCGGCGCCGCCTCCAGCCGCATCAGGTCCCACGCGGACGCGCCCGCGCCGGAGCGCAGTTCGACCAGGCGGGTGGCGATGAGGTGCCGCTCGCGGGGCGGGAAGTAGCCGAACGCCTGGCGCAGCGCCGGCAGGGCCACCAGGAAGTCGTGGTCGCTCATCGCCGCGACCAGCTCGTCGAGCAGCTCCAGCATGCCGCCGGTGTGCAGGACCTCCTCGCGGGCGAGCGCGAACAGCCCGGCCAGCCAGTCGCCGGCCGACGCGGGGACGAACGCGCCGCGTACCGCCCGCGCGGGGTCCGCGGCGGCGGCGCCGCGCAGTGACCAGCCCAGCCCGAGCGCCGCCCCGCGCAGGTCGGGCGGCACGTCCTGGCAGGCCGCGACGCGGTCGGCGACGCCCAGCGCCGCGTCCAGGTCCAGGCCCAGCGGCGGCCCGGCATGCCTGAGCGCGTCGCGGACGGCGGCCATGGCGCCGATGCGCTGCGGATCGGCGGGGACCGGCCCGCCGCGCACGCCCTCGGCCAGCCACAACACCCGGAGGGCGGCGGCCCGGACCACGGTCCCCAAGGTGGTGCTGCCGCTGGTGGCGAACAGCTCGTCGTGGCGCCACATCGCCAGGGCGACGGTGAGCGTGCGGCCCAGCGAGCCCAGGTCGGCCGCCGCGGCGATCGCCCGCGCGAGGTCGTCGAGCACCTGCCCCGCCAGCTCGCCGATGCCGCACAGCGCGGCGTCGAACAGCACGTCGGCCAGCCGGTCCAGGTCGGCGCCCCTGATCCGCTCGGCGAGCACGGAGGCCGCCGCCGCCTGCGGGTCCACGCCGTACCCGCCTGCCTCGATCAGGGCGGGCAGGCGGGCGTCGGTCTCGGTCAACGTCCACTGTTCGACCAGCTCGGCGCCGCCCGCGGGGCGGGGTCCCGCGGTGCGGACGACGCCCGGGATGCCCAGCACGCGCAGCCTGTGCAGGAAGCGGCTGCGCGTGCGGCCGGCTTGCCCGCCGAGGTCGAGCCGTTCGTCGCCGGGGCCGCCCAGCTCGGCGAGCACCGCGTGGACCAGCGGCGGCAGCGGGGTCGAGGGGTGCAGGCGGCCTGTCCGGTCACCGCTGAGCGCCGCGATCATCTCCACGACGACCGGGTGGTGGCCCGCCTGGAGGGGCCCGCGGGACGCCCAGGGCAGCGGGACCTCGATCGCCTCGCCGACCAGCGCGGTGGCCAGGCCGTCGAGCACGTCGACGCGGGCCGGACGCGGGTGGCCGCGCAGCAGCGCGATCCCGTCGGCGGTGGCGCGCGCGGCGATCAGATCGGCGGTGGAGACCTGCTGACGCCGGGCGCGCAGCCGGGCCGTCACCGCCTCGACGAGCCTGCGGGCGGCTCCGTCGGGGCCGTGCTCCCACAGGTCCTGGTAGTAGCCGGGCGACGGCATGCCCGACTGGTAGCCGTCGAAGGCGTCCAGCCGGCGGAACGAGTACGGCACCAGGTAGCTGCCGACCGCCGCCCCCTCCGGCGGCCGCGGCACCTCCGGCCAGCTCCGGTCGCCCTGCTCGGCCAGCCGGATCAGCGCGGGACGGTGGAAGCCGCCCGTGACCACGACCACCGGCCGCTCGCCCGCGTCGCCGGCGGCCGCCCGGATCCACTGCGCCATGTACGCCTCGCGGGCCGTGTCGCCAGGATCGGCCCCGGTGTCGCCGCGTACGAGGTCGAAGTAGGTGGCCAGCCGTTCGGCCAGCCCGTCGGCCGGTTCGATCTCGAACAGGTGGTCCCACAACGCGTCCATGTTGTCCACGGCGAAGGCGCGGCAGAGCCGCCGGGTCGCCTCGGCGTAGCGGGCCTCGGCGTCGGCGTACCGGTTGCTGACGTCGGCCAGCGCGGGATGCCAGGCGGGCAGGTCGATGAAGCGCAGCTCGGCGCCGGCCGCGCGGCCCGCGGTCAGCGCCGCCCACTCCGGGGAGTAGTCGCACAGCGGCGTCCATGAACCGTGGCGCCGCTCGTGGTCGCGGTAGCCGGTGTGGACGGCGATCGGCAGCTCATGGCCGAGCAGGAGCTCGTCCATCCGGTCGTTCATCTCCGCCGGGCCTTCGACCAGCACGTACGCGGGACGTACGGAACGGATGGTGTCGGCGACCAGCCGGGCGCAGGCGGGACTGTGGTGCCGCACGCCGAGGAAGATGACCGCCATCGGTCAGCCCGGCAGCAGGTGGCGGGCCTCGTACAGGGCCTGCCACTGGTCGCCGTGCCGCCTGCGCTCCAGGTACCTGCGGAGCTTGGCCAGGTCCTCCGGGTTGTCCTTGGCGGCCGTGCCGGCGAGGCAGGAGACCAGGTCGGCGGCGGTGCCCGGCTCGCGGCGCAGGAACCAGCCGCGCACCCCGACGGCATGGGCGACCGAGACCGCCTCCGCGGTGCTCATCACCCCCGACAGCCGGTCGGTGGCGTCGCCGCGCGCGGTGTGCCCCTGGCGCAGGTCGCGGAAGGTGGTGACCAGGACCTCCAGCACGTCGCGGCGCGGCGGCGCGGTGACGCCCGAGCGTTCGAGCAGCGCCACCGCCTCCGCCTCCACCAACGCCAGCTCGGTGTCGAAGTCGGCGATCGGGAAGACGGCCTCGAAGTTGAAGCGGCGCCTGAGCGCGGCGCTCATCTCGTTGACGCCGCGGTCGCGGGTGTTGGCCGTGGCCAGGATGGCGAACCCCTCCTGGGCGAACACCATCGACTCGGGCCCGCTCAGCTCCGGTACGGCGAGCACCCGGTCCGACAGCGGTGACAGCAGGCAGTCCTGCACCTCCAGCGGGCACCTGGTGATCTCCTCGAAGCGCACCACCTTGCCCTCGGCCATGCCGCGCAGCAGCGGCGCGGGCACCAGCGACCGGGTGGAGGGGCCCTCGGCGACCAGCAGCGCGTAGTTCCAGGAGTATTTGATCTGGTCTTCGGTGGTGGCCGCGCCGCCCTGGATGGTGAGCGTCGAAGTGCCGCTGACGGCCGCGGCGAGCAGTTCGGACAGCAGCGACTTCGCCGTGCCGGGCTCGCCCACCAGCATCAGCCCGCGGTTGGTCGCGAGCGTCACCAGGGACCGGTCGATCAGCGAGGGATCGCCCACGAACTTGCGGCTGATGCCCAGCTTCTCGTCCCCGAGGACGAACCGGCGGGCGGCCCGCAGGCTGAGCGCCCAGCCGGGCGGCCGGTCGTCGGTGTCGTGCTCCCGCAGCCTGGCCAGCTCGCCGGCGTAGCGGATCTCGGCCGGGGGCCGCTGGGCGTGTCCGTTCATCGGGTGATGTCCCTGAGGTCTCGGAGGATCTCGGAGGTGGTGATCGGATCGAGGCCGTCGAGCCCCAGCCCGACCAGGGTCTGCTCGTCGGCGAGGTCGAGATAGCCGATCGCGATGCCCGGATCGAGGCCGATCGTGATGGTCCTGCCGCCGGGCACGTCCCGCTCGATCCAGCCCTGCCAGCCGGCGTCCTGAGGCGTGCCGCGCCGCCAGCCGCGCCGCTCCAGGCCGATCACCGCGCCGGTGGGGATCCTGGCGGCCTCGATCTCGGCCACCAGCGCCGGATCCAGCTCGTAGGTCTCCCTGCCCAGCTGCGGGAACGGCTGCAGGATCTCGTAGTCGGCGAACACCTCGGACCAGGCGGCCAGGTCCTCCCCCAGTTCCAGGGGGTGCGCCACGCCTACGAGGGCGTCTTCGGGCAACGTCAGCGTGTCGTCCGCGACGTCGGCGAAGCTGCGGTCCTCGGCCACGCGCAGGGTGCCCGTGAGCCGGCCCGACGGATCGTACAGGCCCCACACGAGCCGCCGGACGATGTGCCGGAGCAGCGGGTGGCCGACGAACAGCCGGCCGAAGTCGCCGGCGCTCCAGCGACGCCGGTTCACCATGGCCTGCTCCAGGCGGCGGATGGCGTCCCCGGCCACCGAGCGCACGTCCTTCTTCAGCCCGGCGAAGCGCCGGTAGGCGGCGGTCGCGAGCTCCTGATCGTCGTTGGCGCCCGGCTTGGGCAGGTTCTTCAGCCGTTTGCCCGACGCGTCGGCCACGTACGGCCTGAGCTGCTCGTCGAAGCCCACCACGAACCGCCTGCGGCCGTAGTCGAGGGTCAGGCTGCCGTCGTCGGACAGGCCGAAGTCGGGCACCAGCCGGTCGGCCAGCTCCTGCGGCCTCAGGCCGAGCTCGGCGGCGACCTCGTCCATCTTCTGCTTGGCCCGGTTCTTCAGCCCGCCGAACTTGACCTTCTCGGCGATGCCGTGCAGGTGCATCAGCGCCACCTCGGAGCCGATGGAGGCCAGCAGGTCCAGACCGGCGACCGCGCGCGCGTGCCCGCCCTCGCCCGGCCAGGTCCTGATCAGCGGGGTCAGCCGCCGAACGGTCTCGTCGTCGCCGAGCAACGCCTGCGCGTCCATCACCCAGCTCTCCTTGGACGGGTAGCCGGCCGCCTGCCAGCACTGGAACAGCGCCCAGGCGAAGTCGGCGAGGCTGCGGCCGTCGCAGGCCTGCTTGACCACGGCGAGACCGGCGTACGGGTCGCCCGGCTTGGAGATCGCCAGCATCGTCATCACGTGGCGGGCCGCCTCGGGGGGCAGCGCGCCCGCGTCGCCGCGCAGCTGGATCGGGGTCGTGATCGCGACCTCCGTCCACTCGGGCAGCACCGGCATCCTGGCGGGCAGCACGTCGAGCGGGTCGGCCACGAGCAGGTCGGCGATGGCGGCCCCGGCGGCGGGCCCGTACCCTGCGGCGGCCTCGGCCACGGTGTCGCGGTGGCCGCCCGCGACCAGCGCCGCCAGCGCCTGCTCGGCCCGGAGCCGGGCCACGCCGGGCTTGCCGAGAGCCGCCGGGACCAGCGCCCTGGCGGCCGCCGCGGGGTGACGGTTCAGCCAGGCCAGCGCGGTGGCGCGGACCGACTTCAGCCGGGCCAGCCAGTCGGCCATCAGCACGGCGACCTCCGGCGCCGCGAACGGCAGCAGCGACGCGGCGACCGAGCTGGGGCCGCGCCGGGCACTGTCGACCACCATGGGCAGCGCCGCCGTCCCGAACCTGGCCACCACCATCGGCATCCAGTCGCCCGCCCCCCACAGGTCGCCAGGGCGCCACTTCCCGATCAGCGGCGCGGCCAGTTCCTCGGGCCCGGCGGTGAACAGGGCGACCTCGTCGGACCAGTGGGCGCCCCGGCCCTCGGCGATCCCGCGGGCGACGTCCTTCCAGCTCCGGCGCCAGGACCGGCCCCAGGCATTCTCCGCCCGGGAGGAACGCCAGTTGTCCTGCTCGCCCGGCGCCCACAGGAGGGCCGGTTCGTCGGTGCACGCCAGGCCGTCGACCACGACGACCTTGCGCGCCTTGCGCGGGCGGGTCCAGGGCGGGCTGACCAGCACCTCGGGCAGCGCCTCCGGCGCAGCGGCGACGGCGCCGGCGGTCGCGATCCTGTCGAGACGCTCGGCGGCGGCGCCGTCGCCGAGGCCGGCGCGCACCTCGTCCACCAGGTCGGGACGGGCCGCCACCTGGGTGCGCAGCAGCAGGTCGACGACCTTGCCGCCGGACTCGGCCAGCATCCGCATCGCGCGGCGGGGGAAGCGGGAGGCCGCGCGCAGGAAGGCCGGCTGGGTGTACTTCTGCTCGACGCGGTCGAGGATCGCCCGCATGGCCGTGTCGTACGGCAGGTCGGCGAGCACGTGCAGCAG
Organism: Nonomuraea sp. NPDC004702; assembly: GCF_053601695.1. Classification (NCBI taxonomy): domain Bacteria; kingdom Bacillati; phylum Actinomycetota; class Actinomycetes; order Streptosporangiales; family Streptosporangiaceae; genus Nonomuraea; species Nonomuraea sp. NPDC004702. The sequence continues at coordinate 94,502 of NZ_JBSGCE010000025.1, forward strand.
CCGCTTGCGGCTGTCCGCGCCGTAGGCGTGGTCCACCCAGACGGCCAGCAGCGGCACGGCCGCCTCGCCCATGCCGTCGACGACCGTGGCCGGCAGGGCGAAGGAGTCCCCCATGTAGGGGCCACGCACATGGTCCGCGATCAGCTCGGCGTGCTCCGGCGTGCTGATGGCGGCGATCAGGCGGACGGCGAGAGCCGGGAGGACCCGGCTCACCTCGGCGCAGTCGGCCGCGACCCACCCGGTCTGGGTGGGCGCCAGGTAGGAGGCGGCCACGCGCTGGTGGAGCCCGCCCGCGCGGCTCACCGCCAGCGCCGCGACGACCTCGGCGTACTCGGCGTCGGACGCGGCGGCCAGCGCGGCGCGCACCCGGGCGTCGATCTGCTCGCCGGAGGCCCAGCCGTACCACTGGTCGGAGGCCTCGCCGTCGACCAGCCGGCGGACCATCCAGGTGCCCCCGTCGTGGACGTAGTCCAGCGAGGCGAGCTCGGTCACGGCCACCGCCGCGAACACCAGGCCGCGTTCGGCCAGCCAGGTCTCGGGGAACAGGGACAACAGCTCGCGCTCGTTCCATGGCAGGGCCGCGGCCATCGCCTTGGCGACCACCGCCGCGCCCAGCGGTGTGCCGGCGGGCTCCCCCGCCAGGTACGCCGCGCCCGCGGCCGCGAGTTCCGGATCCGGGCACTTCGCCACCATGTCGGCGAGCACCTTCCCGCGTCGGCCCAGCTCGGCGGCCAGTTTCTGCGGCGCGCTCGGATCCGGCCGCCGCACCGGGGCCTTCGCTCCACCTCGCCGGGGGTGGAGAGCGCGCAACCAGGCGGGCGGCAACGCCAGCCGGTCCTCGTCCTCGACGCCTCCGGCGGCCGCGGGTGAAGCCGCCTGCGGCGAGGCGGCCATTTGCTCCTCCGCGTAGCCCTTGCGTATCTTCTCCGCCGCCAGCTTGTCGGCGGCGGCAGTGGCGGCGGCGGCCGAGCCGAACGACTTGACCTGCGTCTGACCGGCCGCGCCCAGCCGTCCGTACCGGATGTGCAGCTCCGCGCCGTCCTGGCGCACCTCCCAGAACTTGGCCGAACTTCCGCCGACGAACGTCAGCGTGCGCTCCACGCTCATGCCGATACCTCCACGCCGCATCCCGTCGTCCTCTTGATCGACAGCGGCGAGTATGGCGGGCACGACCGACAAAGTTGCCTCTCGCGGCGCGGGCGGGAGCGTGTCCGCGAGGGGTCAGTGGCAGGTCAGCGGGAGTGGCTGGGGACCGCAGGGACGGCCCCGGTTGCCGCCGCCGTCGATCGCTCCTGAGGGCGGCGTGATCCAGACGAAGTAGCCGTCGTTGTGCTTGCCCACGTTTCCCGTCAGGGTGATCGGGGAGCTTCTCCGGCCGATGTGGATGGCGCCACGTACGGGAAGGCCCGCCTCGTCGGTGAGCCCGCTGGGATCGTGGCCGTTTCCCTTGAACACGTTGTCGATGAACGACGACGTGGTGGAGTCCCTGACGTAGATGCCGGCGGTGCGGTTGCCGATGAACCGGTTGCGGGCGATGGTGGCGTCCATCAGGTAGCCGTATACGCCGATGGAGTTGTTCTTGAACGTGTTGTCCTCGATGAGCGTGTCCGGCGCCCAGCCGGCCCGTACCGCGATGTCGGCGTTCTTGAGGACGTTGTCGCGCAGCACGACGTTCCAGCTGTTGTTGTCCGCGCTGATCGGGGCGTTGTCGAAGACGTTGCCGGTGACGAGTCCGGCGTTGTTCTCGTTGAAGGACAGGCTGCCCGAGATCACTCTGCTCGACGTGAGCGTCGTGTAGGTGCTGCGGGCCGAGACGCGGTGCAGAGTGCAGCCGTCGATGGTCAGGCGGATCTGGCGGGCGTCCACGGCGTCCACGTCGCATCGGCGGGGGGAACCGCTGATCGAGAGCTCAGGCCAGGCGCCGCCGCGCAGCTTCACGGGGCCGCCGGTGATCGTCATGTCGCGAAGGGCGACAGTGATGTGGGGGGTGAGGGCGTCGTCGCCGACGCTGGTGGCGAACCCTTCGATCCGGCCGTCGCGTATGACGGTTCCGGTCCAGGCGGTCCCCTGGGAGCCGACCTGGACGCCGGTGCCGGTGCCCGCGCCCTGGAGGGTGTGCCCGGCCAGGTCGATGGTCACGTCGTCGGCGCCGACGATCAGCGCGTCACCGGGGCACGTCAGATCCCCGGTCAGGGTGACGCTCCCTGTCAGGACGCTCCCGCAGGTGACGGGGGCGCCTGCGGAGGCAGCGGCGGCCCGGCCGAGCCCGACGGACGCGGTCAGCAGCAGGACGGAGCAGCCGGCCCGAACGAGCCACCGCGTCGTCGTGGAACGCCTGGGTCGGCGACCCGTGCGGACGAACTGTTCATCGCGCATGTGCCCTCCATCGCCGATCGACGAAATGCCTGCGTTCTCCTTTCGCTGGAACGGCGCGGTCATTACCGCTGTGGCCGCAACAGGACACGTCCGGAGGCGGGTGCCGGTCGGCACCCGTCCAGGCCCTGCCGGATCGGGCAGACCACCGGCCTGGGGGTCGCCTTGATGCTCAGTGGCGCGGCAGACCGAGGACATCCTCGCCGGCCCCGGTGCCGGGGGTGCGGAGGAGTGGCACCGGGTCGGGGGCGAAGCGGGCGGCGCGAGGCTCGCGTTCGTCCCCGAACCGGTGGGTGAGGATGCCGTAGAGTTCCGGGCGTCGTCCCTGGAGCCATCGGCGGCCGGTCGAGAGCGGCAGCAGGGTGAGGTCGAGGTCGGCGGTCACCATGTCGTCACCGGCCGCCCAGGTCTCGCCGAGGATGCGGCCGTAGGGGTCGATGATCATGGCGTTGCCGGTGCGGATCTCGTCGTCGTCCTCGCCGATGCCGTTGCTGAACAGGACGAACAGCCCGTTGTCATGAGCCCGGGCGGGCAACCAGCGCATCAGCCACTGGCGTCCGCTGGGGCCGCGCAGCTCGGCCTCGATCGCCTCCGGGGCGCTGTGCCGGTTCCGCCAGAGCTCCACGGGGATCGGGCGCATCCCGTGGGGGCTGCGCGAGGCGGTGCCGCCGGTCTGGTGGGGCGCCACCAGGATCGAGGCGCCCATCAGCGCGGTGGCGCGGACGTTCTCGACCAGGTTGTTGTCCCAGCAGATGAGGATGCCCATGCGGACGCCCCACGGGGTGTCGAAGACGGTGTAGGCGTCGCCGCTGCTGATCGCCGGGTGCTCGAAGGCGTGCAGCTTGCGATGGCGGTGGACGGATCCGTCCGGGAGGCAGAGGGCATAGCTGTTGAACAGCCGCCCGTCCGTGTCGCTCTCCAGGAAGCCGGCTCCCACGGCGACGCCGTGCCCGGCCGCCAGCGCGCGCACGGCGGTGACGGACGGGCCGTCCACCGGCTCGGCGAGCTCCCGCAGCCGCTCGGGGGTCTGGCGGCGGAGATGCCAGTACCCCAGCAGGCACATCTCCGGGAAGGCGATGACCTGCACGCCGTCCGCGCTCGCCACGCGCACGTGGTGCTCGACCTGGGCCAGGTTGTAGGTCTTGTCATCGGGACGATGCTCGAACTGCACGGTCGCGCACCGCAACGCCGTCGTGGGGGTCTCGGCCGCCTCGTCTTCTTCTGCCATCGCGAACCTCCGGATCCTTGGGGTGGCTCACCAGCAGACCGCATGCGCGTCCCATTCGTCCAATGAATCTTTTTCGCCGTTCGATAGAGTCGCGGAATGGATCTGGTTCTGCTTCGCGCCTTCCTCACGGTCGCCGAGCACGGTCACTACGGCCGCGCCGCGCGAACGCTGAACGTCGCCCAGCCGACGCTCACGAAACAGATCCAGTCGCTGGAGGCGCAGGTGGGAGGCCGGCTGTTCGACCGCGGCCGGCACGGCGCCGTGCTGACCGGCCTGGGCGCCGTCCTGCTCCCGGACGCGCAGGCTCTCCTGCGGCGGGCGGACGCGCTCACCCGGCGGATGGCGAGAATGGCCACCGGCGAGATCGGGAGGCTGGCGGTGGGCTTCGGGCTGTCGAGCATCGACCTGGCCCCTCGGATCGTCGCCGCCTTCCGGCGCCGCCACCCCGACGCGCACGTCACTTTGGACGACATGTCGTCACAGGCCCAGCTTGACCGGATCGACGCGGGCGACCTCGACGTCGGTTTCGTCCGGCTGCCGCTCGACGGCGGATGGGGACGGCTGCCGCTGGCCGGCGACCGCCTCGCCCTCGCCTGGGCCGACCATGACGACCGGCCTCCGCACGACGTCGGAGATCTCGCGAGATGGGCGGCCCGCCACGACTTCCTCCAGCTGGCGCAGGAGAGAGGGCCCGGGCTGGTACGGCAGATCAACCACCTGTGCACCGCCGTCGCGGTCCGCCCTGCCGTCGTCCAGGAGGCTCAGGACCTGCAGACCGTGCTCGCGCTGGTGGCGGCCGGCGCGGGGGTCGCCTTCGTGCCGGCCAGCGCCCGCCGTATCGCGCCGTCCTCGGTCACGATCACGCCGATCCGCCATCCTGCGGCCGAATGGCAGATCGCCGTGGTGTGGAAGGACGGGCGGTCCGGCCCGTTGACGACCGGTTTCCTCGGCCTCGTACGAGAGCACGGTCTTCTCGAAGCCGGCGGCTCCTGAGTCGCGGCGCGTCCCCGCCGGTCACCCACTTCGAGGAGACGTCAGGAGATGGTGAGCGTGCCGTCCGGATTACGGGCGCACGTGACGATCGCGCGGGGCGTCGCGGCGAGGGCGCCGGTCAGGCACTGGCCGAGGACCGTGTGGCCCGCGGCGTTGGGGTGCCACGACTCCTGACAGGTCTGGAAGTAGGTGACGCAGGTGTTCGCCGCCCGCTGGATACCGATCTTGTCCCAGCCGGACAGGCTGGTGATGAACGTGCCGGACGGCCCGTCCTGCACCCGGACCGGCGTCGCGAGCGCACCGGCCGGGCTGCCGGGGTTCTCGCAGAGCCTGGCCCCGTCGAAGGCCCTCTGGACGTCCAGGACGCGCAGGTCGGCCGCCGGGCGTTCGGCTGCCAGCGTGGTGAAGGCGTTCTTGACCAGTGAGCCGAGGTTCTGGGAGAACACGTGCCCGGGGGCGAGGCTCGCGCGGTGGATCGGGCACCCGGCGGCGTAGCGCTCGGCGCCGAGGGCGCGGAACTTGTCGCGGGTGTCGGTGCGGCCGTCCTCGTCGTAGTACTGCGGGGCGACGTCGGGCGGCAGCGGGTTGGTGTAGGTCTGCAGAATCACCTGGTGGACGCCGTCGGCGTCGATCTGGTCGAGGGTGTCCAGGATCTGGCGCAGGGCCGCGGTGGTCTCGGCGGTGGCGGCGGCGACCTCGGTGTCGGTGGCCAGGTCCGAGGCGGTGCAGGGCCGCTGCGGCACCTCGCCCTTCAGGTAGGCCCAGAACTCCCACCAGCCCGTCCAGGCGTCGGCGATGAAGCGGTTGGCGCACAGCGTGGCCACGTCGCCGAAGGTGAACTGGGTGTTGTTGGAGCCGAGGCCGACGAGGACGACGTCGATGTCGTGCGTCCGGGCGACGGCGCGCAGCTGGTCGAGTTGCGAGGCGACGGTGCGGCCCTCGGCCCGGGCGCTGGAGGGCGCGGCGATGTCGGCGGGCTGGGCGCCCGAGCACGCGAGGTTGAAACGTTGCTGGATGCCCGGGAGCGACGCCGCGAACACCGAGGCGTTCGCCGACCGGTGACAGAAGTAGGCGTTGCTGTTGGCCGCCGACCAGCCGGGGAAGGCCTGTGCCGTGCCGGAGGCGTCGACGACGGGCTGGTAGTTCCCCGCGCCCTCGCCGCTGATGAAGCTGTCGCCGAGCGCGACGGCGGCGGTGGGCAGAGCCGCCTGCGCCGGTCCGCTCCGCACGGTCTGGATGCCGGCCGCGCTCACCAGGAGCATGACAACCGCGGCCGCACTCTGGAGGAGCCTCATGACCACCTCATTTCATACTAATTAAGTACGAAATACGCCTGAGTGGATCACAACATGCGGCGCCAACAGCGTCAACATGCTGATGTGCAGGCCGCGCACGCTTACCTGGGACGTAATTGTCGCCCTTACCTCTGACTGAAAAACTCAGGACATCGAACGACATAAGGAGTCTTGAGATGTTCTTCCAGACCACGGACGGCACCCGCCTCGCCTACGAGGACTACGGCCAGGGCAGGCCCATCGTCTTCGTCGCCAGCGTGATGCTCTCGGCGGACATGTGGGAGTACCAGATTCCGTACTTCGTCGAGCGCGGTTACCGTTGCGTCGCCCTCGACCGGCGGGCCCACGGCCGCTCGGACCGTCCCTCGACGGGCTACGACCTGGACACCGGCGCCGACGACCTGGCGGAGCTGATCGAGCTGCTCGACCTGCGTGACATCACCCTGGTCGGTCACTCGATGGGCGGCGCCGAGGTCGCCCGGTACCTGGCCCGTCACGGCGACGAGCGCGTCGCGCGGGTGGCGTTCGTCTCGGCGATGCTGCCGTTCCTGCTGCAGACCGACGACAACCCCGAGGGAGTGCCGGGCGCCGTGCTGGAGGCCTCGATGGCGGCCCTGGACGCCGACCGTCCCAAGTGGCTGGCCCAGCGGGCGCAGGCGTTCTTCGCCACGCACCTGGGCAACGAGATCTCCCCCGCACAGGTGGAGTTCACCCTGCGGCAGTGCCTTGAGGTCTCGCCGTGGGCGATCCGCCAGTACCAGCGGGCCGCCATGACCTTCGACCACCGGGCCTCGCTGGCCGAGATCGCCGTGCCCGCGCTGGTCGTGCACGGGGCCGCCGACGCCTCCATACCGGTGGCCGTCAGCGGGCGGCGCACCGCCAAGCTGGTTCCCGGGGCGACCTACCTGGAGTACCCGACCGGCGGGCACGGCCTGTTCGTCACCCACCGCGACCGGTTCAACGACGACCTGCACACCTTCATCAAGTCCACCTGACGACGGCCGCGATCATGACCGCCAGGGATCGGTGATCACTCGACCACCCGGCCTGTCGCCTTCTTGGCGTCCATGCGTACGGCCAGGCAGTACACGGTCCTGTAGCGAGGCCAGTCCTCCGGGCCCGGCCCGACCCAGGCCATCCCGATGTCATCCCTTTTCGACTTCTTGATGCGCATTCTGGGAAGGCAGCCGTTCTGCGCCAGCCGCGTCATGTCCGCATCCGGGTACGGCCCCTCCGGGAGGACGTACGTGGTGGCGAACTCGGCCGAGTGCGGCACGTGGCAGGGGACGACGGTCACCAGGTACGTCTGGGGAAAGGGTTCGATGCAGTCGCCGGGTCACCCGCGCAGCCGGTGTGCGAGATGGCTGAGCAGCATGCGGTCAGTGATGTGCGAACCATGGCACAAGGGTGGCAGCATCAGAGCGCTCCGGAGGATCTCCTGACGCCTCGGCGTCGCCGGTATATTGGGCGGATGCTGATCAGGGAAGCCACCGTGGACGACTGGTCGGCCATCTGGCCGTTCTTCCGCGAGATCGTCGCCGCCGGTGAGACCTTCACCTATCCGCTCGATCTCGGCCAGGAGGAGGGGCGCGGCTGGTGGCTGCTGCCCGCCCCGAACCGTACGGTCGTCGCGGTCGACGACGACGGGACGATCCTCGGCACCGCGAAGATGAACAACAACCAGATGGGCAACGGCTCGCACGTCGCGAGCGCCAGCTACATGGTCGATCCAGCCCATTCCGGGCGCGGTGTGGGCCGCGCGCTGTGCGAGTACACGATCGAGTGGGCCCGCACCTCGGGTTTCCGCTCGATGCAGTTCAACGCGGTCGTGGAGACCAACGAGACGGCGGTGCGGTTGTACCGGAAGCTCGGGTTCGAGGTGCTCTGCACCGTGCCGGAGGGCTTCCGGAGCCCGGCGAAGGGCTACGTCGGACTGCACATCATGTACCGCGCCCTCTGACGACCTCCCGGAAGGCGGACCGCGCGCCGGACCCGGCGCCCGTGGTGGAGTCCACGGACGCCGGGGGCTTCTGTCCTACCGGGTCGCTCCGGCCACCCACTTGGGGGCGCCGTACTGGTAGGCGCCGAGGCTCGGGAGCGGGTCCGTCGAGCCGTCGTTGACGCCGGGCAGCGGGATCGCCTGGTTGCGCGCCGGGGACGCCTCCGACAGCCGGTAGTCGCGCCCGGCCGGGTCGACGAACAGCGGGTCGACGTCGGCCGGCAGGTTGTTGGACAGCACCATCCCGCCGTTCGTGGCGCCGTCGAGGCCGCGGATCGGGCCGATGTTGTTGTAGACCTTGGTGCCGGTCGAGTTGCCGGGCTCCTTGACGTAGAACATCGTCATGCCGCCGGTGTTGTTGTAGACGCCGTTGTTGTGCGAGCCGCCGCCGAGGCCGTTGAGCATGACGGTCCCCTCGGGGTTGCCCCAGCCCACGTTGGCGGCGATGGTGATGTTGCTCTGCCCGTTGTCGGCGTAGACGCCGGTGACCCCGAACTTGGTGGCGCCCCACCTCGGCGCCGGATCGTGCAGCACGTTGTGGTCGATCGAGGTCCCCAGCATGTCGGAGCCGCAGCAGGTGTAGACCGCGGCCACGTCCAGGCTCAGCCGGGCGTACTGGGAGATGTCGTTGTAGGCGATGCGGTCCGGCCCCGGCGTGCCGCCGGCGGCGTTGTCCCACTGCAGGTTCACGCCGCTGCGGCCGACCCGGTAGATGGTGTTGTGCGTGACCGTCTGGCTGTTGCCCTGCACGGCGACGCCGGCCGCGTAGGTGCCCAGGTAGTCCACGTCGTGGATGACGTTGTTCGTCGCGGTGTTCCGCATGCCGCGCAGCGCGATGCCGTTGCCGGCGCTGAGTGACAGGTCGCTGTTGACGACCTTGTTGTCCGTGCCGTTGAGCACGATGCCGGTGTCGGCGACGCCCCGGGTGACGGTGGAGCCGCAGTCGGTGGCGCCGCGGGTGATGTCGGTGTAGTGCGACAGGTACGTGCCGGTGATCCCGTCGATCACGACGTGGCTGCTGCCCGGCCCGGTCTCGACGGTGGAGGCGAACAGGCCGACGCCGGCGATCGTCGTGTGGCTCGCGTTCCGCAGGTCGAAGGCCAGCGTGCGGGCCTTGGCCTCGATCACGTGCCGGTCGGGGTCGTCCTCGCTGTACAGGTAGAGCCGCTTGCCGGCCGGGTCGTAGAACCAGGTGCCGGGGTGGGCGAGTTCGCCGATCTTGCCGGCGAGCGCGTACCGGGTGTCCTTCGGGATCACCTTGTGGACGCACGGCGGCGCCACGTCGAGCACGACCGAGCCCACGTCGGAGCTCTTGATCGTGGAGGTCGCCGTGATGTACCAGTAGTTCGTCGTCACGCGGGCGCCGTTCCAGTAGCCGGCCGGGCGAGTCAGCGCGTCGTCGGCGACGGTGGCCTCCGCGCTGCCCGGCCCGGCGTACCGCACCGCGGGTTCGAGCAGGTCGAGGCCGGGGTAGGGCCACTGGGCCTCGACGTTCATCCGCTTGTCGGTGAAGGTCTGCACGGTCGTGACGTCGGGTCCGAGGTCGGCGCGGGCGCTGTAGACGTGGCCGTCGCGCACGGCCTGGGCGAAGGGCGAGCCCGGCGCGTACGGGTCCGACTGAGCGATGCGGGCCAGGTCCTGGCCGGTGACCGGGGACCAGCCCCTGATCCGCTTGGCGCCGCTCACCGTCACGCGCGCGCCGGGGGCCGCCCGGTAGGTGACGGGCAGTCCGGCGGCGCCCGACCGGGCGGGCACGACGGTCTCCTCGTACGTGCCCGACTGGATCAGGCAGGTGTCGCCGGGCGTCATGACGTCGGCGCACCGCTGGATGTGGCGGTAGGCCGTCGCGGCCGACCGGCCGTCGGCCGAGTCCCTGCCCCACGGCGCGACGTGGTAGGTGGTGCCGCCCGCGCTCGTGCCCTGCTCGGCCGCCGCCGGGACGGCCGCCGACACCGTCGCGAGCACCGTCGCGATCACCATGGCCGCGAGCGGCCGCCGAAGGCGTAACAAGGTCATGGTCCCTCTTTCCGTGACGGGCCGTTCAGCCCTTGACCGCGCCGACCGTGAGGCCGCTGATGATGTGGCGCTGCATGTAGACGAAGAAGATGACGACCGGTGCCACCGCCAGCAGCAGGTTGGGGAACACCCGCGTCAGGTCGGTCGAGTACTGGCTGATCCCGGCGTAGATGGCGGTCGTCACCGTGTACCGGCCGGAGCCGGGGCTGAGCAGGATCTGCGGGCTGACGAAGTCGTTCCAGATCCCGATCGAGTTGAGGATCAGCACGGTGACCACCGCGGGCCGCATCAGCGGGAAGATGATCGTCCAGAACGTGCGCAGCAGCCCCGCGCCGTCGATCATCGCCGCCTGGTCGATGGAGGCAGGGATGGTACGGATGAAGCCGACGAACAGGAAGATGCTCACCGGAAGGGTCGAGGCCACGTCGTGGGCCACGAGGCCGGCCACGGTGTTGGCCAGGCCGACCGAGCGCAGCACGTAGATCACCGGGATCACCAGCGCGGCGCCCGGGATGAAGGTGCCCGCGAGGAAGTACAGCAGCAGCAGCTGGGAGCGGCGGCTGAGGCTGCGCGCGATCGCGTACGCCGCGGGCCCGGCCAGCAGGATGCACAGGACGTCCACGACGACGACGAGGAACAGCGTGAAGCCGTAGCTGCGGATCACGTTGTACTGGGGGCTGTCGACGGCGTTGGCGAGGTACTCGAAGGTGAGGTCGCCGAACGGGAGGGAGAAGGGGTTGCCGAGGATGTCGTCCTGGGACTTGAAGCTGTTGACCACGAGCAGGTAGACCGGCACGGTCATGGCCACCAGGAGCAGCGCCAGCATGACCGGGCGCACGAAGGAGCGGCGCCTGCCGTGGGCGGCTCGCGTTTGTTCGATCATCACCGTCCCCTAACTCGTCGTGGCGCGGTCTTGCCGGTTGCGCGCGGCGGTCACCAGCAGGGCGAGGCCGGCGCACACGACCATGAGGAAGACGGCCTGCGCGTTGGCGTAACCGACCTTCGTCCCCTCGAAGGACCTGGCCAGGATGAGGAACGAGTACGTCTGCGTGGCGCCCGCGGGCCCGCCGTTGGTGAGGCTCACGACCAGGTCGTAGGTCTTGATCAGGCCGATGAGGTTCAGCACGGTGGCCACGGTCACCACCGGGGAGATCATCGGGATCACCACGCGGAGGTTGGCCTGGCGCCGGGTCGCGCCGTCGATCGCCGCGGCCTCCAGCAGCTCGGCGGGGACCGTCTGGAGCGCGGCGACGAACAGCACGACGTTGAACCCGAAGCCGGCCCACACGATCACCGCGATGAGCGAGACCAGGGCGAGGTTCTCCTCGAAGAGGAAGCCGACCGGCCCGATGCCGAAGTGCTGCAGCGTGCTGTTGACGGCGCCGTTCGTGCCGAGGATCGCGGCCCAGAGGAAGCCGAGGATCAGCGCGCTGATCACGTGCGGGTAGTAGGCGAGCGTGCGGAAGAACGAGTTCGTGCGCGAGCGCTCCTTGAGCAGCAGCGCGTACGCCAGGCCGCCGCCGATCATGAGCAGGGTGCCGGTGACGGCGACGAGGGCGGTCACGTACCAGGCGCTGGTCGAGCTCGGGTCGTCGAACAGGTGCAGGTAGTTCTCGAAGCCGACGAACACCGCGTCGGAGAAGCCGTTCCAGTCCGTCAGGCTGAGGTAGACCGCCACGCCCACCGGGACGACGGTCATCACCGTGTAGACCAGCACGGACGGCGCGACCAGCCCGAAGGTCACCGCCTTGGCCCGGTACCTGGCCGGCAGCCACTCGCGGCGCGGGCGCCGCGGCTCGGACGCCTGCCGCTCCGGCCGCCGGGTCAGCTCTGCGAGTTCCACCACTTGTCCAAACCGGCGGCGACCTGCTCGGCCGTGGCGCCCGTGTACAGCTTCTGCACCTGCGTGTTGAGCTCGGCCGGATAGCCCTCGACCGGCTGGCGCTCGCCCGACTTGACCAGCACGGACGGCGCCTCCTCAAGGATCTTCTGGACCTGCGTGCCGAGGCTGGACATCTTGTAGGTGAAGCCCTTGCGCAGGTTGCCGTCGGCGGCGAGCTGGCTCTCGATCGCGGCCGGGTCGGTGACCAGCCACTTCACGAAGTCGATCGCGGCGGCCTTGTGCTTGGAGGCGTTGACGACCACGTACGGGCTGGCGATGTTGCCGTACTGGCCGGTGGGGTACGAGCCGTCGGTCGGCATGGAGAAGACGCCGATCTCGTCGCTCTTCTTCGCCGCGTCGGCGGCCGGGACGAAGAAGGAGCCCATGACGTACATCGCGGACTTGCCGTCGAGGAAGGCCGTCTGCCCGTCGGCGTAGGTGAGGCCGAGCGCGCTCTTGTCGAGGTAGCCCTGGTCGATCCAGCTGCGGAAGCGCTGGAGGTACTTCAGGTAGTCGCCGGTGGCGAAGGAGACCTGGTTCTGCTTGCGCTTGACCGTCCAGTCGGGGTCGGCGGTGAGCACGCCGGAGTCGGCGATCAGGGAGAACTGCGCTCCCGGCACCCACTGCCCGGCGCTCTGCAGCGGCGTGTAGCCGGCGCTCTTCAGCTTGGCCATGGCGTCCTGGAACTGGTCGAGCGTCTTGATGGCGGTGGCGTCGAGACCGGCCTTGGCGAAGGCGGCCTTGTTGTAGAAGACCAGCGACTGGATCTGCTGGCCGACGCCGACCAGGTAGCGCTTGCCGTCCACGGCGTACTGGTCGGCCAGCGGGGTCTGGCCGGTCCACGCCTCGCCGGTGAGGTCGGCGAACAGGGCGGCGTTCTCCTTCGTCGGGGTGATCTGCTGGGCGATGTCCGGCGGGTCGCCGGCGGCGAGGTCCTGGGTGAGCTTGGCGGTCGCCGAGACGGTCCCGGTGAGCTCCAGGTTGACCTTCACCCCCGGGTGGCTCTGCTCGTACTTGGCGAACAGTCCCTTCCAGTACTGCTCGGTCAGGTTCGGGCTGATGTTGACGATGATCCGCAGAGTCGTGGCGCCGGCCTGCGCCGGGTCCTCGCCGCCGCAGGCGGTGGCCGCGGCCACCACGGTGGTGGCGGCGACCGCGACCGCGCACGCCCGGCGCAACTGTGTTCCCATATCCGCTGCACGCTCCAATTGCATAGTCATGACCGGTGGAAGGTCGGGGGTGGACTGGCCGCCTTCGGGAGCCGCCCGCCCGGGGGCCACCTGAGTGAGGGGGTCGGGCTGCGCGGGCCCGCGTGGCGGACGGCGTGACGGCTCGACACGATCGACGCGGCGACATCGACCACCATCAACGTCCATCGCCTATCGATAGGTGATGTTATGTGGCATATCTAACTTGTTCAAGAGTCATTTCGTGCGTGCCGGTGAAAGCTCACGGCGAACCGGCCGCCGCTCCCCCGGACGGTGACGGCCAGCGTCAGCCGGGTCAGCCGGGCGCCCCAGCTGCGCGCGAGACGCGGGTCGTCGATGTCGCGGTGCTCGACGGACGCGGCGCCGAGGGCGGGATCCCAGCGCAGTTCGAGCGGCGGTCCCCCGTCCGCCGTGACGACCGCCCGGCCCGGCCCGCACTCGACCTCGCCGGCGAGAACGTGCCGGAACAGCACGGTCCGGGGGCCCGTGGCCCAGTCGTCCTCCACGCTGACGTACGGCTCCGGGCCGTCGCGCACCAGCCGGACGACGCGCTCCCAGCGGGTGAGCAGGCCCGCCGGATAGGCGGCGCTCAGGTCCGCCCGCAGGACGGCCTGGCCCTCGTCGAACCGGACGGCGACGTCCCGCGCGCCGTGCTCCGGCCCCGGGAGCTGCCCGTGCCCCGGTTCGGGCACGTTGTGCCAGGCGCTCTGGAACGGCCACTCCTCGTAGCGGCGCGGGCCGAACGTCGCGGCGGTGTAGGTCGGCTGGCCGACGTCCACGACCATCGGACGTCCGTCGAGCGCCACCCAGTAGGAGCCGACGTCGAGGTGGTTGTGGTGCTCGCCGTTGTGGCCGGCCTTCGCCGCCACGGTCAGCCCGTCCGCGCTCCCGGCCCGCTCGCGCGCGACCATGACCTGGATGCGCGGCAGCCAGCACTCGCGGGCCAGCCAGGGCGAGCCGTCCGGCGTCCCGCCGGCCGCGACCGCCCGGCCCCATCGCCGGTCGGCCAGCGCGGTCATGGCGCGCCCGAGCCCGGCCCTGGGCTGGACGACGCCGCCGGACGCGCGTGCGGCGGCCACCGCGTACGCCACTGTCTCCGGTCGCCCCAGGCGCTCGCCCCAGCGGAAGAGCACCTGCCACGGCCGCTCGCCGGAGAGCCGGGCCGGAGCGTCGCCGGTGTTGACGTACCAGTCCGCGCCGAGGTGCATGCGCGGCGGGTAGGCGAGCAGGGCGGGCAGCACCGGCGGGCCGGGGTCGTCCAGGAGGTCCAGCGCCTCCAGCAGCCGGCACGCCCCCTGCCACCAGTACGCGATGCCCTCGTCGATCCCGCCGTCGTCGGGGAGCCCGGTGACGTAGTGGTCCAGCCCCTCGGCGACCAGGCGTGCCAGGCGCTCGCGCCGCCGGACGTCGTCGCAGAGCAGCAGCGCGGCCGCCAGGACGGCCCCGTGGATCCAGGGGTTCCAGTTGTTCGCCCGGCCGTCGCGGCCGATCCAGTGCCAGTCGCGCACCCGCTCGAACGGGGTGAGCACCCGCAGGTCGGCCTCGCGGCGCAACCTGCGGCGCAGCCCCGGGGCCCGGACGTCCAGATGCGGGCCCAGCGCGTGGTCGGCCCAGGCGAACAGCGCCGCGATCTCGGCCGCGCCCAGGTCGAGGAAGGGGTCGTCGGGATCGGGCACGACCTCGCCCCGGGCCGCGGCCCCGCGATCGTGCGGCGCCCAGCACCACGTGCTCGTCTCGGCGAGCGCCATCAGCCCGTCCACGACGGCGTCCAGGTGCGGGCACGCTCCGGGAGGCGCGGTCGCGGGGGCCACCTCGCCGGTGAGGACGGCGGCGAGGGCGAGGACGTCCACGCGTTCGCGCAGCCGCCGCGCCTTGTCCTCGTGCACGGCCCGCGCCCCGTCGCGGAACGTCCGGGCCCAGTCGTCCAGGGACAGGCGCGGGGCCGGCCGGGCCAGCTCTTCGGCCGCCGCGGCCAGGACGGCGTCGCGGGCCTCGGCGGGCACCGCGTCCCACACCGGCCGCGCGGTGACGTCAGGAACCATCGTCGTCGCGCAGCACGAGCTCGACGACCGGCAGCGGCACGTCCGGCGCGGCGATGGGCAGGGTCAGCGTGAGCGTGCCCGGCGGCTGGCCCGGCAGGGCGAGGTTGTTGTGCTCGTGCTGGTCTCCGTCCGCCCGGTGGAAGCGCACCTCGGAGCCGTCGTGGAGGAACTGCGCGTAGCGCACGCGTCCGGCGAGGCCGGGCAGATGGACGTGCTTGAGCGGCCAGGACAGCAGGTGCAGGTAGAGGCGGCCGGCCCGCTGGGTGTAGAGGGCGTTGGGCGGCGGGGTGAACGCGCTCGGCCCCGCGCCGTGCACGGCCCTGGCGTGCAGCGACATCCACTCCCCGATCGCGGCCAGCGTGTGCCGGGCCCGCGGGTCGAGCGCGCCCCGGCCGGTGGGGCCGACGTTGAGCAGCAGGTTGCCGGCGCACGCGACGGACTGGACGAGCATCCGGATCAGCAGCGCCGGGTCCTTGTAGTCGTGGTTGTCGCGGTCGTAGCCCCAGGAGCCGTTGAGCGTGTGGCACGCCTCCCACCTGACCTGGCCGCCGTCGCGGGTGAGCGGCCGGTCGGGCTGGTACTGCTCGGGCGTCACGTAGTCGCCGGGGATGCCGAGGCGGTCGTTCACCACGATCTGCGGGTTCAGGGCGCGCGCGGTCGCCATCAGCTCCTCCGCACCCCAGTCGGCGGGCCCCTTCGCCGGGTAGGTGAAGTCGAAGAAGAGCAGGTCGATCGGGCCGTACCCGGTCAGCAGCTCGCGTATCTGCCCGTTCATGTACGCCCGGTAGCGGGCCATGTCGCGCGTGGCGTTCGCGTCCGGCGGCGCGCTGTCGCGCAGCGGGTGGTACTGGTCGATGGTGAAGTCGGGGTGACGCCAGTCGAGCAGCGAGTAGTAGAGCCCCACGCGCAGGCCCTCGGCCCGCATGGCCGCGGCGAACTCGGCGACCAGGTCCCGGCCCGTCGCGCGGGCGCTGGTGTAGCCGGTGAGCTCGGAGTCGAACAGGCAGAACCCGTCGTGGTGCTTTGCGGTCAGCACCGCGTAGCGCATCCCGGCGGCGCGGGCGTTCCTGGCGAGCTCGGCCGCGTCGAACAGGTCGGGGTCGAACTGTTCCAGGTAGCGGTCGTAGTCCTCGTCGGACATCTTCTCCCGGCTGCGCACCCACTCGTGCCGGGCGGCGAGGCTGTAGAGCCCGAAGTGGACGAACATCCCGAACCGCGCTTCCTCGAACCACTCCGTCGGCCCCGCCGGCATCCCGGTCTCCTCTCACGGTTGACAGCCCTCATCGGTCGGCAGTTACATCTACCATCGATAGGCGATAATTGTCGATGTGTTGGGATGAGGCAGAAATGAGCACGAACGGGCATGTCGGGGCACCGGAGACGGGCGTCTACGAGACGATGCTGGGACCGGCGCACTCCTCGCCCTTCGTCCGGCCCGGCGCGGGCCTGGTGGACGCCCTCGCGGACGTGAGCGCCGCCACCGCGTGCGCCAAGCTCCACCAGATGGGCATAACCCGCACCTTCATCGACGGCCCCGTCCCCCTGCACCGGGAGCCGGGCGTACGGATCACCGGCGGCGCGGTGACCCTGCAGTTCCTGCCCCAGCGCGAGGACGTCTTCTCCGGCACCGGACAGGAGGACGCCGAGCGCAAGACCGCGCTGTGGGCGGTGCTGGAATCCATCCGGCCCGGCGACGTGCTGGTCGTCTCCGCGCAGGCCAGCCACTTCACCGGCTGCCTCGGCGACATGCTCGTCCGCTACTTCAAGCTGCGCGGCGGAGCCGGCATCGTCGTGGACGGGCGGGTGCGCGACGCCGAGCGGGTGCGCGCGCTCGGCGTGCCGATCTGGTGCACGGGGGTGACGCCGCACTACGCCTCGCAGGCCGAGCTGTTCCCCTCGGCCTTCAACGTCCCGGTGGGGGTGGGCGGCACGCTGGTGACGCCGGGCGACCTGATCGTCGCCGACGAGGACGGAGCGGTGGTCGTCCCGCAGCGGAGCGCCCTGGCGGTGGCCGAGGACGCCCTCCTGCACCAGGACCGCGAGGAGTTCGCCCGCCGCCGCCTGGACGAGGGCGGCCGGCTGTCGGACTACTACCCGCTGACCGGAGCCGGCCTCGCCGAGTACCTGGCCGCTCGCGAGAACGACTGAGAAACGGGGGGCGGGGCGGCGAACCCGCCCCGCCGGGGTCGTCCTCTATCCGTCCAGCAGCTCGTGCGGGACGAAGCCCTCCTCGGCGAGCCGGCGCCACAGCTCCGGCGGGATCTCCGTACGCCAGGCGGCCGCGTTCCCCTTCACCTCGGCCGCCGACCGGCAGCCCACCACGACCGACCGCACGGCGGGATGGAGGAAGGGGAACTGGACGGCCGCCGCGGCGAGCGGCACCCCGAACTCCGCGCAGACGGCGCGGCAGCGCTCGGCCCGCGCCAGCACTCCGTCCGGCACCGGCCGGTAGTCGAACATGGCCTCCGGACGCGGGTCGGCGAGCAGCCCGGTGTTGAAGACGCCGCCCACGACCACCGCCGTGCCGGTCTTCAGGCACAGCGGCAGCAGGGTCGTCAGCGCGTCGTGGTCGAGCAGCGAGAAACGCCCGGCGATGAGGACGACGTCCACGTCGAACTCGGCCACGTACGCGGCCAGCGGTTCGCTGTGGTTCATGCCGAAGCCGACGGCCCCGGCCAGCCCCTCCTCCCGCAGCCTGCGCACGGCCGGGTAGGCGGTCCGGCGCACGTCCTCGGGGAAGTCGTCGGGGTCGTGCAGGTACAGGATGTCGACGGAGGGCCGCCGGAGCCGTTCCAGGCTGGACTCCAGCGACTGGCGGATGCCGCGTTCCGTCCAGTCGGTGACCACCTTCTGCCCGGGGCGCAGCAGCCAGCCCGCCTTGGTGGAGATCACCGGCTCGGCGGCCCCGCCACCGGTCGCGAGCGCGCGGCCGAGCCGGTCCTCGGCGACCCCGTGCCCGTAGCGGGGCGCGGTGTCGAAGTAGGTGACGCCCTCCTGGACTGCGGCGGCCACCGTGGCGGCCGCGTCCTGCTCGGAGACGTCCTGGAACAGGTTGCCGATGGGGGCGGTGCCGAGGCCCAGCCGCGGCAGCTCGGCCCTCATCGCCGCACCTCCATCGGCGGAGCCTCGTACGTGGGTGTCCCGCCGCGCAGCGTCATCGTCAGGGTGAGCCGGACGTGCGTCGAGCCCGGCAGCCGCACGTGGACATGCGGCCCCTCGACGGGCGTGGGCGGCTCGTCGTCGGCGCGGACCTCGTGGATGACGTGCTCGGCGAACGTGCCCGCCTGCACGACGAGCGAGCGCGGCGCCTGGCCGAGGTTGGCCAGCTCGACCACGGTGTGCTCGGCGTCGATGCTCGTGACCAGCGCGGCGACGTCGGCGGGCAGGCCCGGACGGCGCTCCTCGGCGTCGAAGTACCGCAGGTGCATCTGCGCCAGCGCGCCGTTGTAGAGCACCTGCGGGGATCCGGTGGTCAGCTGCAGCAGCGCCTCCGTGACGACCGGGTTGCGGTCCTGCCAGTCGTGGATGCCGAACGCGTCGGGGCCGACGGCGGGGTCCACCGGGTCGGCCGCGATGGACTCCAGCCGCTGGGCGCAGGTGTCGATGGCGCTGCGCAGCATCCGCTCGGGAAAGCCGGGGTTGCGGCCGGCGAGGTACTCGTACCAGGGCTCCTCGTGCCCGGACTCCTCCTTGGTGCGCTGGGTGTGCACCGCCGTCCAGTCCCAGCTCGCCTCCTCGCGGAGCCGGTCGACGCGCTCCCGGTCGGCGGCGGCCCGGCTGAACTGCCACAACGCCACGGGCAGCTGGGTCGGCATGATGTTGTGGTCGAACCACCCGGAATCGTCGCGGCGCATGGGCGCCATGAGGGTCGGCTCGTGCTCCAGCCCGCGCAGGTGGGGCCGCCAGCGCTTGGTGATGGTGGAGACGTCGGCAGGGCGGCGCCGTTCGGCCCGGCCGAGCACGACGTCCAGCGGGTTCCTGGCCAGGTCCAGGTAGGAGGCGTCGCCCGTCAGCAACGTCGCGTTGGACGCGCCGACGATCGCCGCCGTCCCGACAGGCGGCAGGCCGTGGGGCCAGGACCAGCCGTAGTGGCCGCCGTACCAGCGGCCGTCCAGGTGCTCGCCGACCACGCCGTGCAGGCCGGCGTTGTCGGGGACGACGTCGCGGCCGTCCAGCCGCCGCCGCCAGGCGTCGACGTACTCCACCACCCAGTCGGCGTGGCGGGACTCGCCGCCGAGCAGGTAGGCGTTGGTGACGAGGCTGGTCGCGCAGAGGTTGACGATCGTGTCGCCGCGGCCCATGCGCTCCCACATCACGCGGCCGTACGCGCGGGCCCGCGCCGGATCGGCGGCCAGGTCGTCGAAGGGCGCGGCCTCGTCGATCCAGTCGAGGGGCAGCCCGTAGGGGCGCAGGGCCAGGCTCCACGGGAAGTAGACGTCGTGGTCGCTGAAGCCCCAGCGGGGGCCGGCGGCGCCGTTGTGCGGCGCGCGGATGATCCGGTGCTCGGGGTCGTAGTTGGGGCCGCCGGGCAGGTAGAGGTCGGCGAAGCGCCCGGCCAGCTCCCTGAGCTCGCCGTCGCCGGGCGCGGCGAGGCAGAGCCCGTAGAACAGCAGCATGCCCTCGCCCTGGTGGAACCAGTCGTAGCCGCGCTCGAACTCGTCGACCAGCATGCCCATCCCGGTCAGCTGGGCGGTGACGCCCCGCCAGTGCCGTCGCGCCGCCGCCAGGACGTCCGCGCTGCCGCCGAGCAGGTACAACGTCGGCCAGTTGAAGAACGCCTCGTAGAAGTCGTCGACGCCGTCGCGGCCGTCGAGCCCCTCCCCCAGCCTGTCGCGGAAGACCAGCCGGCCGTCGTCCTCGGTGTAGCGGTCGGAGAAGATCCGCCACGCCTTGTCCTGGACGGCGAACAGCTCCCGCTCCAACACGGCCCACCGCGGCGGGGTCGTCAGTCCGCGGGAGGCCCGCACCTCCGGCACGCGCGAGGCGTCGAAGGCCGTCACCGCCTGCCACCCCGCTCCGCCGCGCCGCCGGGACGTCTTGCTGCCATGCGCATGAGAACACCTGTAATCGCTGATCGATAGCCGATGATTAGAATCATCATGAGCGCGGATCAACGTGTCAATACTGGCCGAACATACGGAGCACAGGTGATCGACTGCCACGCCCACCTCTGGGACCTCGACGGCGGCTATCCGTGGATCACGCCGGAGTCACCCCACCACCGGCCGTTCACGGCCGGCGATCTGGCCGCGGCGGGCGACGGCCTCGGCTTGACCGGGACGATCCTGGTCGAGGCGTCCAGAGGCGACCGCGGCGAGACCGAGCGGCTGCGCGACCTGCGCCTGCGTCACCCGGGCCTGATCGCCGGGCACGTCGGCAACCTCAACGTGTACGCCGGGATCGAGCCGTCCCGGTTCCGGGACCTCATGGACGAGGCCCGCCCCAACGGGATGCGGCTCGGCGGCCCCTCGTGGGCGGCCACGCCCGCCTCGGCCCGCGCGCTCGTCCCCGTGCTGGCCGAGCTCGGGGTGGCGCTCGAACTCAACCTGCACGACGCCGCCGTCGGCGTCGCAGCCGAGGTCGCCGCGCGGCACCCGGAGCTGACCGTGGTCGTCGACCACCTCGGCAACCCCCCGAACCTGCTGGCGGCCGACCCGGGCGAGTGGCGCGAGCACGTGCGCCGGGCGGCCCGCACCCCGAACGTGATCATGAAGATCTCCGGCCTGCTCACCCAGCAGCACGGCGTGCCGCCGGAACGGGTGGCCGCGCTGGTCGCCCACGTGGTCGGGGCGTTCGGTCCGGGCCGGTGCGTCGTCGGGTCCGACTGGCCGATCTGCCTGACCCGGGGGTCCCGTGCCGAGTCGTTGCGGCTCGCCACGCTCGGGCTCGCCGGGCTGACGGCCGCGGAACGTGAACGGGTGCTGCGCACCACCGCCGAACGCGCGTACCGCCTGGCACCCCCGGTTGACAACGCTCCGGAGCCCCTGCTTCGATGCGACAGTTGATCGATAAGCGATGATTGGTTAATCGATGGCCCACTTTGATCTCCCTCAGGACCAGCTCGAACGGTACCTGCCGACCATGCCGGAACCGGCGGACTTCGATGCGTTCTGGGCGAAGACGCTCGCCGGGACCAGCGGCATCGACCTCGCCATGACGGCCGAGCCGGTGCCGAACGGGCTGGCCACGATCGACACCTTCGACGTCACGTTCGCGGGCTACGGCGGCCACCCCGTCAAGGGCTGGCTGCACCTGCCGGTGACCAGGACCGGCCCCCTGCCCGCCGTCGTGGAGTACCTCGGTTACGGCAGCGGCCGCGGCGTGGCCCACGAGAAGCGGCTCTGGGCGTGCGCCGGTTACGCGCACTTCGTCATGGACACCCGCGGCCAGGGCGCCGAGACGCCCGACCCCGATCCCGCGACCGGCGACGTCGCGGCCCCCGGCTTCCTGACCCGCGGCGTGCTCGACCCCGAGCGGTACTACTACCGCCGCCTGTACACCGACGCCGTGCGGGCCGTCGCGGCGGTGCGCACGCATCCGGAGGTGGACGCGTCCAGGATCGCGGTGACCGGGACCAGCCAGGGCGGCGGGATCGCCCTGGCCGTGGCCGGGCTCGTCCCCGATCTCGTGGCCGTCATGCCGGACGTGCCGTTCCTGTGCCACTTCGGGCGGGCGACGACCTTCACCGACCAGCCGCCGTACGTGGAGTTCACCCGGTTCGTGAAGCTGCACCGGGAACACGCCGAGACGGCGATGCGCACCCTGTCGTACTTCGACGGCGCGACGCTCGCCCGCCGGGCCAACGCGCCGACGCTCTTCTCCGTCGGCCTCATGGACCGCATCTGCCCGCCCTCGACGGTGTACGCGGCCTTCAACCACTACGGCGCGCTCCACGACCTGCCCGAGGCGCGCAAGCGGATCAGCGTCTACCCGTTCAACGACCACGAGGGCGGCGGCCCGGCGCACGAGGCCGTCAAGCTCGCCTGGCTGGCGGATCGGCTGCAATCGATACCTGCTAACCGATGATCGCGTATCATGACAGCGGGGATCGGGGACGCGCGAGATCGCATGATGAGGACTTCATGGCATCGACACGGCAAGCCAACAGTGACTTCGCCTCCAGACTGGCCACGAGCAAAGACTCGGTCCGTCCCACCTTGATCTCCGATCGGGTGTACGAGCTGCTCCGCCAGGCCATCGTCGAGGGCGACCTCGCGCCGAACGAGCGCGTGGTGGAGTCGGAGATCGCACGCCGTCTGGGCGTGAGTCAAGCGCCGGTTCGCGAGGCCGTCAAGCAGCTGGCCCGCGAGGGGCTGCTCGTGCACGTGCCACGCCGCGGCAACTTCGTCGTCGAGATCTCCACCGAGCACGCCGAGTACGCCCGCCAGGTGCGCGAGCCGCTCGAACGCCTCGCCGCCCAGCTCGCCGCCGGGCACGTCACCGACGACCAGCTCCGCGAGCTGGAGGAGCTGGTCGAGCAGATGCACCAGGCCGTGGCGATGAACGACGTCGGCAAGTTCCGCGACATCGACATCGCCTTCCACACCAGGGTCAGCCAGATCGCGGGGAACCCGTTCCTGACCCGGATGTGGGAGGTCCTCGAACCGAGCCTGCGCGCGCTGCGCGCCATCGCCGACCCGCTCTTCGACGGCGACTGGCACGCGATGGCCGACGAGCACGGCCGCCTGGTCTCGCTGCTGCGCGACGGCGACCCCGCCAAGGCGGCCGAGGCGTTCGCCGACCATTCCGCGGGCCGCTCCCCCGTCCCCGACCGCCGCGCCCGCAGGAAGAGCAAGCCCTCTTCTCGCTGACTCCAGGATGTTGTTGTTCCAGGTGGGATTCGCCGGATTCCACCCCCTGAATCCCGCTAACGTGGGGCACATGGCAGTTGATCAACACGGAGGTGCGGGGGTGGCCGGCGACAGGCGGACGGGGGTCGATCTCAGGACGAACGTGCCGCACTCGGCGCGGGTCTACGACTACCTCCTGGGGGGCAAGGACAACTTCGCGGCCGACCGCACGGCGGCCGAGGAGGTCATCAAGATCGCCCCCTACATGCCGACGTCCGTACGCGCCAACCGCGACTTCATGGTCAGGGTGACCCGCCACCTGGCGGCCGAGCGCGGCGTCGACCAGTTCATCGACATCGGCACCGGGCTGCCCACCTCGCCCAACCTGCACGAGGTGGCCCAGCAGGCCGACCCCGCCGCCCGGGTCGTCTACGTGGACAACGACCCGCTCGTCCTCGTCCACGCCCGCGCCCTGCTCACCAGCAGCCCGGAGGGCAGGACCCGCTATATCCAGGCCGACCTGAACGACCCGGACGCCATCATCGGCTCGGCCGAGGTCCGCGACACCTTCGACTTCACCCGTCCCGTCGCGCTGTGCCTGATCGCCGTGGTGCACTTCATCCCCGACGACTCCGACGTGCGCTCGATCATCGAGCACCTGATGAAGCCGCTGCCGCCGGGCAGCTTCCTGGCCCTGTCCACCATCACGCTCGACAGCGCGCCGAGCCGGCTGGTCAGCGAGGCCGTCGCCCAGTACAACCGGCGCGGCATCATGTCCAAGGCCCGTACCAGGGCGCAGATCGAGGAGTTCTTCACCGGGTTCGAGCTCATCGAGCCGGGTGTGGTGCCGGTGCACCGGTGGCGGCCCGACGACCGGGCGCTGCTCGTGGAGGACTCCATGGTCTCGATGTACGGCGGCCTCGCCGTCAAGGCCTGACCGGCCACCGGAGCGCGGCGGTGAGGGCTCTGAACTCGGTGATGCGCAAGGCCCGCGCGGCCAGGGCGTAGAGGGCGGCGCCGATCGCGGCCGCGGTGCAGAGGGTGACGAGCGAGCCGGTCCAGTCCGTCCCGAGCCTGGCGCCGAGGACGCGGTTGACGACGGCCGCGGCGAGCATCCGGGTGTGGGCGCCGAGAAGGCGGTGTCCGTCGACTCTGCCGATCCGGCGGCGCAGCAGCTGGGCCGTGAGGAGCATCCCCGCGGTGTAGGCGACGGCGGAGCAGGCGGCGAGGGCGATGACCACGTTCGGTCCGGGCGCGAGTCGTGCGGCGGTCAGGCCGGCGGCGACGGCGACGGCGGAGACCCCGGCGCTCAGCAGAGCCGGGGTGCGGGTGTCGCCGAGCGCGTAGAAGACCCGCACCATGATCTGGTAGCCGGCGAACGGGACGAGGGCGAGGCCGTGGACGGCGAGCACCGAGCCGGTGAGACGGGCGGCGGCGGGCGAGGCGTTGCCGTGGGCGAACAGCACGGTCGTCAACTGCGGGCCGAGCACGATCAGAGCCGCGGCGACGGGAACCAGGACCACGCCGGTGAGCCGCAGACTCCGGGACAGGTCGGCGGTCACCCGGGCGAGGTCACGGTCGGCCGCCGCCCGGCTCATCCTGGGCAGGACCGCGGTGATGACGGTGACCGCGATGACCGCGTAGGGCAGCTGGAACAGGGTGTAGGCGTTGGAGTGGACGGCGACGGCGCCGGGCCCGGCCTGCGAGGCGATCCGGGTGATCACGAGGAAGACGGCCTGGGCCGCGGCCACGGACGCGATGGTCCATCCGGCCAGGGCGACGATGCGCCGGACGCCGATGCCTCGCGGGTTGGCCCGCAGCCGCAGCCGGAACCCGGTTCGCCGGCTGACCACGAGGAGGACCGTCATCTGGGCGGCGACCCCCGCGCTGGTGCCGATCGACAGCAGCAGCACCTGGCCGCCGGTCAGTGACTCCAGCTTCCCGGTGCCGCCGATCAGCAGGAAGACCGAGGCGGTGGCGATGACGACGAGGTTGTTGGCCACCGGCGCCCACATCGGGGAGACGAAGCGGCTGCGCGCGTTGAGGATCGCGGCCAGGGTCGCGCTCACCCCGTAGAACAGGATCTGGGGCATGAAGTACCGGGTGAACACGACGGCCAGATGCCGCTGGTCAGGGCTGAACCCCGGAACGTAGAGGTCCACGACGAACGGCGCGGCGACGATCGTCACGATCACCACGGCTCCGAGGCCGTAGACCACCAGTGACAGCAGCCGCTGGGCGAACAGGTCGTCGTCGATGTCGCGGTCGGCGGCCGTGCGGACCAGCAGCGGGACGAGCACGCCGGCCAGCGCGCCGCCGAAGACGAGCTCGTAGACGGTGTTGGGGGTGACGTTCGCCGCGGTGTAGGCGTCCAGCAGCTTGGTTCCCAGCCCGAGCGCGGCGACCAGCGCCAGCGTGCGGACGAAGCCGGTGGCCCTTGAGACGAAAGTGGCGATCGCCATCGCCCGTCCCGTCCGCATGAGCCTGGGTTGATCAGGCATGGGTGATCTCCTCCGTCTGCGCTTCGCTGCCGGAACGACGGCGTCGGGGCGAGGCCCCCCGTCGGAGGGGCCTCGGTGTTCTTCATGCCTCCTACGCTTGCGCGGCCCGCATCGCCACGTCGTCGATCCGGAACGCGGACCCGGTGGGGGCGCTCCAGACGAAGGTCCAGTCGACGCGGGTCGCGCCCGTGGGCGCGGTGAACGTGCCGGCCGCCTCGGTCCAGGCCGTCTTCTGAGGCAGGGGGACGGGGTCGGTACGCAGCACCGTGCCGTCCTCGTCGCGCCAGCGCACGTTCCAGGTGACGGTGGGCATCGTGGCCGCGGCCTCCCGGTACCACAGCGACACGCGGTAGCTCTTGCCGGCGATCACCCCGCTGTATCCGGGGTACTTGTCGAGCGCCACCGCGCTGCCCGACCCCTCGGTGCTGGTCAGCTGCAGCGAGCCCGTGCCGCCGTGCGCGTCGCCGGTCTGGTGCGCCAGGCTGGATCCGTACCAGGCGGAGTAGGGCGCCGTCGAGACGTCCTCGAAGGTCTGCTCGGTGATCGGCGGCACCTCGGGCGCCTTGCCGTCGAACGTGCTGCCGGCGTCCTGGCCGTACTGGGGGCCGACCCACTCCGCGGCCGTGACGCGTCTGCCCATGTCGTAGATCCTGAACTGCCACGGTCCCGTGTAGGTGTTGTCGTGCCAGGAGTTGTTCGACTGGAAGACGATCGACTTCTCGATCTTCTCCCCCAGGTACGGGGACCACTCCGGGTGCGCCGTGCCCCAGTTGGACAGCAGGCTCATCTGCCCGCAGTACTGCGTCGAGCAGCCGCCGCCGACGGCACCGGGATCGAAGGAGAAGGTGTTGTGGTGGATGTCGAGGTTCTTCGTCCACCAGCGGCAGTCGGTGTAGAGCGGCTCGTCCTTGATGGCGGGCGGCGCGCACTTCGAGGTGTTGGCCGGCCCGACGATCAGCGTGCAGTCGCTGGTGGTCGAGGCCGCGCTGCCGCAGAACCGGTCGGCGTTCGCCCACGCGGTGATGCCGCCCCAGTTGTTCTCCAGCAGGTTGCCGGTGACCTCGATCTTGCCGGTCCGCGCCGGGATGCGCGGCTCGCCGTCAGCCTCGGACAGGTAGATCGCCGCGTCGGGGAACGAGTCGCCCTTCGCCGCCCGCTCGGCACCCGCCTTCCAGGTGTTGCGGCGGAGGGTGTTGTTCCGGATCACGGCGTTGTAGCTGATCTCGTAGAAGATCCCGATCGACTCGTTGTCCTCGATGAGGTTGTTCTCGAGGAGGAAGTCGTTGTTGTTGGTGTCCGCCCAGATCCCCGGGCCGTGGTTGTGGTGCACCCAGTTGCCGGTCACGTCGGCGCCGTTCACCGCCCAGAACTTCAGGCCGCCGGTGCATCCGCACCCTTGGCCCTGGTGCTCCCAGTCGTCGGTGTTGTTGCCGGTGACCTCGTTGTCCGCCACCACCAGGCCGGTGATGTGGTCGCCGTGCTGGGACGCGTTCAGGCCGAGCTGGCCGTTGTCCTTGATGCAGTTGCCGCGGATCTGGTTCCTGGCGCCGGCCATCAGCGCCGCGCCGGAGTTGTCGCGGAACGTGTTGTGCTCCACGACCCAGTCGTCGGCGGCGCTGTGGTTGACCACGGCCTCCTCCTGCGGCGCGACGAACCCGGTGACGGTCAGGTACCGGATGGTGACGCCGGTCGCCGTGTCACCGAACGCGTACTGGTTCACGCCGTTCCCGTCCAGCACCGCGCCGGGCGCGCCGATGAACGTCGCGTTCTCACCGGGCAGGATCTGGGCGTATTGGGCTTGTTCCAGGGTGTGCGTGCCTGTTTCGAAGTAGTACGTGGTGTTCGCCTTGCGTAAGTTCACGCCGCTGTTGTCGCCCGCGGGCACCACCTCCGCGCCGGCGGGCGGTGTGGTGGGGCCGTTCAGCGACGCGCTTCCACAGACCGCGGCCTTCGCCGGCGCCGTGGCTGTTCTGGTTGCCGTCGTCGTCGTCGCCTTGGTCGCCTTGGTCGCCGGATCGCCGGCGTCGCCACTCGCCGGCGTCGCGCCGCCCATGACGACAGCGGCGAGCGCCACCAACGCCATTGGCCACGTTCTTCTCATTCATCTTCTCCTTGGGTTTCGGCCAGCCTTTACTGCCATTGACTGCTGGCCGTCGTCACTGTAGCCCGCGTCCGCTCACAAGATCGAAGCTTGGACAAATTGGACAAATTACGGCTCAATCGCCCCCCACTCGACAGCTCCCCAGAACGCGAACACGCCCCCGCCTCGCAGGCGTGTCGATCACGGCGCCGGACCCCCGCGAGACGACCACCGAGCTGTGCATCGAGGGCATCTGCAATTGGCGCCTTCCAAGCTGACACCGAGGCCCCGGCGGTGCACCGCTCAGAAATCCTCCGCCACGTCGTCAGTACTGGCAGCCCCTCGCCACCCGCGGAAGGATTGACGACCATGACCGACGCCAGACTGGCAGGCGACGACGAAGCCACGTTCATCGCGGTGGCCCGCTCGCATGACGCGGCACGGTTCGCGCTCATCACGGAGCCCTACCGGCGTGAGCTCCAGGTGCACTGCTACCGGATGCTCGCGAACTACGACGACGCCCAGGACATGACGCAGGAGACGTTCCTGCGGGCGTGGCACAAGCGGGAGTCGTTCAAGGGCCACGCCGCGCTGCGGACCTGGCTGTACCGGATCGCGACGAACGCCTGCCTCGACTTCCTGGACAAGCGCAACGACCGCACCCCCGTGCCGGCCGAGCTGCCGGGCACGGGCTCGGAAGTGCGCCACCTGCAGCCCTACCCGGACCGGATGCTCCCGGAGGATCCGCAGGAATCGGTGGTGGCGCGGGAGACGATCGAGCTGGCGTTCATCGTCGCCGTCCAGCACCTGCCGCCGCGGCAGCGAGCGGTGTTCATCTTGCGCGACGTCCTCGGCTGGCCGGCGTCGAAGGCCGCCGGCGCCCTGGAGCTGACCGTCGCATCGGTGACCAGCGCGCTGCAGCGGGCCCGCGTGACGATGCGCGAGCAGCTGCCCGGCCGCCGCCTCGACTGGCGGAGCCCTGCCACGCACGAGCTGTCGCGTGACGAGCGCGGCGTGGTGAAGTCGTACATGGACGCCCATGAACGCAACGACCTCGACGGGCTGACGGCCCTGCTCCGCGACGACCTGCGCTTCACGATGCTGCCCGACCCCGGCACCCTGATCGTCACGGCCGAGGACGCGGTGGACGGCTGGGTCTCCCACGGGCTCTTCCAGCGCGGCTACGACGACTGGCGCTGCCTCGCCACGACGGTCAACCTCATGCCCGCCGCCGCGCTGTACCTCCGCACCGCCGACGGCCCGGAACACCGTCTGTTCACCATCGCGGTCCTGCGCATCGCCGACGGGAGGATCGCCGAGCTGACCGGGTTCGACGCCGCCGACAAACCATGGCTGGGCCTGCCCGCGACGCTGTGATCGGACAGGGCCGGCGCACGGGCCGGCGGCACCGTCCTCCTCGTCCTCGGCACGCCGGCCCTGTGCTCATCGCCGCGTCTCGTACCGGGTCAGCACCACGCCGCCGGGAAAGGTGCGCGTCTCGACCAGGTTCAGCTTCACCCAGCCGTCCAGCGCGGTGAAGAACGGCGTGCCGCCGCCCACCAGGACCGGATGGGTGACGATCGCGTACTCGTCGATCAGCCCGGCCCGCATGGCCGCCGCGGCGAGCGTCGCGCCGGCGATGTCCATCGGGCCGCTGTCCCCGGCCTTGAGCCTGGTGATCTCGGTGACCGCGTCGCCGGTGACCAGGCGGGTGTTCCAGTCGACCTTGTCGATCGTCGACGAGAACACCACCTTCGGCATGTCCCGCCAGAGGCGCGCGAACGCGATCTCCGCCGGGGTGGCGCCGGGCCGCTGGTCGGCGGTCGGCCAGTGGGGGCTCATCGCCTCCCACAACTTGCGGCCGTACAGCGTCAGCTCGCTCGCCCGCATCTGGTCGTACCACCACTGGAACAGCTCGGCGCTCGGCGACGAGTCCGGCCCCTCCCCCGCACTCCAGCCGATGTCGTCGCCGGGCGCGGCGATGTAGCCGTCCAGGGTCACGTTCATGCCGAAGATCAGTTTCCGCATCGTGCCGGCCTTCCGTGAGTCGATGTCACGTGTGTACAGACGGGCGCGGCGCGGAAACTTAATCGGCAGGATCAGAGCTGGATGCCCTTGATGATCTTCGTCAGCCCCGGCACGAGAGGCGGGGTCGCCATCACGGTGACGACGACTCCGGGGCGCTCGACCCAGCCCGAGTACACACCGGCCCCGAGCGCGCCGTCACCCCCCTGGCGAAGCACCTCGCGATCGCCGATCTTCGTGGTGGTCGTGTCACCGGAGAAGGTCCCGATGCGGAACGGCGCGTTCTTGAGCTGCGCCACCGAGGTCGCCTTCGGCCAGCACACCACCCTGCCCCACAGCGACCGGTGCCGGCGGCTCATGTCGTCGCGGTCGTCCGACCACTGGTAGCTGTACTCGACCATGCCGTCGTGCTTGTTGACGAGGACCTGCCCGTAGGTGAAGCCCTTCGGGATGTGGTTGACGCGGACCCCCTTCATCGCCGCCGCGCCTCTCGCGGGCTTGTCCACCTTCGCGGCCGACGAGCGCCGGACGTCCGCCTTGGAGGGGGCGGGACAGCCGGGACGCTCCGCCGCCTGCGCGGGGAGGGCCACGAGAGCTGCGGCAACGGGGAGCACGGCCAGGGCGGCAAGGTTCTGAATCTTGTTCATGTCAGGGTTGGATGCGTCCGGATCAAGAAGGGTTCGGCACTCTTTTCACGGCATTTTGGGCGGAACTTCATCCGTGATGAGCGCATCAAACCCAGCGTGTTGATCGAAGGAGACCCTCAGCGGCTCGGCCGCTACTGGCTGGCGGGGCGGCTCGGCGCCGGCGGCCAGGGCGTGGTGTACGAGGCCTACGCCGAGGACGGACGCCGCGTGGCGATCAAGGTGCTGCACGGCGATCAGGCGGCCCAGCTCGGCCGGGAGGCGGCGGCCGCCCAGCGGGTGGCCTCGTTCTGCACCGCGCCGATCATCGAGGCCAGGCTGGAGGGCCCGCGCCCCTACATCGTCAGCGAGTACGTGGAGGGCCCGAGCCTGCGCACGGCGGGCCGGATCTTCGCCGGCGACGACCTGCACCGCCTGGCCACCGCCATCGCGACGGCGCTGACCGCCATCCACGACGCCGGGGTGATCCACCGCGACCTCAAGCCCGACAACGTGCTGCTGGGCCCGGACGGTCCCCGCGTGATCGACTTCGGCATCGCCAGGACCGCCGAGATGTCGCTCACCGCGACCGGCGTGGTGAGCGGCACGCCCACCTACATGGCCCCTGAGGTGTTCATCGGCCAGCGTGCGGACGCCTCGGCGGACGTGTTCGCCTGGGGAGGCGTCATCGTCTTCGCCGCTACCGGCCGTGATCCGTTCCACGCCGAGAACCTGGGAAGCATCATGCACCAGGTGTTGTCGGCCACCCCCGACCTGTCCGCGCTGCCCAGGACGCTGCGCCGGCTGGTCGCCTCGGCGCTGTCCAAGGAGCCGGCCCAGCGGCCGACCGCCCGCGAGCTGCTGCTGGCGCTGGTCAGCGGCGACGGCGCCCTCGACACGGCCCGCCTGCTGGCCCAGGGCGGCCGGCGGGCCGCCGGGATCGGCGCGCAGGGGCACGATCCCGCGCTCGGCACGCTGGCCGAGCAGGCGTACACGATGCTCGATCCGGCCGAGCGCGAGCTGGTCCCCGAGGTGTTCCTGCGGCTGGTGACGGTGGACGAGGCCGGCGAGCTGTCGGCCCGGCACGCCGAGCTGGCCGAGCTCGTGGAGGGGCGGGCGCCGCGCGAGGCGGCCGCCGTGCGGCGGATCCTGGCCGTGTTCGGCTACCTCCTGGCCGACCAGGACGGCGGCGTACGGCTGGCCCGGCCGGCCCTGCCCCATGCCTGGCCGCGGTACCGCCGGTGGATCGAGTCCAACCTCGACGGCCTGGCCGTACACCGGCAGATCCTCACCGCGGCGCGGCGCTGGGAGGCGGCGGGACGCCGGGACGGCGACCTGTTCCAGGGCAGCAGCCTGGAGAACGCGATGCAGTGGGCGGCCACCGCCCGCCGCGACATCACCCTGTCGCCCACCGAACGCGACTTCCTGGCCGCGGCGGCCACCCTGGCCAGGCACCGGGCCAGGCGGGCCCGGCTGACCTCGCTGAGCCTGGGCGGGCTGCTGGTGATCGCGCTGGTGGCCGGCGGGCTGGCCGTGCAGCAGAGCGCGGTGGCCGACGACCGGGCCGAGCAGATCGCCGGGCAGCTGACCAGGTCGGAGGCGGCCAGGCTGGCGGCGGCGGCGACCACGACCCGCCGGAGCGACCCGCACCAGGCGATGCTGGCGAGCCTCGCGGCCTGGCGGCTGGACCACACGCCGGCCACCAGAGCGGCCCTGGTGGCCTCGCTGGCGCAACGCGAGACGGCGATGTTCGGCGACCCGTCCACCGCGGGCGACACGGTACGGACGCTCGGCGCCGACGGCCGCACGCTGATCAGCGCCGACTCCACCACGACGCGCGTCTGGGACGTGCGCAACGGCCGCCTCCTGCGGACGCTCGCCACCCGGGCGGCCGAGCCGCTGGACAGCGTGACGCTGAGCCCGTCGGGCAAGGTGCTGGTGACCGTGACGGCCAGTCGCGCCACCGCGGTGAACCTCGCCAGTGGCAGGCCGATCAGCGACTACGCCTTCCCCGCCGCCAAGGACTTCACGAGCGAGTGGGTCGACGTGACGTTCGAGCGGGACGACTCCGTCCTGCTCCTGGAGGCTGACCGGCGTACCCGCTGGGACCTGCGGACCGGCGCCGCCAAGGCGCTCGGGCCCGCCCCCGCGGGCACGTTCAGCCGGGACGGGGTCTGGCAGGCCGCACGGCGCGGTCGCCTGCTGGAGCTGACCAACCTGAGGACCGGGGCGAAGGACGTCATCGGCGACAAGGACGGCGCCGGCACCCAGGGCACCTGGAACGGCGGCGCGGCCGTGTTCGGCCCTGGCCTCATCGCGACGGTGGGACCGCGGTCCATCCAGTTCTGGCGCAGGTCGGACACGCATCTGCTCACCTCGGTCCAGGTACGTGGGGGCGAGGGGGCGGCGCAGGGGGCCTTCGACGGAAGCACCTTCCGCTACCTGCTGGGCGACCAGGTCTTCTCGGTGGACGTGGCCGACCTGGCCGTCGAGAACGACGATCACCTTGTGGGCATGGCGGCGCTGAGCGGCGACGGGCGGCTCGTGGTCCGCGACGGCGAGCTGTCCGCCGTCGGCGGGCGGAAGATCGGCGCGTTGCCGGAGGCGGAGAACGCGGTGTTCAGCCCGGATGCCCGTTTCGTCGCCACGTACGGGCCCGAGGTGCGGATCGTGGACACCGCCTCGGCCGCCGTCCAGGGCACGCTGCGCACGTCCGCGGCGCAGGTGGCCTTCTCCCCCGACGGCGCCAGGCTGGCCGTGGTCACCGAGCAGGGCGGGGTCGAGCTGTGGGACCGGCGGACCAGGCGGCGGGTGTGGTCGGCCAAGGCGGGCGCGGCGACGTACGCGGCCTTCTCCGCCGACGGCCGGACGCTGGTGGTGGCGGGCGACCGCGTGCACCTGCTGGAGACGGCCGGCGGCAAGGCCGTGGGGCCGGCGTTCGGCGGCGGCGGCAGGAACGCCGAGGGGGTGCGCGCGTATTTCACCCGCTCCGGCAAGGCGGTCGTGGTGCTCGACGCGCGGCGACGGATGACGGTCTGGGACGTGGCCACGCGCCGCAGGCTGGCCACCGCGCGCGGGTTCGACGTCCCCGCCGCCTACTCGCCGCGCGAGGACCTGCTGGCCAGCCTCCAGGTGGGCGGCAGGGTGCGGCTCGTCGACGTGATGTCGGGCACGGACCTGGGCACGCTGCTCGACGAGGGCGGCGGTCAGGACCCGGAGATCGGGCAGCCGCTCGACGTGGCGTTCACTCCCGACGGGTCGGCGGTGCTGACCGTGGACGGCAACGGCCTCGTCAGGCGGCACGCCGTGGGCGGGGAGGCGATGGCGGCGGCGGTGTGCGCGAAGGCGGGCGGGCTGAGCGCGGTCCAGTGGCGGGTGATCGTGCACGCGCTGCCGTACAGAAAGGCGTGTCCCTAGCCGGCGACCGGGAGCAGGCGCGGCCGGCTCGAAGGGGAAGTCCGCCCTACCTGAATGGGGGAACCCCGGTTCCGAGGCGAGCCGTTGATCGTCACGACTGCGATATGCCGACATCTCCGGAAAGTGGGTCCCTTGTCGCCGACCGTCTTACGCCTCGCCTGCCTCTCTCTGGCGGCACTCCTCCTCGCCGCGGGCTGCTCCGCCGCATCCCCTGCCCCCGAGCAGGCGACCGTCCAGCTCCCGCAGTCCTGGAGCGGCGACTCCTCGGCAGGCAGCACGGAAGACGCGGATGAGGATCGCGTCGAGGTCTGCGTCAGGAAGGCCACGTCGGTCAGGGTCGACTACCAGCTCTGCGACGACAAGGTGAAGGGCTACGCCCGCCGCCTCCTGACCGGCACCGCGAGGATCCCCGCCATCGGCAAGAAGGTCGGCAAGGGAGTGACCGGCGAGCACACCGGCCTGACGTACCGAGCTCCCAGGAAGGGCGGCAAGGGCGTGACCAACATGATCCTGGACGAGGATGACCGCATCGAGATCTGCGTCCGCGAGGAGACCCGGGTCCGCGCCGCCGACGAGCACTGCGAGAACGACAGATCCGGTTTCGGCTGGTACTACCTTCTGCTGTCCGGCCAGATCCCCACGGTCGGCAAGAAGGCCGCGAAGGGCTCCTTCTTCTCGAACGAGAGCTCCGCATCGTTCAGGGCGCGCCCGAGCGGCGGCAAGGGCAGCAAGGCGATCGTCGAGCAGGAGCCCCCGGACGTCACCGCCGACGACGGCGGTTCGACACCGTCACGGAACCGCCGCTGCACCACCTGCACCAGAAAATCCACCGGCCGCCGCCGCTAGAGCCCGGCCGGGGTGGGACGTCGACCGCCACCACGCCGAACCCGGTCGTGCAGGCGCGCCTCGTCCTCTGATCGGTTGTGACGGTCGTCCCGTCGATAGGTAGATGGCCGGTATATATTGATCACATGAGACAGATGCAGGAGCCGACCTTCCTGATCCTGACCGCGCTGGCTGCCGGTCCACAACACGGATACGGCATCATCACCGACGTGGAGCGCATCTCGGACGGCCAGGTCCGCCTGCGCGCCGGCACCCTGTACGCCGCTTTCGACCGACTCCAGGAAGAGGGCCTGATCGCCGAGGACCGGGAGGAGATCGTCGACGGCCGGGTGCGCCGCTACTACCGGCTGACCGGCGACGGCGCCGCGAGACTGGCGGCGGAGGCCGAGCGGATGCGCAGGCACGCCAAGGCGGCCACCGCACGCCTGCGCGCGATCGGTTCGGGGGGCGCGGCATGAGCCTGCTCGAAGCCCGCTACCGCCGCCTCCTGGCCACCTACCCGCGAGACCACCGGGCGCGGCATGAGGAAGAGATGATCGGCGTGCTCCTCGCCGGAGCGCGGCCCGGCCAGACCCGTCCTCATCCGGCCGACGCGGCGGACTTACTGTGGGGCGCGCTGCGCGTCCACGGGCGGCGCGCCTTCGGCCCGGTGTCCTCGCCGGCCTGGCGCGCCGGGTCGGCGCTCGCCGTGGCGCTGTGGCCGTTCCTGATGCTGGCAGGTGAGCTGGCGACAGGGCTGCTTCAGGGGGCCGGAGCCGTAGAAAGCGTAGGGGCCGCCGCTGTGGAGCGGCCGGTCTGGATCCTGTACCTGGCCGAGCCGATCGTCATCGCGGCCCTGCCGGTGCTGGCCGTGCTGCTCGGTCGGCGGTGGATCGCCGTGCTCGGCGTGGTCGCGTTCGCGCTGTATCAGGCAGGCCATCCATTTCCCGGTCTCCTGGATCTGGACACACTGCTGTTCCCCAACCATGGCCCGGTCCTGCTGGCCCAGCTCGCGTCCGTCGCCATCGCCTTCGCGCCCGCGGCGCATCGCGCGATCACGGCCGTTCCGCGGCGCGCGTTCCTGCTGTGGGGGCCGCTCGCCGTGGTCGGGCTGACCGCCAGCAAGGCCATCGTGCGCTGGGTGGACGTGATCACCCACCAGGACATCGTGAGCTGGAAACCCGTGCCGTGGCTCGTCGTGGTCGGGCTGGCGGCCGGGTACGCGTGCCGGTCGGCCGTGGGGCGGCGGGCGGCGCTGCTGCTGTTCGTGCCCGCGGCGGCCCTCGGCGACCTCGGGGACCTGCCGTCGGTGCCGACCTTCACGGCCCTTGCCCAGCTCGGGTGCGCGGCCCTGGCCTTCACCGCCGCGGCCGCCTTGACCCGGCGGCGGAGAAGCCTGGGACGAGCCCCGGCTTCTTGAGCAAGAACCCGCCACCGAGGCTCGCGCCTGCGGTCGAGGTGGACGAGCGTCACGTCGGCGTGGCAGCCGCCGTCCGGGAGTCAGTCGCCGTCCGGGAGTCAGTCGCCGACCTGGCCGGTCGGCTCGGGGCCGCCGAATCCGGCGAGGAGTTCGCGCAGGAGGTCGGCGAGCTGCTCGCGGCGCTGGAGCGGCAGGTGGCCGACGAGGCGGTCCTCCGCGGTGAGCAGACCGGCGACGACGCGGTCGAGCAGGGCGTGGCCGGCCTCGGTGAGGGTGACCGCACGGGTGTGGTAGCCCGATCCGGCGGTGGTCCGTTCGACCAGCCCCGCCGTGACGGCCCGCTCCACGCGCTGCGTGATCGCGCCGCGCGTCACCATGCACGCCTCGGCCAGCGCGCCGGGGCTCATCCGGTACGGCGGCCCGGCACGGCGCAGGGTGGACAGCAGGTCCAGCGTCGCGACGTCCACGCCGAGACCGGCGAGCAGGCGGCGGCGCTCGTCGCCGAAGACCTTGGCGGCCCACCAGATGCGGGTGATGACCCCGATCGAGTCCACCGGGACGCCCGGCAGCTCACGCCGCCAGGCGTCCTGGATCGCGTCGGCTCCGTCGCGGGGCAGGTCAGCGGCCACGTTCGGCGCCGCCGTTGACCTGGACGACCTGGGCGGTGACATGGCTGCCGCCGGGCGAGGCGAGCCAGTGGACGGTCTCGGCGACGTCTCCCGGCGTCCCGGGGCGGCCGGTGCAGGTCTGGGCGACGAGGGTGGCGCGGCGGTCGTCGTCCAGGGCGCCGCCGAAGAACTCGGTGTCCTCGATGAACCCCGGCGCGACCACGTTCACCGTGATGCCGCGCGGCCCGAGGGCGGCGGCGAGGTCGTAGGCATACGGGTGCAGGGCCGCCTTCATCGGCCCGTACGACGTGCCGCCCGAGCCCCGCAAGGCGGCGATCGAGCTGAGGAACACCACCCGTCCGGCCGGATTGAGCAGGTCGCGCAGCGCCTCGGTGGGCAGCACCGAGGTCAGCACGTTGGCCCGGAAGTTGGCCGTCCACCGCTCGGCGAGGTCGTCGATGCCGCCGCGCCCTTCGACGTTGCCGCCCGCGTTGTTGACCAGGACGTCGATCGCGCCGAACCGTTCGGCCAGCTCGCCGCGCATCCGTTCGACGTCGGCCGGGTCGCTGAGGTCGGCGGGCAGGGCGAGGGCGCCGATCTCGGCGGCCGTCTTCTCCAGCACGTCGGCGCGACGGCCGACGATCACCACCTGGTCCCCGTCGGCCGCGAAGCGGGCCGCCACCGCCCTGCCAATGCCGGTGCCGCCGCCGCTGACCACGATCGTGCGTGCCATGCTCACTCCTCCTTGAAGTTTAGCCCTAAAGTCAGGCTACCGGTCGCGCGTCCCCGCCGCGCCACCGGCCCGGCGGGGACGCCACTGCCGGGGGTGTTCCCTACTGCGGTTGGGGGGAGTTCGGGATGGGGAGGTGAGGGCCGCGCTGCCTACATTCGCCGCATGAATCATGTGACTCGCTGGGCAGCGCTCGCTGCCGGAACCGTCCTCTCGCTGGTGGCCGCGCACGGCCGATGGGAGGTGGCCGGGGCGGCATGGATTTATCTGATCCTGCTGTTGCGCTTCTCCCGCACGAGCCGGACGCTTCCGGCGCTGGGCGGCATCGCACTCGCCACCGTGGTGTCCACCACGTTCTGGCTCTACGAGAGCGGGCTGCCGGTGTTCAGCCCGGTGCTGGCGCTCTCCCTGGTCATGGCGCTGACGGGCGTCGTGCCGTACGCCCTGGACCGTCTCGTCGCGGCGCGCTTACCCGGCGCGTGGGCCACGCTGGTCTTCCCCCTCGGGGTGGTCGGCGTGGAGTACGCGCTCGCGAACGTCAGTCCCGTCGGCAACATCCTGAGTTCGCTGGCCGCCACCCAGCACGACAACCTCCCGCTGCTCCAGCTCGTCTCGGTGACCGGCGGCTACGGCGTCAGCTTCCTCATCGCCTGGTTCGCCGCCGTCTGCAACCACCTCTGGCAGGACGGATTCACCTGGCGGCGGGTGGCGCCCTTCGGGGCCGTGCTGACGCTGGTGCTCGTCGGCGGCAGCATGCGCCTGGCGCTCGCGGCGCCCGCCGGCGAGACCGTGCGGGTGGCCGGGGTCAGTCCCGCACGTTCGGTTCTGGAGGCGTCCGACAAGGCCCTGAACGGCTTCCCCTCGCCGGAACAGCTCGCCGGGGCCGATCCCGACGCGGTTCGGCGGGCGTTCGCCCCGGTCAACGACTCCCTGCTGACCGCCACCGAACGGGAGGCGAGCGCCGGAGCCAGGATCGTGGTCTGGCCGGAGGCGGGCGGCGCGGCACGCGAGGCCGACAAGCAGCGGCTGATCGACGCGATCGCCGCGGTCGCCGTCCGGACCGGCAGCTATGTGGACGCCGGATTGATCGTGATCACCGGCACGCCGCCGTACATGCGCAACGAGACGGTGCTCGTCGATCCGAACGGACGGGCCCGATGGACGTACGAGAAGGCCCGCCCGGTGCCGGGCATGGACCCGTTCGCCCCCGGGGACGGCAGGGTGCCCATCGCCGACACCCCGTTCGGCCGCCTGGCCAACGTCATCTGCTTCGACGCCGACTTCCCCGCCCTGATGAGGCAGGCCGCCGACGTGGACCTGATGCTGGTGCCGTCCAACGACTGGTACGGCTTCGGCGCCACGCACACCGAGAAGGCGGCCGTCCGGGCGGTGGAGAATGGCTACTCGCTGATCCGGCAGGCCACCAACGGCCTGGCCGCGGTCTTCGACCCGCAGGGCCGGACGCTCACCTCGGCCGACTACTTCACCACCAGGCAGCAGACGATGGCGGCGGATGTGCCTGTCGCCAGTGATCCGACGATATATGCGCGTATCGGCGACGTGTTCGCCTGGCTCTGTCTCGCGGCGCTGGCCGTCCTCGGGGCCGTGGCCATGCGCGCCAGGCGGCCGACCGTCACCCCACCGCCGGCCGGCCCGGAAGGCTCATGAGCCCGGCCGCCCCTATGGGCCGTGCGGGTCCCGCGGGGTGCTCCGGGCCTGGGAGCGGGCGGCCTGCACGCCGGCCTGGAAGCGGGTACGGGCGCCGAGCCTGGCCATGAGCTCGGCGATGCGCCGCTGGGCGGTGCGGTAGCCGATGCCGAGCTGGCGGGCGATGGCCTCGTCGGTCAGGCCGGTCAGCAGGAGGGCGATCAGCCGTTCGTCGTCCTGCGGCGCCTCGCGCGTACCGGTCAGCCGCATCGGCAGCGCCCGCGCCCAGATCCCCTCGAACAGCCCGCTCAGCGCCTCCAGCAGCCCGGAGGGATGCACCAGGAGCGCCGCGGAGTCGGGTGACTCGTAGCGCAGCACCAGCAGCGCGAACCGGTCGTCGACCAGGTAGAGCTTCATCGGCAGGCTGGGCAGCACCCGCGCCAGCTGGCCCGCGCCGATCATCCCCTCGATCAGCCGCAGCGCGCCCGGCCGGTCGATGAAGTCACGCTCGTAGATGACCCGGCTGGTGATGCCGCGTTCCAGCAGCTCGCGGTGGGCGGCCACGCTGGCGTGCCGGTCGAAGTACGGCGGCTGGGAGAAGGTCCGTACCTGGTGGCGGGCCGCGCGCTGGAGCTGGAGGAGGCGTTGCCGTACCGCGGCGGCGCCGGTGATCACCTCCACCACCAGCGGCGGCTGCTGCCCGGAGGCGCGCTGCCGGAAGGCGTCGTCCAGGTCGGCGGCGCGCTCCCTGGCTCGCGCGAGCCCCTCTTCGGCGACGGTGAGCAGCGCGTCGAGCGCGACGTCGGGGGCGACGGCGACGTACCGCGCCGGTTCGTCCGGCAGCCGGTCGACCAGGCCCTTGCTCTCCAGCCCGGCCAGCAGCGCGGGCAGGCCGGAGCCGGCGAAGCCCGCGGCGAGCCGGTCGAGGGTGGCCGGCGAGCACTCGACGAGCAGCTCGTAGAGCTCCTCCTCGGCCGGGCCCAGTCCGAGCGCTTCGAGCGTCACCGCAGCCAGCCGCGCAGGACGGCCTGGTAGCCGGCCTGGAACCGGGTCTGCGCGTCGAGCTGGACCATCATCGCCTGCACCCGCCTGCGCACCGTGCGCGCGCTCCAGCCGAGCTGCGCCCCGATGGCCGCGTCGGTCAGCCCGGAGATGAGCAGCGGCAGCAGGTCCTCGTGCGCGTCGGCGGGGCTGCGCTCCTCGGGCAGCCGGGCCTGCCCCTGCCGCACGCCCAGCGGGACGGCGCGCTGCCAGTTCATCTCGAACAGCGCGCCGAGCGCCTCCAGCAGCGTCGGGTCGTGCACCACCAGCGCGGATTCGACCAGGTGCTGGTCGTGCCGCAGCGGCACGATCGCCGTCGGCCGGTCGTTCAGGACGAGCTTCATCGGCACCTCGCCGACCCTGGCCTGCTCGCCGGCGGTGATGTAGTCGGTGACCACCGTCAGCGCCCCGGGCAGCTCCATCGCCTTCCTGTCGTACAGGACGCGGTAGTTCACCCCCCTTGCCAGCAGGTCGAACTCGCACGCGTTCGCCCCGACCACCCCCACGTACGGCGGCGCGTCGAACACCCGGATCGAGCGGCGCGTCTCCCGCTGGAGCTGCTCGAAGCGGTCGTTCACCGCCTGCCTGCCGATCACCACCTCGACCAGCCCGGCGGCCTCGCGCTCGGTGCCCGCCCGGTGGAAGGCGGCGCTGAGCCCGGCGATGCGGCCCCGGGCGGCGGTCAGCGCCCTGGCCCTGGCGCTGATCAGCGCGTCGAGGCCCATGCTCGGGGCGACCGCGGCGTACCTGGGCGGGTCCTCCGGCAGCCGGGTGACCAGGCCGAGTTCCTGGAGCCTCGCGCAGAGCGCGGCCTGCGGGCCCGCCAGCCGCTCAAGGTCGGCGGCGGTGATCGGCGAGACCTCGATCAGCGTCTGGTACAGCGCCTCTTCGGCCGTCGACAGGCCCAGGGATTCGAGCATGCGCCCATCGTGTCCTCTTCCCGCCAACGGCGTGAAGAGGACGAAAGGTCATCTTTCCGGATATGGCGCGGAATGGGAGGTTTTGTGTGCTCGATCATGAACTACTCCGAGGAGAACCATGGCTCGCCGCCCGCTCGCCGGGCTGACCGCGTTGGGGTTGGTCCTGTCCATGGGGATGGCCACGCCCTCCCCTTCACCCGAGTCCGCCGACACCCCGGCCCCCGCCCCGGGCGCCTTACCCGCCGCCACCCAGCTCACCCTGATCACCGGCGACGTGGTGACGTACGGCAAGGCCGCCGACGGCACCCCGCGCGCCGACGTGAAACCGGCCAGGCGCGCCGGAGGAGCGCCGGTGTCCTTCATGACCCTGCGCAAGGGCGGCTCCTTCTACGTCTTCCCCTCCGACGCGCTGGCCCCGGTGGCCTCGGGCCAGGTGGACAAGGGCCTGTTCGACGTGGCGTACCTGGCCGCCAACGGCTACACCGACGCCGAACGCCCGACCCTGCCGGTCATCGTCCAGTACGGCGCCGCCGAGCAGGCCGCCGCGACGCTGTCGGCACGGGCCGACGCGCTCCCGGCCACCGCCTCGCCCGTCGCCCTGGCCAGCGTCGGAGGCGCCGCGGTCAAGGTGGACAAGAAGGCGGCGCGGGAGTTCTGGACCGCGGCCGCCTCATCCCCCACCGCGTCCCCCTCCGCGTCCCCCTCCG
Source organism: Nonomuraea sp. NPDC004702 (assembly GCF_053601695.1). NCBI lineage: Bacteria > Bacillati > Actinomycetota > Actinomycetes > Streptosporangiales > Streptosporangiaceae > Nonomuraea > Nonomuraea sp. NPDC004702. Next base: position 135,872 of record NZ_JBSGCE010000025.1, read on the forward strand.
CGCGCGCGACCGCGCCTACGGCGATCTGGCTCGACCGCAAGATGAAGGCCGTGCTCGACAAGAGCGTGCCGCAGATCGGCGCGCCGCGGGCCTGGGCCGCCGGCTACAAGGGCAAGGGCGTCAAGGTCGCCGTGCTCGACACCGGCGTCGATCCCGACCACCCCGACCTGGCCGGCCGGATCGGGGCGACGGCCAACTTCACCGACGATCCCGACGCCCGCGACGGCCACGGCCACGGCACCCACGTCGCCTCCACGATCGCCGGCTCCGGACGGTACACGGGCGTGGCGCCCGAGGCCACGCTCCTGGTGGGCAAGGTGCTCAGCTCGTCGGGCACGGGCACCTCGTCGCAGGTCATCGCGGGCATGCAGTGGGCCGCCGCGCAGGCCAAGGTCGTCTCGATCAGCATCGGCGGCGAGTACGAGGACCAGAACGGCCCCGTCAACCAGGCGGTGAACACCCTCAGCGCCGAGACGGGCGCGCTGTTCGTCGTGGCCGCCGGCAACGACGGCGGCAGCCGTACCGTCAACGCGCCGGGATCCGCGGCGGCGGCGCTGACGGTCGGCGCGGTCGACCGTGAGGAGAGACTGGCCCCCTTCTCCAGCAGAGGCCCGGCCCCGTTCGACTACGGGCTCAAGCCCGACGTGGTCGCGCCCGGCGTCGGCATCGTCGCGGCCCGCGCGCGGGGGACGTCGATGGGCTCGCCCGTGGACGAGCTCCACACCGCCGCCTCCGGCACCTCGATGGCGACCCCGCACGTGTCGGGCGCGGCGGCCATCCTCGCCGGGCAACACCCCGACTGGACGGGCCCGCAGCTCAAGGCGGCGCTCATCGGCACCGCCAAGGACGACGGCCTGACCGCCTACCAGCAGGGCGCCGGGCGCATCGACGTGGCCAGGGCGGTCACCCAGCAGGTACGCGGCTCGGGCAACCTCGACTTCGGCTTCCTGAGCTCCCCGCGGAGCGGCCCGGTCACCAAAAAGATCACCTACACCAACGACGGCGACCAGCCGGTGACGCTGACCCTGCGCGCGAGCATCGCGGCGCACCGCGGCACCGCCCCCGAGCAGGCGCTCAAGCTGGACCGCGACACGGTGACCGTCCCCGCCCACGGCGCCGCGGACGTGGCCGTCGCCTTCGACCCGTCGGGACCGGCCACCTGGTACGAGGGGGCGGTGGCGGCCACCGGCGGCGACGTGGTCGTGCGCACGGCCGTGGGCGCGTTCGTCGAGCCGCGCAGGGTCAAGCTCAGGACCGAACTGATCATGCCGGACGGCGCGGCCGACGCGGTCTCCGTCCCGTGGCTGTTCCTGCGTACCGACGACCGCGACGACCTGGACTCCTTCTACCAGACGGCCGAGGGCGAGGCGAGCGTCTACCCGGGCACCTTCAGCGTCAACACCATCGCCGCCTGGCGGGGTGAGGACGGCGAATGGCAGCAGTCGCTGCCGACCGCACCCGAGGTCAAGGTGGACCGGGACACCACGGTCACCCTCGACCTGCGCAAGGCCCGCGAGGTCCGCCTGGACACCCCCCGCACGACCGAGACCTACCTGTCCCACTACGCCCTGCGGCGCACCACCGCGAACGGCGTCGTGGCCGACTTCCTCTCCTCCTACCCGGCGTACGGGCTGCACCATTACTGGATGTTGCCCACCGAACCGGTCAAGCAGGGCGCCCTCGACCTCACCGGCCAGTTCTGGCAGGGCGCGCCGCTCGTCACGATGAAGGCCGGCGGACGCACGCTCGCCCCCCGCTACGCGGGCGTCACCCCCGACCTCCCCAAGCTGACCGGCAAGCAGACCCTCCCGCTGGTGGACGTGGGCCACGGCATCGACCTGTCCGGCCTGGACGTACGGGGCAAGCTCGCCCTGCTCGACCTGGGCGACCTCTGCCCGGACACGACCTGCTCCGGCGACGGGCTCGACCGCGTGCAGGCCCTGGCGGCCGCCGGCGCGGTGGGCGTGCTCGGCTACGGCGCGTCGGGACGGGCCTTCCTCGACCCGACCGGAAGCTGGGCCTTCTACCCGATCCCGACCATGAGCCTGCCCGCCGACCAGGGCAGGGCGCTGGCCCGCAAGCCGGTGGACGTCAAGGTCGAGGGCAGCCCGGCCACGCCGTACATGTACTCGCTGTTCTTCCCCGAGCGCGGCCGCATCCCCGCCGGCCTCGACTACCGGGTGACCAGGAAGAACCTCCAGGAGATCGACGACCGATTCCACTCCGACCGCCCCGGCGCCGTGCGCATGAGCTGGACCCCCGTGCTGATCAACGGCTCCGAACCGTTCGCCGCGTGGGGTCTCGGCGGGGCCTGGCAGGCGCGGACCACCGTGACCGAGTACGTCGGGCCGGTCTCGCCCGACGTGACCTGGCAGCGTGAGGTCAGGATGCGGTACGACGAGGGCGACCTGTCCAGGACCGGCTACAACACGGTCGCGCTCGACGTCTTCACCAAGGCGGGACGCCGGACCGAGCGGTGGGGCATGCAGCCCAGGGTCCCCGGCGGCCCGCGCGACGGCGACCGCGTGATCGACTCGGGCACGGTCACCTGTTTCGCGTGCCGTACCGGCGACCTGTTCACGTCGGCGGTGCCCGTCATGGGCCCCGAACCCCACCACCAGGAGCCCTTCACCTGGAGCGCCAATTTCCAGGCGTGGGCCGGCGGCAAGGACGAGCTGCACCTCTACCGCGACGGCCGGGAGGTGCCCCTGGAGGAGAGGATCGGCGCGCTCGGGCCTGTCGCGATCAAGTTGCCGACCTTCACCCTTCCGCCCGATGAGGCCGAATACCGGCTCACCGACACCTTCCACACCCCGCAGCCGGGACAGCGGTTCGCGACCGACGTCGAAACGGCCTGGACGTTCCGCTCCAAGCGCCCCGAATCCGGGATGAAGGACCTCACCGACGGCCTGTGCGCGGGCTGGCTCGTCACCCAGGTCCTGGCTCCCTGCGCGCCGGTACGCCGGCTCAACCTCAGCTACGACCTGGACCTCGACCTGGACAACCAGGCCACGGCCGGGGTCGCCCGCCGCATCACCGTCACCGGCTACAACGGCTCCTTCGGGCAGCCCGACGCCAAGCTGACCGCGCTCCGGCTCTCGGCCACCTTCGACGGCGGCGCCCACTGGGTGCCCGTCCCCATGTCGGCCTCCGGCGACCGCGCCTTCACCGGCACCATCACCCACCCGCCCCTGTCCCGGACCGACGGCGCCGTCGGCCTCCGCGCCCAGGCCACCGACCAGGAGGGCAACACCGTGGACCAGACGATCCACAAGGCCTACGGGCTGAAGCAACCCTGACGAGCCGTCGCCGCATCCGGGGCGTTGTGGGCGGGACGTCGCCGGGCGAGGACCGGGCCGCGGGACGTCGCCCGTCCCGCGGCCCGGGGCACGGTCAGCCGACCGCGTAGGCGCGCGTCACCGTCTGGGTGACGCCGTCACCGGCGGTGTCCTGGGCCGTCGCGCGCAGGGAGACGAACCCCGGGGAGCCCGGGTTGGCGACGGTCGCCGTCCAGCCGGAGTCGGCCGCCCGGGTCCTGACGGGCTGCCAGGTGGCGCCGTCGTCGGTGGAGAACTCCAGCTCGACCGTGCGCACCGCGGCGCCGCGGGCGCCGGGGTTGCGTTCGATCCAGATCGACAGCGGGGTTCGCGACCCGGGTCTGGCCCGGTTCGCGGCGTCGAGGCCCTTGGGCGCGTACCTGACCGCCATCAGCGGCAGGGGCGTGGCCTGCGTGGTACGGGCCGAACGGAACGTCCAGACGGCGTCGACGCCCGTGGACAGGGTGTTCGCGGACGTGTCCCGGCGCGAGGACGCGGCGAGGGTGTAGGTGCCGGCGTCCTGCGGCAGCGTCGCGGACAGCGCGCACTGGTCGCTGTCGCCCGGCGCGCACCCGGCGATGCCGCTCGTGGCGATCTGCCTGCCGTCGCGGGAGAGGGTCAGGGTGCCGGTGGCGGTGGCGTCCATGCCGGTCAGCCCCGCGACGCCGTCGGTGTGGAGCCGGCCCGCGAAGAACTGGAGCGTGTCTCCGGTGCGGCTGCCGCCGGGCGTGGCGAACGACGGGCCCGCGACCGCCGCGTTCCAGACCTCGGAGAAGGCGCGCTCGCGCACCGGGCTCGTGCCGATCTGCCGGGAACCGCCTGTCTGGAACTCCGAGGACCAGGCGAGCCCGGGGCTGCGGTAGTGCGTCATGGCGGAGGGCAGCGGGATGTCCTTGGTGGGCAGGGTGAGCGCTCCGATGCCGGCCGGGTCCAGCGGTCCCGTCCACATGGTGCCGGTGCCGGCCGCGCCCGTGGAGCGGAACGTCTCGGACGCCTTGACCAGGTGCTTGGTCCGCGCGGAATAGGTGGGGTCGTCCGGGATGCCGCCGGTGCGGCGGTCGACGAGGTCGTAACGGTAGGGGCTGGGCGCGGCGTCCTTCTTGTGCCAGACGGTCCAGGACTCGTAGGTGAGCCCGGGTTGCCGGACCGGAATGACGTAGTAGCCCTCAGTGGGGTCCGGACCGGAGGAGTACCAGCCGTACTGCCATGGGCCGTTGGCGAGGTAGAGGCCGAACTGCGGGTCGGCCGCGGCGGTGGGGTCGTCCACGGCGAACCGGACCTGCCTGCCCTCGCGTGCGTCGACCGTGACGCGCAGGTCGTCGGCACCGACCGCGAGGGGCCGGTGCCCGACCGTCAGGACGACGGGGTCGAAGTCGTAGATCTCGGTGTAGAGGTTCCAGGCGCCCTTCGGGAGCCGTGTCTTCGCCACCCCGTCGCGGAAGGTGAGCATCCGCTGGGCGCCGCGCGCCTGGTCGTAGACCATTCCGAACGCCACGCCGGGCGCAGCGCCCGACCTGGCGACAGTGGTGACGGTGACGTCGTGGGACTCCGGTTCCACGTACGCGCCCGCCGGCGTACGCAGGATCGTGTCGCCGGAGGTGGCGGTGAGCACGCCGGGGTAGTCGCCCGCGGGCTTGCCGGTGACGTCGAGAGTGAGGGTGAGGGACGCCTGCCCGCGCGCCGGGACCTCCAGCTTGTCCTGCGGCAGCTTCAGCACGTCGGTGTCGGTCGTGAGGTTCAGGGTGACGGGGGCGTCCCCGTCGTTGGTGTAGGTGATCGTCCGGGTGGCCTGGCCGCCGGTGTGCTGCCACGGGAAGGCGGCCCAGACGGTGGCGGGAGAGGCGACCACCTGCTGCGCCAGGGCGCGGGGCACGTCCACCCGCCCGGCGCCCTGCTCGTAGAGGCCGGTCCCGCTGGTGGGCTTGGCGCTGTCGACCAGCGCGGCCTTGAGCTGCTGCCCGGTCCAGCCGGGGTGTCGCTGGGCGAGGATCGCCGCCGCGCCGCTCACGTGCGGCGCCGCCATGGAGGTCCCGCTGTGCGCCACGTACGGCCCGTCGGCGGTGCCCTCGGCCGCGGCGGCGACGATGTCCACGCCAGGGGCGGTGATCTCGGGCTTGATCGCGTGATCGCCCGTTCTGGGGCCCTGGTTGGAGAACCTGGACACCTGGTCCGACCGGTCGACGGCGCCCACGGAGAGCGCGGCGTCCGCGGTGGACGGGCTGGACACGGTCCCCTCGCCGCCGCCGTTGCCGGCCGCCACCACGAAGAGCGTGCCCGTCCGTTCCGACAGGGTGTTCACGGCCTGCTCGACGGGATTGTCGCCGGGTTCGTCCACCGTGCCGAGGCTCATGTTGACGACCTTGGCGCGGACCTCGGTGGCGGCCCACTCCATGCCCGCCAGCAACGCCGAGTCGGCGATGCCGTCGACGCCGCCCACCTTCCCCACGGCGATGCGGGCCCCCGGCGCGACGCCCCGGTACTTCGTCCCGGCCCCGGCGACGATCGAGGAGACATGCGTGCCGTGGCCGACGCGGTCGGTCATGTCCGGCTCGTCGGAGAAGTTGCGCTCCTGGGTGACGACGCCCTTGAGATCGGGATGACCGGCGTCGTAGCCGCTGTCGAGCACGGCCACCGTGACGCCCTGGCCGGTGAACCCCTGCTGCCACGCCTCGGGCGCGCCGATCTGCGCGGTGCTGCGGTCCAGCGAGAAGGACCGGCGTCCGTCGAGCCAGATCTTGCCCTTCCCCGCGGCCGACGTACGAGCCCCGCTCACCAGGTCCCGCCACGTCCGCGCGGCGGTGCTCTTCGGCAGCCGCACCGCCGCCACGCCGAGGTCGTCGAGCTTGCGGGTCACGCGGGCGCCGCTCAGCGTCGGGGCCGGCCGCTCCCCCAGGGTCTGGCTGATCAGCGGGATCTCGTCCGTGTCGGCGTCGCCGTACTTCCACGCCAGAAGCCGGGTCACGTCGAAGAGCCGGTCGTCGAGCAGGCCCTCGCTGACCAGCGGGAACGCGTCGGAGGGGATCACGTAGAGGTGTCCGTCGCGAAATTGCGCCGAGAAGCGGACCCGCCGGCCGGGGGCGCTCTCCACCCGGTGGCCCCGGCCGCTGACCGTCACCTTGTCCCCGGTCAGGAGCGTCACGCTACCGGCCACGACCGGGCCGGTTCCTGCCGGGGCCGCGGCAAGGGACGGCTCCTGAGCCGTGACGGCTCCCAAGGAACCGGCCAGTACGGCGGCCACTAATCCTGTTCGCAAAGTTGTGAATGCCACACCCCTACTTGGACGAACCGTCGTGAAGCGTTATGAGCCACGTCGCCAACCGGCCGGCATTGAGGGATCGATCCACCTGTGCGACATTTGCGGCAGGCTCTCAGTGAGCAGCGCGGAGGCGGCGATGGTCCGGTCGTGGCGCGCCGCCGCACTTGTCCTGCGGCCGGACGGGATGAGGAGCCTATGAGCCACGTTCTCGAAAAGCGGTACCGCCGTCTTCTGCGCGCCTATCGGGAGACGCTGTCCCTGCTGGCGGGCGGGTTCACCGTGCGCGTCCGGGCCAGCCGGGCGGCCGGCGTGCCGGGGTGGGCCGACGGTCTGCATCTCGGCGCACTGGCCGTGGCGGTCGTCACCGTCGCGCAGCTGCCCGTCCTGCCCCACCTCGTCTTCAAGGTGTGGACCGGGGTCGGGGTCGTCCTGGTGGTGGCGCTCGTGCGGGGATGGACGCGGGTCGCGGCTCCTCTCGCGGCGATCGCCGCGCTCCTGACGAGCTGGCCCATCGTCCTGGGATGGTTGCACGGCCCGGTGGTCGACGTCGGCCCGCTGTACGGCGACCTCGGGCCGGTCGCGCCCTACTGGGTGGTCGCGGCCGCGTCGGCGGCGCTCGCCGTCCGGCGGACCGGGGCGGGCCGCGTGTCGGGGCACGCCCGGTGGTGGGGCGCGACGATGCCGGTCCGGTCGCCGTGGTGGCTGGTCGTCCCGCCGATCTGCTGGGCGTTGCAGCTCGCGCAGGTGCCGGCGTACGAGACGGTCTGGGGCGTCGTACGGGCCGGCGTCGAGGTGGTGGCCCTGCTGCTGGTGCTGGCCGCCACTCTGGCCGCCCGGGACGGCCGCTGGGCGCTGGCCGCCGCCGTCTACCTGGTTCCCGGCCTGGTCCACCTGGCCGAGAACCTGCTGGTGACCCGGGTGAGCGGTTTCCTGTACTGGAGCGTGCTCACCGTTCTCGTGGCGGCCTCCTTGGCGGCGGCCCGGCGGATGCGCGTCAGGGCGTGACCTGGAGGTCAGGAGGTGGTGACGAGGAAGCGGTGGAGGCCGCGGCCCACCCAGCGGTCGCGGTGGTCCGGCGGCTCGGCCGCGGACAGCGCCGGGAAACGCCGCAGGAGCAGCGGCAGCGCGATGCGGGCCTCCATGCGCGACAGCGGCGCCCCCAGGCAGAAGTGCGGCCCGGCGCCGAAGCTGAGCGGCTGGACGTCCGGACGGTCCGGGTCGAAGCGGGCCGGATCGGGGAAGCGGCGCGGGTCCCGGTTGCCGGCGGCGAGCATGAGGACGACCTTCGTCCCGCCCGGCACCGGGACGCCGGAGACGTCGGTCGCCGTCTCGGCCCACCGGCTGGTCGCCTGGACGGGCGCCTCGAACCGCAGGACCTCCTCAACGTACGCGGTGGCGAACCCCGGCTCCGCGCGCAGCCGCGCGGCGTGGCCTGGATGCTCGAACGCCAGCCGCAGCCCGTGCCCGAGCAGGAAGCTCGTCGTCTCGAACCCGGCGGTCAGCAGCAGCATGAGGTTGCCGACCAGCTCGTCGTGGCTGAGCCGGGTGCCGTCGTCGTGGGCGCGGACGAGCGCGGTCAGCATGTCGTCGGCGGGGTGGCGGCGGCGGTCGTCGATCAGCTCGCCGAAGTAGCCGGCCAGTTCGTCCATGGCCTTGTCGGCGACGGACAGCCTGGCGACGTTGGTGATGCCCTCCAGGGCGATCGTCAGGTCCGAGGCGACCTGGCGGAACCACTTCTGGTCCTCCTCGGCCACGCCGATGAGCGCGCTGATGACGGCGATCGGCAGCCGTGAGGCGAACTCGGCGACGTAGTCGACGGGCGTGCCGCCGGCGCCGAGGTCGGCCAGCCGGTCCAGCAGCCGGTGGACCATCCGCTCGACCGACTCCTGCATCCCGGCCACCCGGGCGGGCGTGAAGCCGCTGCTGACCAGGCGCCGGGTCTGGGTGTGGCCGGGCGGGTTGCGGTACAGCATGGAGTCGGTGTAGCCGCGCAATGAGGAGTGCGAGCGCCAGGCGGGATAGATGTGGTCGTACCCGGCGGCGTCCTGGACGCGGAGGCGGTTGTCGCGCAGCGCGCGGTTGATCTCGGCGTACCCGACGGCGACGGTGAGACCGGGGCGTACCGGGACGACCGGGCCGTGGGCGCGCAGCAGCTCGTACAGCGGGTAGGGGTCGCGGCGGCCCTCGGGGGCGACCAGGGCGGCGACGATCTCGGCGGGGGTCACGGGCGTGCCACCAGCCGGACGATCCGCAGCGCGCCCGCCGGATGCACCGAGGCGACCTCCAGGCCGCACCGCGCGGCCAGGGCCCGCAGGTCGGCGACGGCGCGCTCGCGGCCGCCGTAGTAGACGAGCATGCGCAGGTCCATCCCGGTACGCGGCGACTCGCCGTCGGGGCCGAAGTCCTCCACCACGAAGACCGAGCCGCCCGGCCCGGCCGCCTCGGCGCAGCGGCCCAGGATGACGGCGGCGTCGTCGTCGCTCCAGTCGTGCAGGATCCACGACAGCAGGTAGCCGTCGGCGCCCGGCGGCAGCGGGTCGAAGAAGCTGCCCGCCACGGCCTCGCCGCGGCCGGACAGTCCGGCGGCCTCCAGCGCCGCGGCGGCGGCCCGCGCGGTGGCGGGCTGGTCGACGACCGTGCCGCGCAGCCCGGGGTAGGCGGTGAGCAGCGCGATGAGCAGGGATCCGTCGCCGCCGCCGACGTCGACGATCCGGCCGAGGCTGCCCCAGTCGTAGCCGGCCACGATGGCGGGGGCCCGGCCGGGGACCTCGGCGGCCATGCGCGCGTCGAACGCGGCGGCGCGGGCCGGGTCGGCGGCCAGGTCCGCCCAGAAGGAGCGGCCGAACTGCCGGGGGAAGGCGGCCTCGCCGGTGCGCACGCTGTGCAGCAGGTGGGCGAAGGCCAGCTCGGCCCGTCCTTCCCAGCTCTCGATGTCCAGCATGGCGCGCATCCCGGCCGGGTGGTCGTCGCGCAGCTCCTCGCCGATGGCGGTCAGCGTGTACCTGCCGTCGTCGTCGCGGCCGAGCACTCCCCTGGCGGCCAGGTAGCGCATGAGCCGCTCCAGCACGCCGGGGTCGGCGCCCACGGCGGGGGCGAGTTCGGCGCCGGTGGCCGGCGCCTTGGCGAGCCGGTCGGCGATCCTCAGCGTCGCGGCCACCCGGATCGCCATCGGGGTTCCGAGGTGGGCCAGCGCCCACAGGCGATGCTCCGTCACGCGGTCATCGTCACATCGGGGCGCGCGCACGGGCACCTTCCAGAATGCCGCCCGCGCCCGCGCCGGCGGAACAGCGCACATCGCGAGATGGCCGCCGCGCGCGCGGGTGCCACGCTGAGGATGCACCCGTGCTGCCTGCCCAGGGAGATGTCCGATGCCCGATGCCGCGCCGAAGACCCGCCCGCTCACGGGCAGCGAGTACGTCGAGAGCCTGCGTGACGATCGTGAGATCTACCTCTACGGTGACCGCGTCAAGGACGTCACCGAGCATCCGGCGTTCCACAACCCGGTGCGGATGACCGCCAGGCTCTACGACGCCCTCCACGCCGACGGCACCCGTGAGCTGCTGACCTGCCCCACCGACAGCGGCGGCGAGGGCTACACGCACCGCTTCTTCACCACCCCGCGCACGGTCGAGGACCTGGTCGCCGACCAGCGGGCCATCGCGACGTGGGCCAGGATGAGCTACGGCTGGATGGGCCGCAGCCCCGACTACAAGGCCTCCTTCCTCGGCACGCTGGGCGCCAACGCCGGCTTCTACGCGCCCTTCGACGGCAACGCCCGCCGCTGGTACCGCGAGTCGCAGGAGAAGGTGCTGTTCTGGAACCACGCGATCGTGCACCCGCCGGTCGACCGCAACCGGCCGCCGGACGAGGTCAACGACGTCTACGTGCACGTCGAGCGGGAGACCGACGCGGGGCTCGTGGTGAGCGGCGCCAAGGTGGTGGCGACCGGCTCGGCGCTGACGCACTACAACTTCATCGCCCACTACGGCCTGCCGGTCAAGAAGCGCGAGTTCGCGCTGGTGGCCACCGTGCCGATGGACGCGCAGGGCCTGAAGCTGATCTGCCGCCCGTCCTACGGAATGAACGCGGCGCTGACCGGCGGCCCGTTCGACTACCCGCTCTCCTCCCGGCTGGACGAGAACGACAGCATCCTCGTCCTGGACAAGGTGCTCATCCCCTGGGAGAACGTGTTCATCTACGGCGACCTCGGCAAGGCGCAGTTGTTCACCGGCCAGTCGGGCTTCACCGAGCGGTTCACCTTCCACGGCTGCACCCGGCTGGCGGTGAAGCTGGAGTTCATCGCCGGGCTGCTGGTCAGGGCGCTGGAGATCACCGGCACCAAGGACTTCCGCGGCGTGCAGACCCGGATCGGCGAGGTGCTGGCCTGGCGCAACCTGTTCTGGGCGCTGTCGGACGCCGCCGCCCGCAACCCGGTGGAGTGGCGCAACGGCGCGCTGCTGCCCAACCCGCAGTACGGCCTGGCCTACCGCTGGTTCATGCAGATCGGCTACCCGCGGATCAAGGAGATCGTCCTTCAGGACGTGGCCAGCGGGCTCATCTACGTCAACTCCGGCGCGGCCGACTTCAAGAACCCCGACATCCGCCCGTACCTGGACAAATACCTGCGCGGCTCGGACGGCACCGACGCCGAGGGCCGCGTCAAGGTGATGAAGCTGCTGTGGGACGCGATCGGCTCGGAGTTCGGCGGCCGCCACGAGCTCTACGAGCGCAACTACGGCGGCAACCACGAGAACACCCGGGTCGAGCTGCTGTTCTCGCAGATGGCCGGCGGCCAGCTGGACGAGTACGCGGCCTTCGTCGACCGCTGCCTCGGCGAGTACGACCTGGACGGCTGGACGGTGCCCGACCTGTCCTCCTTCGAGGAGCTGCGGCGCACCGGCACCGGCTGACCCGCTCGACCCACCCCTGACAAGAGAAGGGCGAACCCACCCATGCGTCCATTCCGGATCGACATCCCCGAGGCCGACCTGGCCGACCTGCACCGCAGGATCGACGCCACCCGCTGGCCGGACGAGCTGCCCGGCACCGGCTGGGAGCGCGGCGTGCCGCTGGGCTACCTCAAGGAGCTGGCCGACCACTGGCGGCACGGCTTCGACTGGCGGGCGGCCGAGGCCGAGCTGAACCGGCACCCGCAGTTCGTGACCGAGATCGACGGCGCCGACGTGCACTTCCTGCACGTGCGCTCGCCGGAGCCGCAGGCCGTGCCGCTGCTGCTGACGCACGGCTGGCCGGGCTCGGTCGCCGAGTTCCTGGACGTGATCGGGCCGCTCACCGACCCGCGCGCGCACGGCGGCGACCCGGCCGACGCCTTCCACCTGGTCATCCCGTCGATCCCGGGGTTCGGGTTCTCCGGGCACACCAGGGAGGCGGGCTGGCACCCGTACCGGGTGGCGCTGGCGTGGGCCGAGCTGATGCGCCGGCTGGGCTACGACCGCTACCTGGCGCAGGGCGGCGACGCGGGCGCGGTGATCTCGCTGGAGCTGGCCAGGCTGGCCCCCGAGCACGTGATCGGCGCGCACGTCAACATGCTGATGGCCTTCCCCTCGGGCGATCCGGCCGAACTGGCCGGCCTGACGCCCGCCGAGCAGGGGCGGCTGGCCGGGCTGGCGCGGTTCGACGAGGAGCTGTCGGGCTACATGAAGCTGCAGTCCACCCGCCCGCAGACGCTGGCGTACGCGCTCACCGACTCGCCCGTGGGGCAGCTCGCCTGGATCGTGGAGAAGTTCCACGACTGGACGGACTCCGACAAGTCGCCCGAGGACGCCGTGGACCGGGACCGGATGCTGGCCAACGTGTCGATCTACTGGCTGACCGCGACGGCCGGGTCGTCGGCGCGCTTCTACTACGAGGGCGCGGCGGGCCTGAAGATGGCCGCCGAGGGGCACCGGCCGCCGCCCATCACCGTGCCCGTGGGCGTGGCGGTCTTCCCCAGGGACATCTTCGTGCCGGTGCGCCGGCTGGCCGACCGGGACATCCCGACGATCAGCCACTGGACCGAGTTCGAGCGGGGCGGCCACTTCGCCGCCATGGAGCAGCCGGAGCTGCTGGTGGGCGACGTGCGCGCGTTCGCCCGCTCGCTGCGGTAGCCGTACCGACGAGAAGGACGCCGGCGGGATCCGCCGGCGTCCTTCTCGTCGTTCGGACGGGGTCAGGACTTGAGCAGCGGCACCTGCGGGCGCTGCTCGGGGGCGGCGGCCGGCGCTGGGCCGCCGCCGCTCTGGCACAGGACCCGCAGCATGAGCGCGGGCCGCATGAGCGTCTGCGGCGGGTCCACCAGCCCGGCCACCCGCATGAACGCGGCCGTGACCGCGCCGTCGCGGGCCGCCGCGGCGTGCAGGCGGGCCATGTAGGCGTTGCCGATGCGCACCTTGGCGGTACGCCGCCCCTCCACCCCGGGGAAGGCGAGGTCGGCGCCGGCGGAGATGTCCCACGGGACGTCGATGACCCGCGAGATGTCCCGGAAGAAGGCCCGCCAGGGCGGCACCGCGCCCGTCTGGAGGTGCTCGCGCAGGATCATCGCCTCCATGGCGGCGACGGTCATGCCCTGGCCGTAGACGGGGTTGAAGCTGCACACGCCGTCGCCCAGCACCAGCAGGCCGTCGGGGAAGGCGGGCAGACGCTCGTAGCGGCGCCGCACGCTGGCCGGGAAGGTGAAGGTGACGCCCTCGTCGAGCGGTTCGGCGTCGCGGACGGCGTCGTAGACGTCGGGCACGGGCAGGGACTTGGCGAAGGCGAGGAAGCCCTCCAGGTCGGCCGGCGGGTGGTCGCCCAGGATGCCGGTGAGGGAGAGCATGCTCATGTCGCCGGGCAGCTTGGGGAAGAACGCGCCGCGCGGGTTCGCCGGCGAGGCGACGGGGTTGATCGACAGGTCCTCGCCGTACGGGTCGCGGCGCAGGCGGAAGTGGCGGGTGGTGTAGGCCAGGCCGATCTTGACGCGGTCCTCGTCCGGCCGGGGGAAGCCGAGCTCCTGGAGCCAGGCGGGGGTGCGCGAGCCGCGGCCCGTCGCGTCCACCAGCAGGTCGCAGGCCAGGTGCTCCTCGACGCCGTCCGTCCCGCGGACACGGACGCCGGTGACCCGGTCGCGGGCCGGGGTCGCGGTCGGCCCGAGGATGTCGGTGCGCTCCAGGAAGCGCACGTTGGGCAGGGCCGAGACGCGGTTCCTGACCTGCTCCTCCAGGACGGGCCTGGTGGCCGAGACGCTGATCAGGCCGGTGGGGGCCGGGCGCAGCCGGCGGCCGTTGAAGTACCAGCGCAGGCTGGTGGCCAGGTCTCCGGCGGGCACCCCGTCGTCGATCATCTGCTGGGTGAGGCCGGGGAACA